>JBNMGQ010000165.1:0-1399 GCA_050872345.1 Eubacterium sp. | reverse complement strand
TGAAAACATAGTAAAACAGCCGAAAACTTTAATTTCGCCAAAATGCTATTTTGAGGTTGATATGAGTGAGTTTGTCGACAAAGCAATTGACATTTTAGGCTTACCTTTAGTGTTCAAAGAATGCTTCGGCTCGTTCGGTTTTCAGGTTTACCTTTGCAACACCCCTGCAGACATTTATTCACACATTACCGACAGACCGTTTATTTTGCAAGAATTTATCAGCGAAAGTTCAGGCACGGACAAAAGGCTTGAAATAGTTGACGGCAGGTGTGTATCCTGCGCCCGAAGAGAAAATAAGAACGATTTTAGGTCGAATGTAACAAACGGTGGCACAATGACTTCGTGCACTCCGAGTCAGTACGAAATCGACACGGCTGTCAAGGCTTGCGAGGTGCTTGGCTTAACTTTCGCCGGAGTTGACATTCTCGATGACGGCAGTGTTTGCGAGGTCAACTCGAACGCACATATTATCAACATTATGGACTCGACAGGCGTTGACATTGCACCGTTAATTTTTGACGCAATAAAAAGGAAAATCAAATGACCGGCATTTTAATTTACAGCGAAAAAGAAGCAAAGCGCAACGCTTTTGCTATTGAAAAATTTAAAGGAAATCTTGACATAAAGCTTGTTGACGAAAGCTACGACGGAGTTGCCGATTATGTTATTAACAGGACTAATGACTATAAAATCGCCGAGAAATTCGAGAAAAAAGGCATAAGAGTTTTCAACCGTTCGACCCTTTCAAAGCTTGCAAACGACAAGCAAAAATGCTACGAATATGTGCAAAAAAACGGCATTGAAATTTTGCCGATAAATTACAAGGGTATTCCTGCTGTCAAAAAACCGATTGACGGTCACGGTGGGCAAGGCGTGGTTATACTTGAAAAGGCAGAAGAATTTGAAAAGGGTTATGTTTACCAAAAGCCTTGCGACACACTCGGCAAGGATTTGCGTGTTTGGGTAATCGGTGGCAAAATCATTGCTTCAATTCTTCGCCAAAGTGATACCGATTTTCGCTCAAACTTCTGCCTCGGTGGCAGTGCCACGGTGTACAATTTGAGTAACGAAGAAAAAAATCAGGTGCAAAAAGTGATTGATTTGTTTGATATTGACTACGCAGGTATTGACTTTCTTTACGATAACGGCAAACTCATATTTAACGAAATTGAGGACACCGTCGGCGCTCGTATGATTTACACCAAAACCGATATTGATATAATTAAATTGTATTGTGAGTATGTAAAAAAGGAAATTGATAAATTATAGTTTATCGTAGGGTTAACCGAATTAAGCCTCCTTTGAAAAGGGAGGTGAGTGAATTTCACGAAGTGAAAGAGACCGTTACTCCAAATCTCTGATTTGGGAGAAACAGTCCGGTGGACTGTTTCGTAGTAAC
>JBNMGQ010000164.1:0-1730 GCA_050872345.1 Eubacterium sp. | reverse complement strand
TCGGGCGCAGGCGCAAAGGCTGCAACGGACGGCTACTTTACTAACTTTATAAGCGACAAATCACAGCCGATTATTTGGCTTCTTGTCTTTCTTGCAGCAACTGCAGGCGTAGTTATTGCAGGTGTTGACAAGGGTATTGAAAAAATGGGTAAAATCCTTATGCCTATCCTTGTAGTTCTTATTATCGGCATTTCCGTTTTCTCACTCACATTGAGCTATACCGACGAAGCAACAGGCGTTACAAGAACAGGTTTGGAAGGTATGAAGCTTTATTTGATACCTAACTTTAAAGGCGTAACCCTTAAGCAATTTTTCCTTGTAGTTATGGACGCTATGGGTCAGCTTTTCTACTCAATCAGCGTTGCTATGGGTATTATGGTTGCTTACGGCTCTTATGTTCCTGACGATACAAATATCGGCAAGTCAATCAACCAGATTGAAATTTTCGACACACTCGTTGCAGTTCTTGCAGGTCTTATGATTGTTCCTGCCGTATATGTTTTCGCAGGTACAGAAGGTATGAGTGCAGGTCCGGGCTTAATGTTCATTTCGCTTCCTAAGGTGTTCAACCAAATGGGTACTATAGGAACGGTTATCGGTATTCTTTTCTTTGTTATGGTATTCTTTGCAGCAGTTTCGTCTTCCGTATCTATTATGGAAGCTATTGTTGCAAGTATTATGGATAAGTTTAAAATCGGCAGAAAAAAGAGTGCTGTGCTCGTAACGGTTTACGCTGTTGTTTTCGGAATTATCGTTTGCCTTGGCTACAATGTATTCTACTTTGAGCTTAAGCTTCCTACCGGTTCCGTTGCTCAAATTCTTGATATATTTGACTATCTCAGCAATAACATTCTTATGCCGGTTGTTGCAATCCTTACCTGTGTTCTTATCGGTTGGGTTGCCAAGCCGAAAACTGTTATTGACGAGGTTACCAAGAACGGTGAAAAATTCGGCAGAAAGCATATTTATGTTGCAATGGTTAAATTTATTGCACCGATTCTTCTTTTCGTTCTCTTGCTTCAGGCTTTGGGTGTATTTTAAAAAGTGCACAAAAAACAAGCAAAATTTAACAGTAACAAATTATTGGAAAGTGTCCTTGTTTAGGGCGCTTTCTTTTTTGTTTCGGCAAAGTAAAAATGGGTGATATTTATTTGATTTTAACAAAATTTTCGACAGCATATTGAATTTTAAAATGGTAGTGTTATATTAAAAGTACAGAAGTGAGTCGCTACTCACTAAAGTTCATTTTTATAAAAGGGGTTGTATTTATGAACGAGTATATTGAAAATGTAATTAAGACAGTGGAAAGAAGAGACAGCGCAAAGCCTGAATATATCCAGTGTGTTAAAGAGGTTTTTCGTTCTCTCGAAAAAGTAATCGAACAGCATCCGGAATATGTTGAGGACGACCTGCTTGCACGAATGGCAGAACCTGACAGGCTCATTACCTTCAGAATTGCTTGGGTTGACGACGCAGGCAAAACGCAAATTAACCGTGGCTACCGTGTTCAGTTCAATTCGAGCATAGGTCCTTACAAGGGTGGTCTTCGTTTTCACCCGAGCGTTAACAGCTCAATTATGTACTTCTTAGGCTTCGAGCAGACTTTTAAAAATTCACTCACAGGTCTGCCTATGGGTGGCGCAAAGGGTGGTTCGGACTTCGACCCGAGAGGCAAGAGCAAGGGCGAAATTATGCGTTTTTGCCAAGCCTTTATGACGGAACTTTATCGC
>JBNMGQ010000163.1:0-1822 GCA_050872345.1 Eubacterium sp. | reverse complement strand
TCGCCCGTTAATCCCTCCGTCACGCAAGCGTGCCACCTCCCTTTTCAAAGGAGGCTTAATTCGGTTAATCCTACGCTAAACTACAATTTACACAAAAAGGAGAGTCTTTCGACTCTCCTTTTATGATTTATTTTGTTTTAACCGATTTAACCTTTGACCAAGATGAGTAAACCTTTTTACCGTTTACTGTTTTATACGAACGAATACGAACATAATATTTTTTATTTGCTTTGAGATTTTTAACTGTTGTTTTTGTAGTCTTTTGCTTCTTGATTGTTACGGTCTTTTTATTCTTCTTAAACTTCTTATCGGTAGCAAGTTGAACTTGATAACCTTTAGCTCCTTTTACCTTAGCCCAAGTTACTGTAACTGCTTTCTTTGAAGGAGCAGTCTTTTTAATATTTGCAGACTTCTTAGTTGTATTTGCACTTTCGGAAGCAGCAGTATCATTTGTCTTAGAAGATTCGGTAGGAGTATTTAAAGAAGGAGCTGTGGTTTCATCCTTTTTAGTTGTATAAACTGTTTTATCAGGATTCTTACTGTCGATTAACTCTCTGTAATTTGGATTAGCAACGCCACAATTTAAACATACCTTGTTGTTGCTGCCGAAGTTATGACCGAGTGCCGGTACATCCTGAGTTTCGGTATGACCACATACAAGGCAGGTTCTGACCAACTTTGAACCTGTTGTGCAGGTAGGTAAGATTTCCCTGCCCTGACTGTCTCTTTCGTGTTCCCAACCACCGACAGTAGTGTTCTTATATTTATGTGCAAGCGTTGCAATTGAAATGTTTGATTTTAAAGTTTGTCCACAATCTCTGCAATAAGTATGTTTAACACCGGCTTGTGAACAAGTAGCTTCTCTGTCAATTACTTCAGCTTCAATATGAGCCTTAACAGGAACGCTTACTGTGTCAAACTTGTCGCCGCAAATCTGGCAATATTCTACTGCTGTACCTTCTGCCGTACAAGTTGAATCAACGGTTACAACTTGTGTTTTGATATGTGAGCAAGTAGATTTGTCGACATTTTTATTTACTGTACAACCACTTGGAAGGTCGCAATTGAGATTCAAAGTATCATTATCGACAATAGTTACATTTTTCAAATTATTACAACCGTAGAAAGCAAGCCTGTCTACACTTGTTACATTTGAATCGATGATTACTGTTTCAAGATTTTCACAGTTTGAAAAAGCATATTTGGAAATTTCGCTCGGACCGTTTTGCCAAACGACAGAAGTTAAACCTTGGCAACCCTTGAAAGCACCTGCACCGATTGAACTGAATTTTGAAATATCAACTGAATTGATGCCAACACAGTTTTCAAAAGCAGCAACGCCTAATTCAATATCCGAACCGTCAATTGTTACTTTTCTTAAATTTCTGCAATTCCTAAAAGCTTTATTGCCGATTTTTTTAACATCATCAGGTAATTCAATTTTTGTTAAGTTTCCACAATTTTCAAATACAGAATTACCAAGAGTTTTCAAGTCACTTGGAAGCTTTATTGATTCTAATGCTGTGCATCCAGCAAATGCAGAATTACCTATAGATGAAATCTTGTCAGATAAAGTAATATTATTTAACGATGTGCAATTTTCAAATGTACTGTCTTCTATCGAGATTACATTTGACGGAATCTCCACATTATTCAAATTTGTACAACCTGCAAAAACAGAACTGCCAAGAGTTTTCAAGTCCCTTGGAAGCTTTATTGATTCTAATGCTGTGCATCCAGCAAATGCAGAATTACCTATAGATGAAATCTTGTCAGATAAAGTAATATTATTTAACGATGTGCAATTTTCAAATGTACTGTC
>JBNMGQ010000162.1:0-1944 GCA_050872345.1 Eubacterium sp. | reverse complement strand
TTTTGTCACTTGCGTGACATTTCCTCACACTGCGGGGAATCACCCTCGTTAGAGGGAGCCAAGTACTTGCTTCCCTCTGACGAGGGAAGTGTCAGCTATGCTGACGATAGGAGAGACAGGCAAACCGTGTTCGCCCGATAAACTATAATTTATCAACCCAACAAAAAACGCTCACGAAAATTCGTGAGCGTTTTCTTTATATTACATCATTCATCTTCCAGAAGCGTTATAGCACAAGAAATTTCAACAACACTTATCAAAAGGAAAGCAAGCGAGCACAAGATTATGCAAAGCTTATCGCCTGAAAGCTCTGCCCTTATACCGTTTACAATTCCGAGGATAAACACAACTGCGCTCGGAATAGCAAATATCGGTGAAAAATTTGACAGCACCTCAATCGGTGAATACGGCACATCGGCGCAAAGATAGGTCAAAATCATACAGATAAGGCAGATAATTACGACCACTGCCATAAAGTTGAGCATCAAAATTTGATTAACGCTAAGCTCCCATTTTATCGGAATTATCGAAGTAATATCCTTATTCAAAAGGATTTTGAACTGGGTAATAATTCCTGCCAAAAGATTGACGATATTCAAAAACCAAAGAAAAATTACCGACGCTTTTTTACCTGTTGTCATTTGCTAAAAACTCCTTAGTTTTTTGAAGGAAAATATCCATTTCGTCATCAGTGCCGATAGTAATTCTTACATAATTTTCAATTCTCGGCAATGAAAAATAACGGATAAATACTTTTTGAGTTTTAAGATATTCAAACATATCCTTCATACTGTGCTTAGAATGAGTTGCAAAAATAAAGTTAGTTTGAGAATCGAGCACATCAAAGCCTAAATTTCTAAGCTCGTCTGTAACTCTCTGCCTTGTTTTAATAACCTTTTGGCATGTAGATTTGAAATATTCGTCATCCTCAATGCTCTTACTTCCCATTTCAATTGAAAGTGAATCAACGGTATAGGAGTTATATGAATTTTTAACAGCTTCCATAACATCGATAAGAGTCTTACTGCCGATAGCAAAGCCGATACGAAGACCTGCAAGACTTCTCGATTTTGAAAAAGTACCGGTTACAAGAAGATTTTCATATTTCTTAGTGAGTTCCACGCTTGAAGTACCACCGAAGTCGACATACGCTTCGTCAATGATAACAACGCTGTCCTGATTATAGTTAAGGATTTTTTCCACAAAATCAAGACCTTCGCCGAGCGAAGTAGGAGCATTAGGGTTAGGAATAATAACGCCACCGTTTTCTTCCCTGTAATCCTCGGCGTTAATCCTGAAATCGGCACCGACAGGATAATTTTTGTATTTTATACCGAAAAGTGAGCACCAAACAGGATAGAAGCTGTAGGTTAAATCAGGATAAACAACAGGCTTGTCGCTGTTGAAAAACGACTGAAATGCCACTGCGAGCACATCGTCCGAGCCGTTGCCGACAAACACATTTTCAACCTTAACGCCATAATATTTTGCAAGTGCTTCTTTAAGCTTTGTTGAATTTGCATTCGGATAAAATCTCAAATTGTTTGTGTCAAAATTCTTAAGCACCTCTACTGCCTTGGGTGACGGTGGATAAGGATTTTCGTTTGCGTTGATTTTGACTATATCCTTGTCCTTGCTCTGCTCACCAGGAACATAAGGCTCAATGTTTCTTAAATTTTCTGTCCATTTTCCTGACATATGAATACCTCTTAGATTATTAATGTAAATTATAGTTTGCGTCGTCACAAACTCCGTACACTTCAGACGAATTTCTTAATTATTTGATTTGAAATTCATCCCTCATTCACTCCGTTGCTCCTCCTTTTCAAAATTTGTCGTACAGTGGTGCGTCAAATTTTGTATGGGAAATAGGTTGACGGCTGACGAGTGAAAGGCTCGAAGCACCAACGATATGATTATGGTATCCTAAGATACCTAAAATCG
>JBNMGQ010000161.1:0-1956 GCA_050872345.1 Eubacterium sp. | reverse complement strand
GCTTAGCGGTCTGGCAGTTGCACTTGTTTGTAAGCCTAAAGATAAATAAAGGTGTGGCCGGCGAATGATATTCGTCCCTACGGCGTCGAAAGAAACTGCGTGTTTGAATAAAATTTCTTATAAGCAATTATTCTTTGAAAATTTATAAAAAACACTTCGTTCCTTTCTCCTTTTCCACAAAAAGCTTACGCTTTTCAGGGAGCCTGAAATTGTCATTTTAGACTATCTGAATTAGAAAAATTACCGTAGGGGCGAACTGTGTTCGCCTATCTCTCCTATCGTCAGCATAGCTGACACTTCCCTCGTCAGAGGGAAGCAAGAACCTGGCTCCCTCTGACGAGGAAGCTGTCACGATAGTGACTGAAGGAGAGAAAAGATACAATGTGGCGTAAGCCGTCAACCGATTATAAACTATAATTTATAACAACTTTTACTTTACTTTTCAATTATTATATGGTATAATTACTTCGCTTTAAACGAATTACTCGGTTTCGGGGTTTGACTGCGAAGCAGTATTCACCTGCCCGTCACTGTGTTTTTCGCAAAAGTAATATTTTAAATGAGGTGAAAAATTATGACACAGGCTGAAAAGCAAGCAATCATCAAAGAGTATGCTACACACGAAGGTGACACAGGTTCACCGGAAGTACAGGTTGCAGTTCTTACAACAAGAATCAACGAGCTTACTGAGCATCTTAAGGTTCACAAGAAGGACCATCACTCAAGAAGAGGTCTTTTAAAGATGGTAGGTCACAGAAGAAACCTTCTCGTATACCTTTACAATAAGGATATTGAAAGATACCGTGCTCTTATCAAAAAGCTTGGCATCCGTGATACTCTCGACAAGTAATTTGTCACTTAGGCAAGCAATGGGATACCACTGCTTGCCTTGTTTACTTTTTATAATTTAGGAGGTTGCCTACAATAGTAGTAAACCGAGCATATGCGACACACAATATGCAGTGGTTGTATGTTGGGTTTATTACTATTGCACCTCCTTGATTAAATAAATTATTTAAGAAAGAAATGAGGTAAAAAAATGTTTTTCAAGAATTTTAAAGTTTGGGAAACCGAGCTTGCAGGCAGAAAGCTTACACTCGAAACCGGCAAAATGGCAGGCCTTGCAAACGCATCTATTATGGCTCGCTACGGCGAAACAGAAGTTCTTTGTACAGTAACAGCTTCTGCAAAGCCAAGAGAGGGCGTTGACTTCTTCCCACTTTCAGTTGACTATGAAGAGAAAATGTACGCAGTAGGTAAGATTCCGGGTTCATTCCTCCGTCGTGAAGGCAGAGCAGGTGAAAAGGCTATCCTTACTTCTCGTTGCATTGACCGTCCTATTCGTCCACTTTTCCCTAAGGATTTGAGAAATGACTGCTCGGTTGTAGCTACAGTTATGTCTGTTGACCCTGATTGCTCACCTGAAATCACTGCTGCAATCGGTGTTTCTGCTGCAATTGCTATTTCCGATATTCCATGGGACGGCCCTATTTCATCTGTTAATGTTGGTATTGTTGACGGTGAAATCGTTATCAACCCAACTCTTGAGCAGAGAGCTAAGACTGACCTTAACCTTACAGTTGCTTCAACTGCTGACCTTATCGCAATGATTGAAGCAGGTGGTAATGAAATCGACGACGATACAATGTTCAACGCTATTATGGCAGGTCATGAAGAAAACAAGAAGATTGTTAAGTTCATTCAGGGCATTGTTGACGAGGTTGGTAAGCCTAAGTTTGAATACGAGTCATCTGATCCGGACCCTGAAATTATGAAGGAAATCGAAGATTTCTGCATCGAGGATGTTAAAAAGGCACTTGATACAGACGATAAGCTCGTTCGTGACGAGGCTCTTCTTCCTATTTATAATGCAGTTCACGAAAAGTTTGACGAAAATTTCGAGGGCAACGAGGGCAAGATTGACGAAATTATGTATCTTGTTCAAAAGCATGTTGT
>JBNMGQ010000160.1:0-1996 GCA_050872345.1 Eubacterium sp. | reverse complement strand
ATTTCTCAAATCTAACAATTCATTTTCATATTGTTTAATATGTCTATATTCTCTTGGCATAACAAAACCTCCTATAGTAGTTTTTATTCTACCATAGGAGGTTCCTTTTTTCTATTGTCCATTTTTTACGGACTTGTTCACTCTCCTTCAGCACCTTTTTTATTTATATAAATTTGTTTTTCTGGCGAACACAGTTCGCCTCTACGCTCGTTTAAATGAACTGACCTTTTATTACTCTGCTTTGCAGGCGTCGAGTGCTTTTGTGATAGCTTCTTTATCCATATTTTGACCGATAAAGACAATCTTATTAACTCTGTCGCCGTACTTTTCATCCCAAGCGTTGGCAATGTCAGGGTTCATAGCAAGAATTTGCTCCTGCTGATGTTTCGGCATACAAGCAATCCACTTACCGTCGTCGGTAGCAGTTTTCTGCTTACCACTCTGCTCAAAGATATAAGCAGTCTGAGGGTCGTTTTCAATCCAGAAAAGACCTTTTGCTCTGATAACTTCCTTTGGATAATGAGCAAAAACGAAGTTTTCAAACTTCTTTTGGTCGAGTGGCGGCAAAGATTCGTAAACAAAAGTACCGATACCGTACTCCTCGCTCTCGCCCTCTTCCTCGTCCTCTTCTTCACCTTCCATAGCTTTGAGCCACCCCGGTGAATTGAGGATTTTTTCATAATCAAAGGAATCAGTCGAAAGAATATCGGAAACAGCAACCTTGCCGTATGTAGCCTCTATAATCTTAGCTTCAGGCTGTAAAGTCTTAATAACCTTAAGCACTTTTGCCTTATCCTCGTCGCTGATTTGGTCAACCTTATTAAGAACGATAGTTGTGCAATATTCAATCTGCTCAACAAGAAGATTTTCAATATCGTCCTCGTCCTTATCCTCTTTAAGAAGAGCGTCGCCCGAAAGAAATTCGTCAACCATTCTAAGTGAGTCAACAACGGTTACAATATTATCAAGATAGCAAACTGCAGGAAGTTCACTTCTCGGGTCGGTACCGTCAAGCATACAAATTGAACCTGCAATAGGACCCGGCTCGCAAATACCACTTGCTTCGATAAGGATATAGTCAAATCTGCCACTTGTAGCAAGTTGAATAATCTGCTTCATAAGGTCAACCTTAAGAGTACAGCAGATACAGCCGTTTGAAAGAGGTACAAGGTTTTCATCCTTTTGAGTAACATTGCCACCCTTTGCAATTAATGAAGCGTCAATATTAACCTCGCCAATATCGTTGACGATAACTGCAACCTTATAGCCTTCCTGATTAGCTAAAATATGGTTTAAAAGTGTTGTTTTACCTGCACCGAGGTAACCTGTCAAAAGAGTAACAGGAATTTGTTTATTTTTATTTACCATTTTTACATCTCCTTTATTTTTACATTAATATAATAGCACTGCTGTCAAGTTCTTTCTATCATATTTTGTGAACAAAAAAACAGCCTTTTAAAAAGACTGTTAATCGTTAGATATATTGTCGTTATTTTTCTTACCCTTCAGCTTTTCAATAAGCTTCTTAATGCCCAAGGTTATGGCAATGCACAACGGAAAATAAGGAGTAAACGGACCTGCCCAAAAGACAAGATATGCGCTCGCAATACCCATTGCCCATTTGGACTTGAATACGAAATAAAGGATATAGCCGAGCCACACCGGTGTATACATAAGCACCACAACTATGCCGAAAAGCACAAGTGTTCGCCAATCCTTGCACTCGCTCCAAACCCATTTACAGAAGTTTATGAATTTATTTTTAATCTTTTCAAACAACTTTCTTCCCTCTGCCGTCACAACTTTTTTATTAGTATTTTAAGAATAGCAGGAATTATTACAATTGTCAATATATGTACAAATTTTAACCGTGACATTTTGCCATACCGTATGACATTTTTTACACGCCTTATGACATTTTGTCACCTTAACTATGACAATTTGTCACCCTAAGCTGTGACATTTTGCCACCCAATAATAATATTAATAACTATAT
>JBNMGQ010000159.1:0-2325 GCA_050872345.1 Eubacterium sp. | reverse complement strand
CTCCCGTAGGAGCTGTCGGTTTACCGACTGAGGGATTGGCAGGCGACCACAGGTCGCCCCTACGAAAGTTTTATCATTTTAGACTATCTATATTAGAAAAATCACCGTAGGGGCGAACTGTGTTCGCCCGTTAATCCCTCCGTCACGCAAGCGTGCCACCTCCCTTTTCAAAGGAGGCTTAATTCGGTTAACCCTACGCTAAACTATAATTTATATAACCAAAAAGCGTACGACCGAAGCCGTACGCTTTTTAATATTATTTTGCTTTAATATTTTTAGCCTGAATGAATTTACCACTGCCACCGTCGGTTGTGATTTCAACTGTATCGCCCTTATTGATGAGCATTACTTCCATACAGTCGCCTACATTGATGTAGTAATATTTGCCGTTTACTTCAAGGTAATAAACAGAGTTGCCGTCGTTAACAGAAGTTTTAATATCGTCAACTGTACCTGTTACGGTCTTAGCTGATGAAGTATCGGTTGTTTCTTCCTTGCTCGGAGTATCGTTATTTTTATTGTCTGTTGTGTCGGCATTATCGTTTTGGTCAATCTGACTTTCGTCAACAATAATGTTTGACTTGTCGACATCGTCTGCAATACCTTTTTCCTTAAGCGCATCAATGTAGCTTTCGAGTGCGTCATTGAGTGCCTTTGCGTCACTCTTTGCAGTGTCAAGAAGACCTGAACCTACAACTGTTTTATCCTTAAGGCTTACGAATGCATAACCTTTAACAGTGTTACTGTCACCGTAAAGTGACATAAAGTAGGTCGGATTGCCGTCAATACCGAGAAGGATAGGGAAGGTTGCTTGATAGCCGTAGTTCTGTACTGCGTCGGTAGCAGACTGCTGAGCAGAAAGCTCTGTAGCGCCTGCGCTCTTGTAATATCTTGCTTCCTTTGTACGCTGATTTACAAGAATGAAACCGAAGTTTGAGGTATCGCTTTCGGCAGAAGTTACACCTGTGAATACCCAAACATCATCGTCCATAGCAATGTTACCACTGCCTGATGACGCAATGTTTACATCATTTTGGAAAATGATTGAGTTCCAGAAGCCGTTTTGAAGCTTGCCGTGGTAGTTGTACTGCTCAAGTACAAGTGACTCACTGTAAACAACATCTATCCAGTTAAGCTTGCTGTCGTTCTTTACTGTTTCAATATCATAGTATTTGCTATCACCGGTTAATGCGTCGGTTATGATAGCGCCTTTAACATCTGTACCACCGTAAAGACCGATTGTCTTATCAAGCACTGCCGTAATCCAATATGGGTGCATATTGTCGTCAATTTCAAAATTAGGAGTATCGAGAAGTTCGGTAGGATACTGGAAACGAAGATGACGGATAAGCTTTTCGTTAAAAAGTTCAGCCGGTGAATACTTAATGCCTTCGCCGAATTTGTCAACACAGTTAACTGCTGTAACCTTTTGACTTACAAGGTCGATAAGCATATAAGCAGGAGTACCGTTCTTGGTGTTGTTCATCCATTTAAAGAAATCGGCATACTGAAGATATGCTACACGGCAAGGTGTATTTCTGTAGTTGATTTGAGTTGAATTTTCAGATACAACATACTGGCTCTTGTACGCTTCAAGTGAACCTAACTGCTGGTCGGCAAGAGCGTGAGCACGGTTTGCGTCAAGCCTTGGCACTTTGTCGTAGCTGATGTCTTTAAAATCCTCTTGGAAATTACCGTCGCTTACACTTAAAAGTTCGCTGTAAGACTTAGCACGGAAAAGAGTCACACCTGTAAGATAACCGACAGCCATAACCACTACAAGCACACCGGCTATGATAATCGGCACTAATGATTTTTTCTTTACATATTCTTTTCGCTCAATTTTCTTGTTGGCTCTGCAAACAAGTGCAAAGCTTACCATAAACACGGCAACGAGTAAAAGCAGGAAAAGATACATTTGAGTATCTTTAAAATTGAGTGCAGGAAGCATCATATAGTATGCAATGCCACCTACCACTGCTGTGATAAGAAAAGAAATAAGAAGCCTGAGTGGCATCTTTGACGGCTTAACAATTGCTGTTACTTCGTCGTTTTTAGGCCACTTGATTTTTTCTTTAAATTCGTTGATAACCTCGTCGGCATCATAATCCATATTAGGAATCTTGTCGCTCATATTTAAACTCCAATCTAAGATAGTCTAATTATTATACAATATATTATTTGTTTAATCAATAATATATTGTAAATTATAGTTTGCGTCGTCGCAAACTCCGTATCGTTCGTGACGAATTTCTTTAATATATGATTTGAAATTCATCCCTCATTCACTTCGTTGCTCCTCCTTTTCAAAATTTGTCGTACAGT
>JBNMGQ010000158.1:0-2502 GCA_050872345.1 Eubacterium sp. | reverse complement strand
GATATTGCAACAGTTATAACCGAAAAAGATATGACTAAAATTGTAACTCAAATGCAAGTATCAATGAGTGAATTTGTCAAGGTATACAAAGCACTCGGCGTTGTAATATTCCTGCTTATCATGTACATTTTGACTAAGCAGATTATTGAAGAAAATGCCAAGTCAATATCTATGACGAAAATACTCGGCTTTTCGGATATTGAAATCGGCAGACTGTATTTGATTATGACTTCGATTATGGTTATCATCTCACTTCTTGTGTCTGTTCCATTAATCAAAGTTGTGCTGAAATGGGCGTTCAAATCGTACCTTTACACGCAAATGACAGGTTATGTTCCTTATATCATTTCAAACAATTGCTATGTTTCAATGGTAGTTTTGGGTATAGTAAGCTATACGGTTGTATCAATTGCAATGCTTCTTAAAATTAAGAAAACCGGTCTTGGCGAAGCGCTCAAAAACCAGTCGATGTAAATACGGTATACAAAAAGGCTCCCCTTTAAAGGGAGCCTTTTTCACTGCTTTTATTTGATTATCAGCTTTCTGTTATCACCCTTACAAAGCTTGATAACAGGTGTAATTTTAATATCGGCAAGGTTAGTATATTTAACTTCGACTTTTGTATTGCTGCACTCAACTTCAAACAGGAGTTTGGTGCAGTGATTATTTTTATACTCAAAGCTGACGCCGTCGTCGGTAAAGAATGTATCTTTAAACTCGCCCGACTTAATCGGGTAAACGGTAAATTCAAGTTTTTCGCTTTTATTAAATCCGTACTCACCCTCATCAAAAGGAAGCACGCATCCACCTTTAACAAAGAACGGCACTTGACTTGCGGCAGGAATATCAACCTCAACTCTTTGACCACCGTCAAAGCACTTATCGTCAAGATACCAAATTTCATTTTTCGGCAGATAAACGCTAACTTTCTCAACGCCTTCGTCAAGCACACATTTTGCAAGAATATCCCTGCCGAGCATAAACGAAGTTGTATTGATATTAATATTTTCATCATCAAAATAAACGAACGGTGGCGCCTGAATCGGAAGTTCATTTTCAACAGCTTCATAAGCGCAGTTATAAAGATAAGGCACAAGCTTTTTACGCTCGGCTAAAATTGACTTTGCGCTGTCGATTGCGTCCTCATAACTCCACGGCATTGTGGCAGTATTATCCTTATTCCAAGAATGGATAGTAAACCTTGGTTCAAACACACCGTGTTGCATCCAGCGAAGAAGAAGTTCCCTACTCGGCATATCGCCACTGAAGCCACCGAGATCGTGACCGTAAAAATACAAGCCTGAAAGCGACAAGGTCATACCGACATAGTGGCAATACCTCAAATCGTGGAATGAAGTGAAATTATCGCCCGACCAAGTTTGCGCAAGGCGCCTTACTGCACTGCTTCCACTTCGAGTTGACAAGAACGGACGCTCGCTCGGATATTTTTCTCTTTGCGCTTCGTATGACGAAAGCACCATAAGGTAAGTCAAAATCGGCTTAATTGTCTTTGCGTTAACTTCTTTACCGAAGCCGTAAGATTTAGCGTCAAGTGCTTTAATATCAAATTCGTTATTATCATTCCAAGTGGCGTCGATACCGAAGTCAAGGAGTTTTTCTTTAACCTGAGTATTCCAAAATTCAAAGCCTTTCGGATTGGTGAAATCGATATAACTTCCGACACCGTCCCAAAACTGAGTAACATACGGTGTACCGTCAGGATTTTTAACAAACAAACCCGATTTTGCAATATCATCATACATAGGATGAGAAGTTAAGAATGCAGGCTTGATATTAGGGATAAGATGAATACCTTTATCCTTAAAATCTTTAATAAATCTTTTCGGGTCAGGGAACTTATCGTAGTTCCAGTGGAACACGCAACGAAGGTTGCCGATTTGAGTATAGCCGGAAGAGAGATAGAAACCTTGGCAAGACATATCCAAATCGGAAATTTTATCAAGGAAATTGTACATTTCTTCTTCGGCATTATCGGCATCGGTATAAGCCATTGTGCTTGCGCAGTAATCAAAGCTCCATTTTGGTGGAAAAGCCTGCTTGCCGCAAATGTGATTATACTGTTTCATTACAGAGAGCACATCGCCGAAAAATACATAATATACAAGATAGTTTTCATCAGTCTTAAAAAACTTGAAATGCTCGTAGTAATTATTTATTTCCCTGCCCAAATCGACAAAAGAATTGTCGCTTGTATCGTAGTAAATACCGTATGTGCACACATCGTTTTTGCAGATATAAAACGGAATATGCTTATAAAGTGGGTCGGTATATTCTGCGTCAAAGCCCATACTGTCGGCAGTTTCGATTCTAAAGGTTTTGCCTTTTTTGTCAATTTTGCCTGCCTTGTCGCCAAGACCCAAAATATGCTCATCATCAAACCTTGAAATATAATGATACGAGCCTTCGCCGAACTCACCCTCAATATTATACGCAAGTGGCGCACGGTCGCCGAAAATCCTTTGACCGTCTTTTGTATAAGTC
>JBNMGQ010000157.1:0-2624 GCA_050872345.1 Eubacterium sp. | reverse complement strand
AGCGACAGATTTACAGTCTGTTCCCTTTGGCCGCTCGGGAACTCTTCCATATTGGAGCTGGTGAACGGACTCGAACCCCTGACCTGCTGATTACAAATCAGCTGCTCTACCAACTGAGCTACACCAGCGTATCTCCAACGCTTGATTACTATATCATAAATCGGAGAAACTGTCAAGCCTTTTTTTCAATTTTTTTATTTTCCCCAATTATTTATTACATCATTAATCATATCAGGGTCTTTAGTAGTGATATTATCAGGCTTGATAACGAGCATTTTTTTTGCGCTTCTTTCGCTGTCAACAGTCCAAACGGAAAGCTTATAGCCCTTTTTATGGAGAAGATTTGAAAGCTGAGAGCCTGCAAATTTATAGTTGCAGTTGATACCTACAGCGCCGGTATCCTCAAGAAGCTTGATTATTTTTTGCCTATAGTCGTCGGAAAACGCTTTAAACTTTGACGGCTTATAATTAAGGTAATAGTCCATATTTGCGCAGTTTGAAGCTTTGACGGCTTTGACATTAATCTGTTCAATACCTGTTAAAAACGAACGGTCAAGAAGATTATAATTAACCAAAAGAGCGTGAAGAGAATTGAGCACTCTCGTTTCTTTAATATCAAAATTGATTTGCATATCTTCTTTTTCTTTAATAAGCTTAAGGGCGTCCTCAAGTGGTGAGCCGTCATTATTAGTCACAACCAAATCGTGGCTCATAACGAGTGTGCCGTTAGGTCTTTGGCGAATATCAAGCTCGAGTATCTCGGCGTGATGCTCAATAGCAGCCTTGACTGCTTCGAGCGTATTCATTTCTGTACCGTAGGCACCGGTATGAGCAGTAATTGTAAAATCGTCCATAAAAGTCAGCTTCCTTTCATCATATGATTTAGTCACTGCGTAGTCGGCAACACCGACAATCATTGCAACCGAGGTCAAAAAAGCAAACACCTGATAGGAAAAATGCCTTGCCCAAGTCGGAGTCATATTTCGTTTTAAAAATCTTTTAAACTTTTTCCATTTAGAGATTTTTTTAGCCATATGATTACCTGCTGTTAATATCGTTATAAAATAGTATGGGTGGAAACGAAACGCAATGCCGATTCCACCCGAAATATATTGATTTGCTTAAAAATTATCTGAGAGAGCCACTGTAGTTAGGAGCTTCCTTAGTGATTGAAATGTCATGAGGGTGTGATTCAATAAGACCTGCGCTTGTAATTTTGATAAATTTAGCGTTAGTTCTGAGCTCTTCAATAGTATGGCAACCACAATAACCCATACCTGAACGAAGGCCACCCATCATTTGATAAATAGTATCGCCGAGAGGTCCCTTGTAAGGTACACGACCTTCAACCCCTTCAGGAACGAATTTCTTTGAGCCTTTTTGGAAGTATCTGTCGGCGCTGCCCTTATTCATAGCACCGAGAGAGCCCATACCACGGTAAACCTTAAACTGTCTGCCCTGATAAATTTCTGTGTCCCCTGGCGATTCCTCACAACCTGCAACGAGTGAACCCATCATTACGCAAGAGCCACCTGCTGCGATAGCCTTAACGATTTCACCACTGTACTTAATACCACCGTCGGCAATTACAGGAACGCCGTACTTATCTGCTCTTTCTGCAGAATCGTAAATAGCAGTGATTTGAGGTACACCGATACCTGCAACTACACGGGTAGTACAGATAGAACCCGGACCGATACCGACCTTAACTGCGTCGGCACCTGCTTTAATAAGCGCTTCGGTAGCGTCTGCTGTAGCAACATTACCGGCGATAAGCGAAATTTCAGGGAATGCATTTTTAACAATGCCGACACTCTTCATAATATTATGGCTGTGGCCGTGAGCAGAGTCAAGAACGAATGCGTCAACACCTGCGTCGGCAAGAGCCTTTGCACGGATAAGAACATCGTCTGTTACACCGAGTGCAGCAGCGCAAAGAAGCCTGCCCTTTTTATCCCTTGCTGTGTTAGGATATTTAACACTCTTTTCAATATCTTTAACAGTTACAAGACCTGAAAGCTTGCCGTTTTCGTCAACGAGTGGAAGCTTTTCAACCTTTGAACCCATAAGGATTTTCTTAGCTTCTTCAAGAGTTGTACCCTTAGGAGCAGTAACAAGCTGTGACTTAGGAGTCATAACTTCGGAAATTTTAACGCTCAAATCAGTCATAAAACGCATATCACGATTTGTAAGAATACCGACAAGTGTGCCGTCCTCTTCACAAATAGGAACACCACTGATACGATACTTGTTCATAAGTTCTTCAGCGTCACTTGCAAGGTGGTTAGGTGAAAGGTAGAACGGATTTGTAATAACACCGTTTTCACTTCTCTTAACCTTGTCAACCTCGTCAGCCTGCTCTTCAATGGTCATATTCTTATGAATAACACCGATACCGCCTTCTCTTGCAATGGCAATTGCCATTCTCGATTCGGTTACGGTGTCCATCGCAGCAGTCATAACAGGAATATTAAGGGTAATATCCTTAGTAAGCTTTGTTTGAAGCTGAACCTTGTCAGGTGTTACATCACTCTCAGCAGGAATGAGAAGCACATCGTCAAAGGTTAAGCCTTCTTTTACAAATTTTGCGCCGTATTCGCTCATTAAAATTCCCTCCGTAATCT
>JBNMGQ010000156.1:0-2624 GCA_050872345.1 Eubacterium sp. | reverse complement strand
TCGTACAGCACCCTTCCCGAAAAAACTCGATTCTGACTACTTCTTCGCAACCTTACTCATACGAAACTTGCTTCCCTCTGACGAGGGAAGTGTCAGCTATGCTGACGATAGGAGAGATTGGCGAACGCAGTTCGCCCCTACGGTGATTTTTCTAATATAGACGGTCTGAAATGACAGGATTTTCGTAGGGGCGACCTGTGGTCGCCTTTATAATGTGGCGTCAGCCGTCAACCGATGATAAACTATAATTTATTAAAAGCCAAAACAAACAGATGATTATAAACAAAAGTGGTGTAAAAAAATGAAAATTAAACAGCAGGAACAGATAAATAAATTTTTAGTTGACGAATTTGGAAATGACAAGGGAAATGATTTATTTAAAGTTCAAGACGAAATACTCACTTCTCTTATCAAAGGTACAAAAAACAAGTCCGAAAATCAGATGAAAACGCTTATTCAAACAATTCTTCCACGCATTGCATTATACAAAGCTATGTTGGAAAACAACATTTCGCAGGAAGAAGTTAAAAAGCATATGAAAAAATATATGCTTGAAATTGTTGCCAAAGAAAAGCATTCATCAACTGCAAAGATGGAAAAAATACCGTGTTTTTACACTCTTTACAGCAAAATATTCATTAAAATTATGAAAACAAGTGATTTATGGGAAAGCACACAGGAATACGGAAAAGATTACTTTGGTGCAAACATAACAAAATGCCTTTGGCACACTGCCTGCGTTGAAAACGGTTGCGAGAAGCTTTGCCCGTTATTTTGTGATGTTGATGATGTTACATACGGCGGATTAAAAAAATTAGGATTTTCAAGAACTAAAACTTTAGGCTACGGTGGAGATTGTTGCGATTTCTATTTTTACAAGAAATAACAGGATAAAGCAAAAGCATTTGAAATTAATCAGATGCTTTTTTTTGATGAGTATATGAAGCAAAAGGCTATTGCAATAACGGCTAAAATCATCCAAAAGATGATTACTGTATTCCACGACGAATGCGAAAGGATACCACCTGCAATTTGATTAGCCACTGCACAGCCGATATAGGCAGTTGCGTTGAGTACGCCTGCAACGGTGCTTACATTACCGTATTTTGCAAACTTAAGTGGAATAATTGTAATAAGCATAACATTAACTGCAAACATACAATTTGTAACCATTATCATTGAAATAAGCGAGAGCACGAGGCTTTTTGACGAAAAAGCAAAGAGCACAATTAAAAATACAAGTGCTACTCCAAAAAATACTGCCGAAGTTTTCGCTTCGCTTTTAAGCTTATCATTCACCTTTTTAGCAAAAAAAGCACCGGTCACATTGACCACAGGCAAAAGCATTGTTAAAAGAAGTGAAAAGGAAGTATTTGAATTAAACTGAGTTGAAAAGAACTGAGGTACCCACTGAGTAACGCTGTCCTTTAATGTGCCTTGAACGATAATCGGAATTAAGAGAACTAATGTACCGGTTACTGCAAGAATTTTAAATGATGATTTTATATTAACCTTTTTTTCTTTGTTATTGTCAATTTTGATATTTTTGTGAAGATTAAGCTTTGATGTGCCTAAAATCCACACAATTGACACTACAAAGAGAATTAGACCACAAGTAAGGAAAACATATTTCCATTCCAAAAACATAAGAGTCACAAGGCTGACTGTATAGCTTAAAACTGTACCGAGTGGAACGGTTACGGACATTTGCATACCGAACTTATCGCAAGTTGCGCTGTCATATTCAAGTGACGCAAGCTTAAGTATCGGCGACCAGACGAGTGACTGAAAAAGGCCATTGAGCGCCCAAAATGTGATTAACACAGGGTAAGAATTGAAAAAGCACAAAATGATATTTGAAAGTGACGACAAAAGCACACCTGCAAAAATCATATATCTTGTATTAATCTTATCGCCTATTATACCACTTATTATTTGACCCAAGCCGTAGCAAACAAAAAATGCAGACGAAACGGATGCAATTTTACTTTCGCTCAAAATACCGAGTGACGAAAGCTCCGGTATTATTGACGAATAGTTAAGACGGCAAATATATGTTGCACTGTAAGCCAAAAAGCAGAGAAGAAAAATATTTCGTTCTCGTTTTGTATTATATCCTAAATTTTCAGTCATATCTGTTGCCGTAGTCCTTATCCGTTTTGCCGTTATATGATTTGCCTAAAAGATTTGAATCGAAAGGAATGTTGGTTGCAATGAAAGTTGTCCTTTCCTCCAAAGTTTGACCACCGTGTCCCCTATCCTTGCCACCGTGGTCGTTTGCAAGAATAACAAGCCATTTTTCGTTATGCTCTTCTTCCCTCTTTTTAATTTCCTGCAAAATTTGATAAGTATATGTATCACAAGTCATAGCAGCCTGAACATAAATATTATTTTCCTTTGAAAAACCGGACGAATGACCAGCACCGTCGATTGTATCATAAATACCGATTACAACGCTGTCGCCTGCGTTAATTCGATTAAGAGTACAGTCACGAGCGTAAGTATCGGCAATGCCGAAGTCAAGCTTATCATCCACTGCAATGAAATTATCAAAATCGGTATTATCTGCCGATTTTTCTTTATTATTTGCAATATACTTAGCGCACAGTTCTTTATGCGACATA
>JBNMGQ010000155.1:0-2651 GCA_050872345.1 Eubacterium sp. | reverse complement strand
GTGCTGTACTTTATTCTCACTCACTACGAAACAGTCCACCGGACTGTTTCTCCCAAATTTGTTGCTTCCTACGGTCGCCAAATTTGGAGTCTCGTGTCTCTTGTGCTACGCACAATTCACTCTCCTGAGCTAAAAATTCAAAGCACCAACGATACGATTACGGTATCCTTAGATACCTAAAATCGTATCGTTCCTGCGTTATTGATATAAATTATTTAATAATCAATTTGCAATATTGAAGTAAACAGTTTAATTGTTTGAAACCTCGGTGCGGTTATGGCTGCTTATTCGGGACCGATTAATCAGCATTTGCGAGCCATTCGTATTCCGGCACATAAATCCTTGTCTTGTCCCATGGGTCGCCGTCAAGGTGACGAATGAGCCAAACATAATACATTTCATAACCCGGTGCCGTAACCTGCTGGTGCGCATTGCCACCTCTTATGCAAAGGCAGGTGCCGTTTTCTGTCTTGTACGGTGTGTTGCCCTCAAAACCTGCGCCGAAGCCTTCAGGGTGGTCAAATTGATAATAATAAAGCTCAGGCTGTGGGTGATGATGTGGTGGGTAGCTTGACCATCTGCCCGGTTGGTTAAATACTTCGCCCATAACCATATTTGAGTCAGGCGCATTGTCAAGGTCAAACATTGTTGACACGATTCTGTGGCCTGTTCCGTTCCATTGACCCTTGCCAAATTCCTGATAAAGGCAATTGTCCGGATTGTAAAATTCATTCTTAAATGTCTTTTCATTGTCCGTCATTTGAACGAGAACTTCGCTTTCCTCGTTGGCAGTCACACTTGCCTTAACACCTTTGCAAAAATGGACTGCGTAAGGTGTCTTTTCAAACGGATTTTTTCTTTTGCATGTTTCGTTAATGTCGTCGCCGACTTTGAATGTAACATCGCCCGAAAGAAGCAAAATTGCCGTTTCGTTGTTTTCTTCAAAAATGTCAAGCACTTCGCCTTTCTTAAGCTTTTTAACATAAATGTCCATAAGCATTTCGGAGTTAATGCCGTTCATTTCGCAAAGCACTTTTTTGCCGTTTTCGTCATATTCAGGTTTGAATAACATAATTAAATTTCCCCTTTATATTTATATTAAATCAATTATTTTTTCTTGATTTTCTTTACTATTGCAACAAAAATTGAAACAAAAGCAGTAACGCCTGCAATTGATATTGGAACAATGTAAATCTGCTTGTTTTGAGTGAGCATATTTACATTTACACCAAGCCTTGTAAGCACGCTTTGTGCGTTTGCCTGCGTTGTTGAAACATCAATTCTTGTCGCAACAACTTTTCTGCTTTCGTTGTTTTCCATAGTCGACACTTCGCCGTGTGCGTCACTGATATGAAAGTCACACTGAGCGTACAAATCGTCGTTTGCGCAAACTACAACGGTAGCCGTGCCCGTGCCGATAGCTTTGATTTCGCCACCTGCGCCTATTTCGATAATGCCCTCTTGGTCGCAGAAATAGCCTACAACAGCGTTCGTGCCACTCGGCTCTACCGAATATTCAAGCTTAACCGAATCACCGATTTGAAGGTCATAGGTGGACGCATAAATCTTTAAATCCGTAAGCGCTTGGGTGGTAGACTCTGTAGTCGTTTCGGTTGTTGTCTGCTCGGTTGTAGGAGCAGTTGTAGTAGTCGTTGTGGTAGTTGTGGTTGTCACTTTCTTTGTTGTGACTTTAGTTGTAGCTTTTGCAGTTGTCTGCTTTTTTGTGGTTGCTTTTTTAGTAGTAGCTTTGGTAGTAGCCTTTGTCGTTGTAGGCTTTTTAGTTGTAGTCGGTTTCTTGGTAGTAGTAACCTTTTTTGTTGTGGTAGGCTTCTTAGTCGTAGTCGGCTTTTTAGTGGTAGTTTGACTCGTGGACGAAGCACTTGAATAATTAGGACTTGCATAGCCCATTATTGCGCTGATATTGTTGTACGGCTTTGAGCCTGTTTTCGTATACTGCCTTGCCTTAACTTTGCCCGAGCAGTTACCCTCAATCGTGTAAACAGTTGAACCTGATGTGTAATTGACAATGCCGACATGGTCGCTTGAGCCACTGCCGTTCCAGTCAAAAAATACTAAGTCCCCCTGCCTTGGAGTGTAGTCCTTAGGTGAGTAGTACCTGCCCTTGTCCTTAAACCAGCTTATCATACTGTTGCAGTTACCACCACGGGGAATTATGACACCGTTGAGCGTAACACCTGCGCCTTGACCTGCTTGGTTGAAGCACCAGAGCACAAAGGTTGTGCACCAGCCGCCCTGATAGCCGTACCAGTCGCCGTATTTTGAGTTTGTTGATGTGCCCGTGTATCCGACCTCGCCACTTGCTATGTTTACTACGCTTGCCCTGAGTTCGTCCTCAGTCGAAGCAAATGCACTTGTCGGAAAGCAAAATGTGATTGATATAAAAATTGATAAAAATAATATGCCTGTTTTTTTAAATTTGTGCTTCATATATTCTCCGTAAATCTTTTCATTGTAATAACTTAACTATAATTATATACATAAAATTAAAAATGTCAATTTATAATATTATGCAAATTGTTGAAAAATCGGTTTGAATGGTGTATATTTAAGATAGTATAAATTAATGTTTATAAAAGGTTGACGGCTGACGAGTGAATTGTGCGTAGCACAAGAGACACGAGACTCCAAAT
>JBNMGQ010000154.1:0-2680 GCA_050872345.1 Eubacterium sp. | reverse complement strand
CCACCATATTGACTGATTATGATACCTGCAGCCTTTGGGTCAGGATTTTTTATGTTGATAGGGTATTGCAATTTTTTTATATAACTAAACAAAAAATCAACTCCTTAATTTACTTTTTTATTCTATGAAAAAGTCGAGATTTTGTTAAAATTGCAAAAAGGTACATTGCCGTTCAAGACTGAGCCTCGCCAAAAGGTTTGCTCAGCGACAATGTACCCGTGTATAAATTATACCAAAAATCGCAAAATGTCAAATACTTTGTCCTGTGCAGAATTTAAAACTTTCAAACAGTCCTAAAAACAGTACAATGCATTGAAATATATTGATTGTTATTTTATGATTTATGATAAGTAATCATAATAAATCCAAGGCGCATATCTTCTGATAAAAAAGAACCGGCTGGGAGTTCTAAATCCCCGGAGGTTTCGACACCTCCTACCGGTCCTAAAATCATCATATATGATTTTATCATATTTGTCAACAAAAAACGAGACAGTCGCATTGAACGCAAAGGGAAAATAATCCAAAGGTTATAATAGTTGCGACTTGCCTCGCATAAATGTTGTAACAAATTTGACTTTTAATGTCAATATAATTAAAACAATACAGTTACGCAAGTATCAAATGGTGCCGTAACACCCCTTAATCTTACGCCCAAAACGAGCTTGCTTCTCCTGTATCTAATGACAATGTAACACACAAATAAAATTGTGTCAACAATAATTATCAGCAATAAAAAAAGAAGTAGCTGTTCTTATCGAACCAGAGTTTCGACTGTTAAACAGTGCAGCTCTTACTACTTCTAAATACAGTATATTCAACTTTATAGCGTTTGTCAATGTGTTGTGATATTACAAAATTAAATTGAACATAAAGGTGTAAATATAATGCAATTAGAAGAGCGTACACAAGAGGATTTAATGGAACTACTGTTTCAATTTCTGAGCTCATTGAAAGTAACAGAAACAGTGGCAATGACAATTGCAACATATTTGGGTACGAACAAAGAAAATTTGATAACAATGATAAATTCAATAATCAAAAGATATGAGCAAAAAGGAAAAGTAACGGAAGAAGAATTGTTGAAAATGACTATAATGATAAGTTGTAAGAAGGAAAATACTCAAAACAACTGAACTGCTATTACTTAAACGAAAAAAGAACCAGCTGGGAGCTTATCCCCGGAGGTTTCGACACCTCCTACCGGTCCTAAAATCATCATATATGATTTTATCATATTTGTCAACAAAAAAACGAGACAGTCGCATTGAACGCAAAGGATAAAATATCCAGAGGTTTAAATAGCAACGACTTGTCTCGCATAAATAATATTAACAAATGATGCTTTAAAAGTCAACGACAAAGTCACTGCTTCTTGCAATCACGATTAAAACGCATTACAAATTATTCTTCGTTTTGAAATTGTCGATAACTACATAATAACGCTCATAAGCTTTCTTTACTGCGTCATCCCAGCTGATATAAATATCGCTTTGTGCATTTTTACCGACTGTTTTAAGCAATGATTTATTATCCATAATTTTATCAAGAATTGACGCAATTGAGTGGGCGCTTTCCATACAAAGAAAGCCTGTTTTACCGTCCTCAACGCCTTCTGCTGCGCAACTTCCGTGAACCAAAAGGCTCGGTGTTGCACATGCAGCAGCTTCCCTTACAACAAGACCGTTAGTGTCAAATGTAGACGGAAAAAGAAGCAAATCGGAGATACCGTAATAACCCAAAAGCTCGTTTCTGTCGAGTATTTTTCCGGTCCAAATTACATAATTGAAAAGACCGAGTTTACGGATTTTTTTCTTAATTGCGTTTTCATCGGCGCCGAATCCGAGCATAATAAGTTTGAACTGCTTGCCCTCGTTTTTAAGCTTTGCGCAAGCTTCCAAGATAAGTTCAATATTCTTGTACCAAATCATACGACCGGTATAAATGAACACAGGAATGTCATTTGGTATATTGTGCTTACGCTTGACAAGTGCAATGTCGTTGTCGCTTACATTTGTAATCGGCAAATCGCAACCGTTCGGCATAACAATATAGTCACCGGTGTAACCGACTTTCCTGAGTGAATCGACAGTGCCTTCACTTGTTACCCAAACTTCGTCGGCTGCATTGATATTGTTTAAAAGGAATTTATAAGCAAAATCTCTTGCAGGTTTGGTAGGTATTCTTCTGTCAAAGTCATACTCATACTTGGTATGATATGTGAGCACTGTAGGAATTTTCTTTTTCTCAACAACTCTTCTGAAATAGTAGCTCGTTGCAAGAGGTGCGTGAGAATGAAGAATGTCAAAATTCATATCAATAATAGCTTGATGAAGTTCGTCTTTAAAAGGCCAGCCTATGCTGTAACCTTCCTTAGACGGAATCCACCAGCTTTTATATCTGAATATTTGATAGTCGTATTTGTAGTCAAGTTGATTAGGGTTTTTAGGCGTAACTACTACTGCTTCGCCTAAATTTTTATTTATGATATTGGCATAGCTTTGAGCAACATTGCTTATACCGTCCGTAGTCGGTGGAAAAGCATCGGTGCCGATTGCCACTTTAAGTTTTTTTCTGTTTTCCAAATCGAATAACCTCAAAATTATTAAATAATTGCTCTTTAGTTTATCACAAAATTACTCAGTTGTAAATATTAATATAAATTCATTATACTTTATTT
>JBNMGQ010000153.1:0-2856 GCA_050872345.1 Eubacterium sp. | reverse complement strand
TGCTTCCCTCTGACGAGGGAAGTGTCAGCTATGCTGACGATAGGAGAGATAGGCGAACACAGTTCGCCCGATAATCCCTCCGATTGCTTTCGCAATCACCTGCTACGCTACCCTTTTGTCACTGCGTGACATTTCCCCTGGTAGGGGAATCTTTCTTTACAAGGGAGGCTAAATTATAATTTATATTTACTTTTATTCCATTATCTATTATAATAATCTCATACAAAAGACAAGAGGAAAAGTAATGGAATTTTTAGAAAAGTACTCAAATTTAATAGTCATCGCAATAATTTTAATTGAAGCAGTATTTACTGCTTTAACAATAAAATATTATTTCAGCGTAAGGAAAAAGACTTTATATTCATACAAAAACGCAAGCTTTCTCGGTGGCAGTATATTTATGGTGATAATGCTAATATTTTCGATAGTGTCATCATTTATCAAAGCCGTCAATATGAGTGTGCTTGAGGTGTTTGTCGGCAACATTTCTCAACTGTCGAGCCTGTTTCCAATTATACTTCTTCCGTTTATGATTGTATTTTTCCTGTTTATGAGTTTGAGCAACATTTCGCTTATTCGTCACGAAGGAAAAACAATAAAAAATATTGTCGGTTCAATTTTAGGATTTGTATTAATTGTCGGGGCAATTGCAGGCGCTTTTGGTTGGGATATTATTTATAGAAATGTCACCTTCAACATTTACGCAAAAGGGCACACTTGGATAGTCATATTCGACTATGCGATTCCTCAATTTTTAACAAGCTTGCTTTGTTACATTGAGTGTCTGCTTTTAGGTACAATTATTTCAAGCGTGCAGGCAACCAAATTTAAACCGAGCTATGACAAGGATTACATTATAATTCTCGGCTGTGCAATTGCGAAAGACGGCAAACCGTTACCTCTTCTTCGTGGCAGGATTGACAGAGCAATAAGTTTTGCAAAAGAGCAATTTGAAAAAACAGGCAAAATGCCGAAGTTTGTTCCATCCGGTGGCAAAGGTGACGACGAATGCATCTCGGAAGCCGAATCGATGAAAAATTATTTAGTCAGTCAAGGCGTCGATGAAGATAACATTTTAGTTGAAAACAAATCGGTAAGTACTCTTGAAAATATGAAGTTTTCAAAAGCATTAATCGACAAAGACAACTGTGGCAAAAATATAATTTTTTCAACAACGAACCACCATATTTTCCGTTCCGGCATTTACGCAAAGCAAGCCGGTATTGACGCACAAGGTATCGGCAGTAAAACTAAATGGTACTTTTGGCCGAACGCTTTTGTAAGAGAATTTGTTGCGCTTCTCGTCAGTCGTAAAAAGGGTCATATTGTCAACTCCTTAATTCTTTTACTGCTTAGCTTTGCCTGTAGCTTGGCAAACTATGCGTTTGTCGTATAAACCGTTTAAAACAAAACACTCAAGCATATCACAAGGTATACTTGAGTGTTTTTTCTATTTAGTCGTAATCGTCATAATAGTCTTCGGCATCCTCATAGCTGTCAAAATCGTCGTAGTTATCGTCGTAAAAATCTTCAGCGTTGCCGTATTTCTTAGCGTTATAACGGTCCTTTTTAGTAGTTGTATTATAATAGCGTTTATGATATTTTGTCGTACCCTGAGCATCTTTAATAGCATCATAATTTATTCCGCCACCGTAATAATCATTATCATAATATTGCGTTGTGGTAGTTGCTTTAGTAGTGGTTTGCGTAGTTGAATAGATTGTTGTTTCGCTTTCGGAATTACCGATATAAGGATTTGCCATATAGAATAAAACAGCTACTGTCAAAAGTGCAACCACAACTGAAACTGTGATAAAAGCAGCCTTTGCATTACTTATCTCTTGCTTTTTTTCAGGCTGAGATACCGTGTTTTCTCTTTCGGCTTGCTCTTTTTTCAGTCGTTCTTCTTCCTCTTGCGCTTTTTTCTTTTCGGCTTCAAGTTTTTTTCTTTTTTCTTCTTTTCGCTTTTGCTCTTCTATCGCATCAAATTTTGCCTGAAGCTTTGCTCTTTTTTCTTTTGCAAAAGAAATTATATCATCATTTTCTATTTTAAATTTACTTTTTGCGTCAGGAATTAAAGCGTCAATAATAAGGTCAAGAGCCTCCATACTCTCATAATCTGCCATCATTTTTGTTGCTTTTTCAAGCGTAAAAGTGACATAATCTTTCTTTGTTTCGTCATCAATAACAAGCTTACTTATCTGTTCAAATATAGCCTTACAAAGCAAATATTTTTTATTTTTGATTGCCAAAGAAAGAATATAAACTATACTGTTATACTTTTTATCGCTTTCAACTATCACGGACAAAAACGAATTTGAATTGTCGCACTCATCCATAACAGCTTTTAGGAAATCGTCGTTTAGTTTACAAAACTGAGAAACAATATCTTCATATAAACGGGCATTAAGGCGCTTTTTGTCCTCAAAGCTTACAAACGGCATAAAATCATAGTCAAAATAACTGCCAAATTCATTAATTGCCCACGCCCACATTTTAACTGCCGTTTCAGGGTAAATATCGCTGTAATACTTAATAACGACATAAGGGTCGATATATTCCGTTTCGTGATATATATTTTTGCAATAATTAACATCGAACCGGTCACAAATTGCCGAAGCAATCAAAAAGAAGCCACCGGCGCAATAATACCTGCCACAAATCTTATCCTGATTATCAATAATAAACCTTTGACCGGCTTGATATTGATTTTTGAACTTCACAAGCATTTTCGCCTGTTCAAGCCTTTCATCAGGAGTCATTGTATAAGGCTCCATTTTCAGTTGCTTTTCATATTCTTCGTGGGTCATAGCTTTTCCTCATTACAATAAATCTATAATTATAATATAACATTTT
>JBNMGQ010000152.1:0-2905 GCA_050872345.1 Eubacterium sp. | reverse complement strand
TCTCTCCTATCGTCAGCATAGCTGACACTTCCCTCGTCAGAGGGAAGCAAGGACTTGGCTCCCTCTGACGAGGGTGATTCCCCACAGTGTGGGGAAATGTCACGCAGTGACAAAAGGGACGGCTCCCGTAGGAGCTGTCACGAAAGTGACTGAGGGAGAGAAAAAATACAATGTGGCGTCAGCCGTCAACCTTTTATAAACTATAATTTACTACAAAAGAAAGAAGTGATATTATGTCCGACTGGAACAGTAATCAATATATGAAATTTGCAAGGGAGAGGACGCAACCGTCAAAGGATTTAATATCAAGGCTTGACGAAATAAATCCGAAGCGTGTGCTTGACCTTGGCTGCGGACCCGGAAACAGCACAATTTTGCTTAAGAACAGGTTTGAAAATGCTGAAATTATCGGTGTTGACGCATCGGAAAATATGCTTGAAAAAGCAAGGACAGAGCACCCTGAATTGACATTTGAAAAGTGCTTTTTGCCAAACGGTTTAAGCGAACTTAACGGCAAATTCGACTTGATTTTTTCAAACGCTTGTTTTCAGTGGATACCTGAACAAAAAGAACTTTTGAGTGAATGCGCAAAAAAGCTTAATGAAAACGGTACTCTTGCAGTTCAAATTCCGTTTATTCAAAAAGCGCCGTTTTACAAAATTCTATACAAGCTTGTTGACGAAAAGTGGACGAAGCTTAAAAGCATTAAGAATTTTCACAATCTTATGCCGGAAGAATACTACGACCTTCTCGGCAGGCTTGGATTTGATTTTGACATATGGGACACAACTTATTACCACACAGTGTCGTCGCATATGGGTGTGATTGAATGGTACAAAGGAAGTGGACTGCGCCCTTATTTGGACTCGCTTGAAAGCGAAAAAGAAAAGGACGAGTTTGTATCCGATTTGCTTTGCATCATTGAAAATACATATCCGAAGCAAGAAAACGGAAACATAATTTTAAAAATGCCGAGAGTATTTTTCACGGCACACAAATAGTAAAAAACCGACACTGTTTTTCAGTGCCGGTTTTTATTATTTTATTCGTTTTCGTCGACGAATTTGCCTTTGAAGTTCGGTTCGATAATAGGAAGACCGAGTTTTTCAACTGCGTCCTTAATCAAATCTTCGCCAAGTTCACCACGAACAGGATAGCCTGTAAATGTCATATAGTAAATGACAAGTTCCTGAAGAGTCGGGTTCATTTCATTAGTAATTCTTACCGTGTCGTCGTCATTAAACTTGAAATTAAACTTCCTTACATGAGCCGTTTCAATCGGTCTAATCCACAAATCAAGCGAACCGTCGTCCTGCCAGGAAGCCTTTGAATAAGCGTGATATGTAACATCGCCGAGAGTCATTTTGCTTATACCGTACTCACCGTTTAAGCCGACATTGACTGTATTTTCATACTCTTTTTCTTTCCAGTAGAAAGTCAGCTTATCGTCGTCAAATGTAAATTTCATCTCGTTAATATCGCCGGGTTTATTGTACCACATTTGGGTAACGGTAATAGAAACGACGGACACAAACTCACTCGTTTTACACTTGATAAGCCTGCCTGAAATTTTCTTTTCAAGTTCACGGTTTCTATCAGTTGCAGGCAAGTCCTCCACCGAGCAGGAGTCAATAGTTTTGAGCATTTGCTCGTAGTCCTCTTTATTTTCAGGAAGTGTGCCGTAGCCGAAACATTCAGGAAAATATTTCCAAAAGATTTTCATAACCTTATAGTCCTCGGACTCGCCACAGTTAAGCACAACAAGAGCGTCATACTCAGGGAACATAAAGCAACGCTGACCGAAAAGACCGTCGGCTCTGAAACTGTTTGAAACAGGGTTGCGCCAAAACTGATAGCCGTAACCCATCATATTGTCAATATAGCCGTCGGAAACGGAGTCAACCTGCTTTCTCGTAGCTTCCTTTGCCCAAGTTTTAGGGATAATTTGAGTGCCGTCCTTCCACTTACCTTCGTGAATATAAGGCAAGAAGAATTTAGCAAGGTCCTCACTTTTCATATAAAGGCCCCAACCACCTGCGTTGTTGCCTTGACCGTCGCTTTCCCAAAACGGCTTTTCAATTCCGAGTGGCTCAAGAATACGAGGATAGAGGTAATCAATAACACTCATACCCGTAACTTTTGTGATTATAGCAGAGAGTATCGAGGTATTTTCACTGATATAATTAAACTTAGTATTAGGTGGCAAAAGAAACGGTGCGTTGAGGAAGTTTTGAACCCAGTCGGTGCCACCCTTTTCGTCAAGAACGGTAATAAGCTTGTCGGAATGCATTGTAAGAAGCATACGAACGGTAAGCATTCTGTTAAACGGGCGCTTGCTCATCACATATTCAGGGAAAAATTTAACTACCCTGTCGTTAAGGTTCAAAAGACCTTCGCTTACTGCAAAGCCGACTGCCGTTGAAGTGACGGATTTACTCATAGAATAAAGCACATGAGGTATATCCTTGCCGTACGGCTTATAAAAACCTTGTGCGCAGACCTTGTCGTGCCTTACAACGGTAAAGCTTTGAAGGCCCAAATTATTTTCGTTAATTTCATTTATAAAATCTGTTATTGCACGACTGCTGACACCGACCTCTTCCGGTGTGCAGTGTTCAAGCTGATAATCTTTTAATCTTTCCATATTGTACCCCCTGATGTAAATTATAGTTTATAATCGGTTGACGGCTACGCCACATTATAAAGGCGACCACAGGTCGCCCCTACAGCGTTGAAAGAAACTGTGTGTTTGAATAAATTTTCTTATAAGCAATTATTCTTTGAAAATTTATAAAAAACACTTCGTTCCTTTTTCCTTTTCCCCAAAAAGCTTACGCTTTTCAGGGACCCCGAAATTGTCATTTTAGACTATCTATATTAGAAAAATTACCGTAGGGGCGAACTG
>JBNMGQ010000151.1:0-2929 GCA_050872345.1 Eubacterium sp. | reverse complement strand
TTGTCAAGCTTGTTTTTTATTGACGAAACATAGTTCGACACGGTTTCATTAGCCTGCGAAACAGACTGCTTGCTTGAAACATATGCCGAATTAAACATTGATTTTTCGTAAAACACACCGAAAAACAGTGTTGACGCAAGTGTTGCAAATATAACGCCGAAAACAACAATTGCAATAATCAGTACCGATAGCTTGATTTTGTTATGTTTAAACATTATTGGCTCCTAAATGTTCTTCTCTGTATTTGTTTGGCGACATACCGTAATATTTCTTAAAGCAGTAGCTGAAATAGTGCTGGTCGCTGTAGCCACACTTTTGAGATATTTCAAAAATTTTCATTGAAGTGCAAAGCAAAAGGTCGCTTGCTGCTTTCATTCGTCGCTCTGTTACAAGCGCAACAAAGTTTTGCGACTTTGTTTTCTTAATGAGCGCACTTAAATAATTCGGACTTACGCCTAATTTGTCACTTGCGTCCGTAAGCGATAAATCTTCGTTCATATATTCATCGTTGATAATTTGAAGTGCTCTGTCACAAATTGCTTCGCTTTCGTGCCTTTGAGAACGCTTAATAATATCCCTTGCGTCAAGGCAAAGCGAAATAAGTTCTTTTTTGTATTGCTCGTTAAAATCAAATGATAGGCGAGAGGTGAAAAAATTGTTTGAGGAAAAAAGCTCAGACAATGCATCATTATCCGATAAAACGCTTACGCACCTGTGCGCCGTTGCAAGTATTTGGATAATCAGGTAATCAATTCCGTCACGACTTTTGTTTGAAAGCATATCGTTTAAAAATTCGCTTATTTCATCATTGTTTCCGACTTTCAAAAGCTGTTCAAGCTTGTAAACGGATTTTTCCACATTTTCAAGTTCATATGTGCTTTTTCGTTCTTGGTCGTTGATAAATCTAATGTCACCTGCGCCGTCGGAGGTATATCTTCTTGCCGTGATAGCCTGAGTGCAGGCTAAAGCCAAAAGCGACGGATTGTCAACCGTTTGGCTGATACCGATTGTGCATTTTTGATTAAACAACTTTTTTGCACTTTGTACAAGCTCAATTACGGGAAGCCTAAGCTTTGTTGACATTTCCTCAGGCTCACTCGTAACCAGCGTGACAACTCTGCCGTTTACAAAAAAGCTTTCGCAGTTCGCATATTTTCCTACAATGCTGTTTACAAAATCGATGTGATGAGCCTCTGTACAATTTTCGCCGGTAAAGGTTTTAAACTTTGACACAACAACGCTGTAGCAGTCACTGTCGCTTTTAATCAGTCCAAGCTGTTTTGCGCTGTCTTTCAATTCCTGCACGGTGTATATATCTTCACCGGTTCCAAGCAAAAGAGGTAAAAGAAATTCCGTTTTCTTAAGCCTTAATTCAACCTCTTCATTTGATGAACCTGTTTTGAGCCTTTCAAACTCCTCGTCCATTTCTGCCTTGATTTTTACAAGTTCTTCGCTCATTTCACTTGCAGAAATCGGTTTTAAAAGATAACGGATTACATTATATTTGAACGCTTCCTGCGCATATTCAAAGTCATCATATCCACTTAAAATAACAAGCTTTGTGGCAGGTCTTATTTCTCTTACCTTGCTTGCAAGCTCAAGACCTGTCATAAGCGGCATTTTAATGTCGGTTAAAATTAAATCCGGTTCAAGCTTTTCAAGAAGTTCAAGCGCTTCAATACCGTTTTCTGCATCGCCTACAACATTAAAACCGGCTTTTTCCCAGTTTACGCTTTTTATAACTGCTTCTCTTTGACGAATTTCATCATCAACAACAAGTACACTATACATAATTTGCCCTCTCATAAAAATCACTTATTTTATGTATACTAACCTAAATTTATTATATATAAACTTGTTTTAATTATCAAGCCTTGTCAAATGAAATGGCACGGATTTAATAAATATTTAATTGTTATAAATGTAAAATCGGTTTAACTCTTGCAAATGGCTAAACTATAATATATAATAAACTGTAAGTAATATTTACGAATAATAATATTCGGAGGAAAGTATGGAGAAAATACTCGTTCTTGATTTCGGTGGACAGTATAATCAGCTTATTGCAAGGCGTGTTCGTGACCATCATGTTTACGCTGAAATTTTGCCTTATACTACCGACCTTGAAGTCATTAAGAAAAATAATTATAAAGGTATCATTTTTACAGGTGGTCCTAATTCCGTTTACGATATGGCGTCACCTCATTACACTAAGGAAATTCTTGAAATAGGTGTTCCTATTTTAGGCATTTGCTACGGCTGTCAGCTTATCGCTTGGATGGGTGAGGGCGAAGTTAAAACTGCACCTCAAAGTGAATACGGCAAGATTGAATTTACTAAAAAAGAGTCGAAGCTTTTCAAGGATGTTGACGAAAAGTCGGTTGTATGGATGAGCCATACCGACTATATCGCAACTCCTCCAAAAGGTTTTGAAATCGTTGGCTATACCGACGCTTGCCCTTGCGCTGCTATGCAGAATGTGGACAAGAATATTTATGCCGTTCAGTTCCACCCTGAGGTAACTCATTCTCAGTTCGGCTCTCAAATGCTTTACAATTTCCTTTATGAGATTTGTGGCTGTAAGGGTGACTGGGTAATGGATAACTTTATCGAAAATACCGTTGCCAAGCTTAAGGAGCAGATTGGCGACAAGAAGGTTATACTCGGTCTTTCCGGTGGTGTCGACTCTTCTGTTGCAGCAGGTCTTCTTTCCCGTGCAGTAGGCAAGCAACTTACCTGTGTTTTCGTTGACCAGGGCTTAATGCGTAAAAATTAGGGTGACTTTGTGGAAAATACATTTACCACTCTTTTTGATATGAATTTTGTAAGAGTTAATTGCGGCGATGTTTTCCTCGCTAAACTTAAGGGTGTTACCGACCCTGAGCAGAAGAGGAAGATTATCGGTACTGAATTTTTTAATGTTTTCTGG
>JBNMGQ010000150.1:0-2956 GCA_050872345.1 Eubacterium sp. | reverse complement strand
CCAAGACGATTTTATCGAAAGAATGAAAGCAAACGGCGGTAACGCTAAATCTGCCTGCCCTGCTCCTGACGCTTTCAAAAAAGCCTATGAGGGCGACTATGACGCTGTTTTCGTTCTTACAATTACAGATAAGCTAAGCGGTACTTTCAACAGTGCACTCCAAGGCAAAATGCTTTATGAAGACGAGTTTGGCGACGACAAGAAAATTATCGTTTTCAACTCTCTTGCAACTTCCGGTATTGAAACCATCGTCGCAAAAAAAATTAAAGAACTTGCCGAGTCAGGCTTAGATGCAGACGAAATTGAAACAAAGATTAATGATTATATCGTCAATAACACCGGCCTTTACTTCTGCCTTGAAAGTCTTGACGCACTTAAAAGCAACGGCAGGCTTTTTGCTCTTGCCGCTAAGGTGCTTGAAAAAATCAGAGTTAAGCTTATTTGCAAAAGAACAAGCGAGGGCAACATTTCACTTGCCGCTCGGGATATCACGCTCAACCGTGCTATGATGAAAATGAGCAACCTTATTGCAGATGAAGTTAAAGATGAGGATTTATCAAACGAAACGCTTATCGTTTCATATGTTTGCTGTAAAGAAAGAGGTCAACAAATCGCTGATAAGATTTGCGAAAAGGCACATTTCGGTAATGTTCAGGTTATTAAGGCATCGGGTCTTAATTCCCTTTATGCCTCCGACGGCGGTATAATCGTTTCGTATAGTTTTTAATTAAAGAGAATCGAGTAGGGCGAAACAAATCGCCCTCTCACACCACCCTGCGTGCCGTTCGGCACAGGGCGGTTCAATTCAAAATTTAATATGTGCTACCTTTCGGTAGTAATCTTCTATACTGACTAAGCCTCGCTTGGTCAGTATTTCTTTAGAAATTGCTCTTTTAAGAACCGACTTTTGGGCTACAAATTGGTAATGGTCTCCCCAATTTGCCACTTTGTTTGCTATCCATTTTTCCACTCCGAGTTTCAATAGTCCCCATAGTCTTTTCTTTGGCACTTTCCATTGTTTCCAAATTATCACCCTTATCATAGTTCTCAAATGCTCGTCTATGCTTTTAAGTTTTTGTTTCATTGAGCCTATTCTGAAATAGTTAATCCAACCTCTCGTTACCTCGTTAATTTTCTTAATTCGGTATGTGAGGTCTACACTCCAACTTCTTTTGCACAGTTGTTTGAGTTTTCTTTTAAACTTTTCTACTGAACTTTCGTGTGGTCTTGCTTTCCATTCGGTTTTGTCTTTCCAAAATCCGAAGCCAAGATATTTCAGTTTACTCGGTCGGGTTATCTTTGTTTTTGTTGCATTTACCTTTAATCCGAGTTTCCTCTCTATCCAACTTGTTATGGAATACATTACCCTTGTTGCCGCCGCTTTGCTTTTCAACACAATCACTACATCATCTGCATATCGTGTAAATCGCTGTCCTCGGCTTTCAAGTTCTTTGTCAAGTTCGTTGAGCATTATGTTACTCAACAATGGTGATAAATTTCCCCCTTGGGGTGTGCCTATGTCTGTTGCTTCGTATGTGCCTTTGTTCATTACTCCTGCTTTGAGATACTTCCTGATTAGGCTTTCTGTATCTCCGTCGTGTATTACTCTACCCACATAACTCATCAACTTGTCTTGCGGTACATTGTCAAAGAATTTTTCAAGGTCGATATCTACTATCCACACATATCCGTCATTGAAGTATTCAAGCAATTTTACTATTGCCTGTTCACATCTTCTGTTCGGTCGAAAACCATAACTGTTTTCGCTGAACATCGGGTCAAATATTGGGGTTAACACCTGTACTATCGCCTGTTCTATTACTCTGTCAATTACCGTGGGGATACCGAGCTTTCGCACTCCTCCGTTCGGCTTGGGTATTTCTACCCTTAATACCGGTTGCGGTTTGTACTTTCTCTCTCGGATTTCTTCCTTGACACTGTTCCAATTCTCTTTCATATATTCTTCGAGTTCTTGGACTGTGACTCCGTCTATTCCGCTTGCTCCTTTGTTTGAATATACTTTCTTTTGTGCAAGTTCGATATTTTTGTCGCTCAGTATCTTTTCAAGCATTTCTGACATATTCCGTCTTTTCTCCTTTCCGCTTTCAAACAAACCTTCCTATGTGATGATGCTTCCTCTCAATTACGCTTCAATTTCACATCTTGTCAGATTTTCTGTTTGAAACATACATTTTGAATTGACGCTTTGAATTGTTCGGTCCTTTCCGATTTCTCGGTACTATGACCTCTGCTGACTTCTCACAGTTCGCTGTTACTACAGATTTCTCCGCCTGTGAGACCTCACGGGATAAACCAATACTCTTTCCTCGTCTACCTGCCTGATTTACGCATTAAGGTTACGGTTGCCTTTTTGGACTTCGTTGCTTGTGGCCAACTTATCCGCTTAATACGCCTTAGTATCAGGTTTCTGTCCGTCAGGCTACGATTTTGCTATCCCTTCTTCTCGCCTGCATCTCACGATTCAAACCTTGGGAGTCGCTATTGAGTTCGTCGGCAACTACGCCTCGGTGGACTTTCACCACAGAGCATTGATATGCCCGTCATACCGCAAAAGAGAGGTTTCGTAAGGAAATCTCTCTTTTTTTGTAGTCGGTTGAAATGATGAATTGTAGGTATAATTTATCATTTTAGAGAATAATACAAATGATGAAAATTTGAAATATACAGTGCTTATTATAATTGTCTGTTAAAACATCGCATACTGAATAGCACAGTGGAGATATTAATCGATAGTTTATATATAAACTACTGCAATAATTGGTTTCTGCTTGGTCAAGCTGAAAATTTTTAAGGCTCAAGATTTTTTCTTGAGCCTTTTGTCATGTTGTTACGCAGTGAATTTAAGATTTATTTTATTTAGATAACTTTATTAAATTCAAAAATCCGTTTGCTGTTTTTGTTAATACTGTGTGTTTTTTCCAAACAAGGGCATAAT
>JBNMGQ010000149.1:0-2975 GCA_050872345.1 Eubacterium sp. | reverse complement strand
CCCTACGGTGATTTTTCTAATTAGATAGTCTAAAATGATAAAACTTTCGTAGGGGCGACCTGTGGTCGCCTTTATAATGTGGCGAAGCCGTCAACCGATTATAAACTATAATTTATATTATCAACTTTTATATTATATTTCTTACCCTTAAACTCGAAATCATAAAGCTCAATATAATTAATCTCATCCGGCAAATCTGGATTGACTTTTAAATTTCCGTTTTCTTCGTCAACGCTTATGCCCATCAATCCCATAATCGTTTGCGATATAAAAGTAAATGAAATTTCAGGATAATCGCCGTTTGTGCCTTGACTTTTATGCTCGTGTGGTAAATCCTTTTGTGAAATAATATTCTTCATAAAGTACCACGCACGCTCTTTTTGCCCGTTTGCAAAATATAAATCGGGTAGATAAGTGAAGCTCTCGATATTATCCGACATGGTTTTTTTACCCGTTTGCATTTCAAAAATATAATCAAGAAGCTTAAGATTGCGCTCGTCTTTATAACTAAGATTTTTTAATGCAATAAATTCGAGCGTTTCTGCTCCACAAAGTTTACCGAATCTTTTTGTCCATTTGTAATGCTTTTTCTTTTTGTTGTCTATTGCGTAGCAAAACATATCTGTGCCGTTTACTACCGACCATTCTTCGTTAAAATATTTTTGAAGCGATAAGGCACGATTATGTTCAGTCTGCGCTTTTTCATTTTCGCCTCTAAGTTTTAATGTTTTGGAGTAACTTATCAAAGCAGAATACATTGCAGCGATACTGTCACCGGCTTCTACTGCCCAAAAACCACGCTCGTTATATGTGGCAGAGCCTTCAAAAATGTCACCTCTGCCCTCAGGAATACCGTTTTTTTCTTTAAAAATAATTCCGTCTTGATTTTTAATAAAATCGTTCATTATTTTGTCTTGATATAATTTGACCCTTTCGTCTTCAATGTATCTTTTGTCACCGGTCCATAAGTATAAATTGTATGAAAGTTCAACAAGTTCAAACTGAGAAGTGATTTCCCTTACAAAGTGGTTAAGGTTAGGTGTGTCCATATAGTAAGGAGTGTTGTCAAAGTTAAATGACCAAAGTGCATACCAACCTGTTTTTTCACTTGCAGAGTTTATAAAAGTAGAAAACATTTGCCATACTTCTTCATTGTAGCCTAATATTATTGCACCTAAAGCTTGGTGAACGAAGTCACGAAGGTAATATGCGCTTCTGTCAAAGTATCCTGCCCAAAAAGCAGGACAGTAGTCTTTAGGCTGTGCCCAAGGCTCGGTAGGGGAGTCGATTACTTTGTTATCGGGTCCGTACCATTTATTGCCGTCACCTTTGTTAATTTCACCATTCTTTTTGCCTGTAACTATAAATTGCTTTGTTTTTTCAATTGCCCAGTTAAAGTTATTTTCAAGTGTTTTGTTATCGCTTTTTAAATACATATCATTATACCTATTAACCGTGATTTTTATTTGATTATATCAAAATGTTTGTTTTATATAAACAAAAAAATAAAACAATAGCATAATTTCTAAAGTTTGTGGTATTTTTTATAAACATTGCAAATTTTTAATATGATAAAATATAATAAAGGGGTGTTTTTATGACAAAAACAAAAGTATTCAAAATTATAAGAAATATTATTTTAATCTTACTTGCAATTGCGATAGTAATTGTTGCTGTTCTTTTCTTTCCACTGAAAGGTAAAGAACATATTGAAATTTGGAGCAAAAGCGATAAGTTTGACATTTCAAAAATCGAAACGGTTGAAAAAACTCGTGATGATTTTAAAATTCTTATGCTTACCGATACTCAGCTTTGGGCAAATCTCGGTAAAAATAAAGAGTGCTATGACGAAATGGATAAGCTTGTTGAAAAAACAAAGCCGGATATGATTACTTTGCCGGGTGATGTTCTTTCAGCTGAAGCAAGCCGTTTTTCAATTAATAATTTCATTAAGCATATGGATTCGTATAAGATTCCTTGGGCACCTGTTTTCGGTAACCACGATAATGAAATTCTGTCTAACTTTCTCAATTGGCAAGGCGATAAGTACGAAGCAAGCAAGTATTGTTTGTTTGAAAAAGGACCGAGCAATCTTTACGGCTGTGGCAACTATGTTGTAAATATAGTTGAAAACGGTATTCCTGTTTATTCTGTTTATATGTTTGATAACGGCAGATATTTGAAGTATGACAAAGATACGACCAAGGAAATTTATATGGGATATGAGCAAATTGCTTGGTATGAATGGAATGTTCTCGGTATTAACGAAAGTGCCGGTTACACAGTACCGTCAATGACATTTTCGCATTTTGCACAACCAGAATTTAAAGAAGCAATTGAAAAATACGGTGTTAAGGCAAAGGACGGTAGCTATACAATTCCTGAAAAATACGGTTTCGGCTATTGTCAGTATCTTCCGGGTTGTGCTCCTGTTAAATCAGGTTTCGTTGATAAATGTAAGGAGCTTGGTTCAACAAAGTATATCTTCTGTGGCCATGACCACGAAAATACAGCAAGCGTAACCGACGACGGTATTACTTATACATACGGTCTTAAAACCGGTCCGTCACCTGTGCCGTGGAATTTTGCAAAGGAAACCGGTGGCACTCTTATCACAATAACCGGTCAAGGTCAAAGCCAAAATGTTTCAATCGATAATTATGTAATAAATCCACATAATAGGTAAATTATAGTTTGCGGTCGTGAATAAGCAGCCATAACCACACCGGAGTTTTGAACAATTAGACTATTTATTTCAATATCACTAATCGATTATTAAATGATTTATATCAACAAAGCAGGAATGATACGATTTTAGGTATCTAAGGATACCATAATCGTATCGTTGGTGCTTCGAGCCTTTCGCTCAGGGGCAGTACCATCGTACAGCACCCTTCCCGAAAAACTCGATTCTGACTACTTCTTCGCAACCTTACTCATTCGTATTTTAGGCTCCCTTGTGTAAAGGGAGCTGT
>JBNMGQ010000148.1:0-3048 GCA_050872345.1 Eubacterium sp. | reverse complement strand
TCCCCACACTGTGGGGAATCACCCTCGTCAGAGGGAGCCAAGTCCTTGCTTCCCTCTGACGAGGGAAGTGTCAGCTATGCTGACGATAGGAGAGATAGGCGAACGCAGTTCGCCCCTACGGTGATTTTTCTAATATAGATAGTCTAAAATGATAAGACACTATCGTAGGGGCGACCTGTGGTCGCCTGCCAATCCCTCAGTCGGTAAACCGACAGCTCCCTTTGCAAGGGAGCCTTAACTTACTACGCTAAACTATAATTTATATAGGCGTTATTCGTTTGCCTATCCTAACAAAAGTTATCTGCGTTTAACAAAAATCGCATATAATGTTAATTTTTGGATATTGAAAGCGTGAATTGTTGACTTTTGAAAAACAGTGAAGTATAATATTAAGCATAAGGTTAGCGCAACCTAACCACATTAAAATTTTTAATATCGAAAGGAGTTTTAATTATGTTAAGTGAATTAGCATCATTTGCAGGTGGTGTGCTTTTCGGCACAGTCGGTGTTAAGGCTTTAGGCAGTAAAGAAGCGAAGAAAGTTTACGCTCATACGACTGCACTCGGTCTCAGAATTAAAGATTCTGTAATGGACACCGTTAACGCTGTTAAAGAAAATGCCGACGATATTTTAGCCGAGGCAAAGGAAATTAACGAAAAAAGAGCAAGTGAGCAAGCCGAAGAAATCATTGAGGACAAGGCTGTTCCTGCTAAAGCTTAATAACTTTTAAGGGTTGTCGAAAGATGACCCTTTAAAATTTTAAAAACTTCTATTTATATATTGGATGATGCATTATGAAATGTAAAATATTACACGAGAGCAAAAACAGAATAAGAGTTCATCTTTTTTGCAATAAGTTAAGTGACGAAACGGCAGATATTTTTGAAGCTTATTTTATGTCGCTTGACGGAATCAGCTATGTCAAATTTTACGAAAGAAGCAACGACGCAGTAATTGCCTACGACTTTGACAGGGCAAAAATGCTTGATACGCTTGCGCTTTTCAGCTTTGAAAACGATGATGTTAAAAGCCTTGAAGCTGTCGGAAACAGTCGTGCACTTAACCGTGAATACGAAGAAAAGCTTGTAATGACAGTATTTATGCGTTTCGTTCGCAAGCTGTTTTTGCCTGTGCCTGTTCGTATGGCAATAGCATATCTTAAGGCGATAAAATATATCATCAAAGCCTTGAGAAGTCTTGCTAAATTTAAACTTGAAGTTTCTGTTCTTGACGCAGTTGCAATCACGGTATCGCTTATCCGTGGCGATTTTGAAACTGCTTCAAGCGTAATGTTTATGCTCAAGATTGGCGAAATTTTGGAAGAGTGGACTCACAAAAAATCTATCAGCGACCTTGCAAACACTATGTCACTCGGCGTTGAAAAAGTTTGGCTTAAAACAGAGGATGACAGCGAGGTGCTCGTAGGAGTTAACGAGGTTAAGACCGGTGATAAAATCGTTCTTCGCACAAGCAATCTTATACCACTTGACGGTGAAATAGTTGACGGAAGCGCAACAATTAATCAAGCTGCCATTACGGGTGAAAGCGTTGCAGTTAACAAAACGGTCGGCGCACGGGTATTTGCAGGAACTGTTGTTGAAAGTGGCGAATGTGTTGTTGAAGTTAAGCAGAGCAACGGTCAAAGCAGGTACGACAGAATAGTAAAGATGATTGAAGAGTCCGAAAAACTTAAGAGTGATGTTGAGGACAAAGCATCAAACCTTGCCGACAGGCTCGTTCCGTTCAGCCTTTTCGGTACGGTATTTACATATTTGATTACACGAAATGTTACAAAAGCACTTTCAATTCTTATGGTTGATTATTCGTGTGCACTCAAACTTACTATGCCGATAGCAGTTTTATCTGCGATAAACGAATGCAGCAGATACAATATTACCGTTAAGGGTGGCAAATACCTTGAAGCGTTTTCAAAAGCAGATACGATTATTTTCGACAAAACAGGTACGCTTACAATTGCAAAACCAAAGGTTTACGATATAGTCACATTTGCCGATAATGACAAGCTTGAAATGCTCAGACTTGCAGCGTGCCTTGAAGAGCATTTTCCTCATTCGGTTGCCAACGCTGTAGTTAACGAAGCAAAAGCGAGAAAGCTTAACCACGAAGAGCGCCACTCAAAGGTTGAGTACATTGTCGCTCACGGCATTTCGTCACGGGTTGACGGCAAAAAGGTTGTAATCGGAAGCTATCATTTTGTTTTTGAAGACGAAAGTTGCAAGGTAAATGAAGCAGAAAAAGAAAAATTTGACTCAATACCTAATGAATACTCTCATCTTTATATGGCTATCGACGGTGAACTTGTTGCTGTAATTCTTATTGAAGACCCGATTAAAAACGATGTTAAAAATGTGCTTTCAAACCTTAAAGAACTCGGCGTTAAGCACATTGTTATGATGACCGGCGACAGCGACAGAACAGCCAAAAGCGTTGCAAAAAGACTTGATATTGACGAATATTATTCCGAGGTCATGCCTGACGACAAAGCAAATTATATCGACAAGGCTCACAGCGACGGCAGGTGCGTAATTATGGTCGGTGACGGAATCAACGATTCACCTGCATTGTCAAAGGCAGATGTCGGCATAGCCATAAGCAGTGGCGCTGCAATTGCGAGAGAAATAGCAGATATAACTATTTCGAGTGACGAACTTAAAGAACTTGTCGTTTTAAAACAGCTTTCCGATAAGCTTATGAAACGAATCAAACATAATTACCGTTCAATCGTTGAATTTAACTCTGCACTCATTGTGCTCGGCGTTATGGGAATTATCCCACCGACAACTTCGGCATTTTGCCATAATATGTCAACCCTTTGCTTTGCGCTGAGGAATATGACAAAACTGCTTTAAAAATAAAATACTCAATACCAAAAGAGGTGTCGAATTATGAACTGCCCCAGATTGTGCAGACAGTACAAAAAAAGGAAGCCTAAAGTAGAATAATTAAAATTTAAGCAACAAACTGATTTCGTTTTTCAAGCGGAGTCAGTTTTGTTTTAGTTTGAATACGGTAATTGTTGTAGAAGTT
>JBNMGQ010000147.1:0-3121 GCA_050872345.1 Eubacterium sp. | reverse complement strand
CTTCCCTCATACTTTCTTTTGTCCTTTCAATTAACGGCATTTATTTTTCTCCTTTTTGCCGTTAATTTTATCACTTTTTTGTAAAGTATGTTCTTACACTTTTTGTAAACTATCTTATTACACTATACACTGTGTTCGCCTTTATAACTACTCACTACGAAACAGTCCACCGGACTGTTTCTCCCAAATTTGTTGCTCCCTATAGTCACCAAATTTGGAGTCTCGTGTCTCTTGTGCTACGCACAATTCACTCGTCAGCCGTCAACCGATTATAAACATTAATTTATATTAGTAAACAAAAAAGGAGAGCCATTCGACTCTCCTTTAAAATTACATATTAATTAATCATTTGCTTGATGGTCTTTAGCGTCCTGTTCAGCAAGTCTTTGTGCACGCTTTTCAGCAAGCTCAACAATCATCTGCTGTTGAAGGTCGCCGTGGATTGGGTAGATGATGAATGATACACCGTAAAGACCTCTTGCAATAGCAGGGAGGATACAGAATACTGCCCAAATACCGTTAAGCATTTTAGGGTCACTTTGAGGAACAGCGTTGCCGAGTGAGTCGGTAAGTGGTACATAGTTAATCCAAGTAAGTACCATACCTGAAAGCCAACCTGTAACAGAAGTAGCAAGCTTACCGAAGTAACCCTGAACTGTAGTTACGAGTGCTTCGTTTCTAAGACCGTGCTTCCATTCCATATAGTCAAGCGCTTCTGCAGTAACAATTTGACCGCTTACATTAAGAATCTTGTTAGGAAGACCACAAATGGTAAGACCGAAGATAACCCAAATAAGGTTGAATATGTAATGGTCTTTAAATGTTTGACCGAATGGGTGGAAACCGACAAAGAATAATGTCATATAAGCGAAGAAACCGAATAAACCTGCAATGATTGATGTGGCTCTTGCGCCCCATTTTTTAACCATTTTAGCAGCAACAGGAACCATAATGTAGTTAGGAATACCTGTAAACAAGCCACAAATCGTTTGGTTAAGAAGTGAACCGGTGTTGTTAAGCCAGAAGTATGATTCCGATGAACCACCTACAGCCTTGAATGAGTTGAAGAAGTTAGCAAGGATAACAGCCAAAAGAGGTCTGTTGGTAACAATGTTTTTAAGCGATTCCAAAACGGAAGTTTCTTTAATCTCTTCACGGCTCATAAGAGGTACACGCTCTCTCATATTAAAGAAACCGAATACTGCAAACAATGCTGCAAGGATAAGCATAAAGTATGCAAAGCCGGAATAAACGCCTTCCATTGTAATGTTCTTGTTGATTTTAGGAAGAAGGGTAACAAGAACAGGAACGAGTGACGGAAGCCATGTGCCGAAAAGTTCAAAGAACTTGGTTGTTGTAATAAGGTTGTTACGCTCATCGGTGTTAGGAGTGATATTGTAAATCATAAGACCCCATGCGCCGAAGTAACTCATACCTAAACCGTAAATAACAATAGCAACGGCAGCCCAAACAATTTTGTTCGTAGCGCTGATATTAGGCGCCGTAAACATCATTGCGCCACCGATAAGCCATAGTGGTAACGGAATGATGAAGAAAGGTCTGATTCTGCCCCAGCGAGTACGGGTACGGTCGATAATCAAACCTGAAATTGTATCGTCAAGTGCGTCATAAATTGATGCGAAAAGGTTAATGTTAGCGTAAGCTGTCGAGTTAAGCTTTAAGAACTGAATCATAAAGAACTCTTTAAACGCATCAACAAACTGAGTTAAGTTTTTTTGACCGAAATTTACAAGTACATATGCTGCGATTTCCTTAGGAGTAAGGTATCTTTTATGTGTGTAGGCAAGCTTATCAAGCTCGTCCATTTCCTCTTGTGTCAATTCTTCGGTGAGTGTTTCTTCTGCCAAATTATTCCCTCATTTCTTAAGGCTCTTGCCTTTGAAAAATATAACATTATTATACTAACATATCAAAGAGTACAAATCAACACTTTTTTATACGATAACCATAATTATTTTTACTCTTATATTATAATTATGTATTAAATATATAAAAACTTTTTCCCATATCAATAATTGCTATTGACAATTGCACCCATTCAATATAAAATATCATAAGTAAGTTACTTTGAAAGGGGTACAATTATATGGCAAGTACCTGTCCTAATTGTGGCAAAAAATTGCATATTTGGAATGTTAAGGCTGAATGTTCGGCTTGTGGCGTTTCAATTCCAAACTATAACTGGCAAGAAAGACTTGAAGAGGATAATGTAAAAGCTGAAAAGCAATTTGCTGTTTTCTATAAATCGCTTAACAGAATTGCTTATTCAATTTGGGGCACTAAGCTTCGTATTGCAAGGCTTGTTTTAACATTCTTACCTGCAATCGGCTTTATTTTACCGTGGGCTAATCTTAACAGCGACGGTGCAAGCTTCAGCTTAACCATTTATTCTTTGTTTAATAAAAATAAATCACTTGTTGATTTTTTCTCAAGCTTCTTCGGTAACACCGGTCTTTATACAACTAATATGAAGTTTGAAGGCTACTCCGGTGCACTTACCTTTGCAAGCTTAGGTTATCTTTTCTTTGCGCTGAGTGCTGTATGCATTGTGCTTGCATTTCTTCTTACTATAATTCTTTGTAAGAAACCTAAGACTAAAACAATGGTTGTTTTTGATATTATTTCAATTGCATTTTCAATTGCTTCTGTTGTAATGTTTGTTATGTCCGGCTCACTTGCATCTCAGGCAGTTGCATTTAACTTCGGCGATATGGCTGTTATTAACGGCAGTGCTTCGATTTCTTGGGGCTATTTTGTTGCTCTCGTGCTTCTTTTGGTTGCAACAGGTATTAACATTGCTGTTTGCAAGGCTCCTGCTAAGAGTGATGAAACTCTTGAAGAGGAAAGACTTGCCCGTCAGGCTGTTAAAGACGAGAAGGAAAGACAAAAGGAAATCGAAAGAGAAAAGAACCGTGAAGCTGCTGAAAAGGCTGCTAAGGAAGAAGAAAAGAAGCGTGTTGAGGAAGCAAAGGCTAAACTCGCTGCTAAAGCTAATAAAAAGAAAAAATAAACTATTCGTTTTATCGGAGCAAAGTGTAAGGCTTTGCTCCTTTTTTCTTGACCTATTAATATAGTTTTGATATAATTATAATATATATAT
>JBNMGQ010000146.1:0-3171 GCA_050872345.1 Eubacterium sp. | reverse complement strand
GTTACTACGAAACAGTCCACCGGACTGTTTCTCCCAAATCAGAGATTTGGAGTAACGGTCTCTTTCACTTCGTGAAATTCACTCACCTCCCTTTTCAAAGGAGGCTTAATTCGGTTAACCCTACGATAAACTATAATTTATAATTCATCATCCTCTGCACAAAATAGTAGTGGTGATACAAATGGAATTTGGTAAAATAATAATTTTATCCGTTGTTGCTATGGCAGTATTATTTTTACTCACAAAGCTTATGGGCTTCAGGCAAATAAGCGAAATGAGCTTTTTTGACTATGTTATCGGAATAACGATAGGTTCAATTGCAGCCGAGATGTCGACAAATCTTGACCTTGAATGGTGGAAAGGCATAACGGCTATGGCTGTTTGGGCAATTATCGGCGTACTGCTTTCAGTCATCACGCAAAAGAGCATTAAGGCAAGGCGACTTATATCGGGTCAACCGATTATCATTATGAAAGACGGCAAAATCATCAAGAAAAATTTGAAAAAAGCCAAGCTTGATATTGACGATTTGACGGCAAGCGCAAGAGCAAACGGATACTTCAGCCTGTCGGACATTGACTGTGCAATTATGGAAATTACCGGTAACATAAGCTTTATGCCGACACCACTCAAAAGACAGCTTAATCCTAAAGATTTTAACTTTGCGCCACAAAAGGAAAGTCTTTCATACGATGTGGTGCTCGACGGTCAATTTGTTGAAAAAGAGATAGAAAAAAGCAACATTAACAAAAATGAACTTAAAAAAATGATACAAAATCGTGAAATTAAACTGAGCGAAATTGCGCTTGCAAGCATTGACGAAAATAAACAGTTGACAATTATAACTTATTAAACTATATTAATTATTATTAAAAGTAAAAGAGGTGTAAAAATGGCACACAATCATAATAACGAACACGGTGAATGTTGCAATGAGCACGGCTGTGGCTGTGAACACAATCACGAAGAAATTGACAAGGGTCAATTTATTTTTAAATTAATCGGTGGTGGATTTTTCCTCATTGCCGGTTACATATTAAACGAAATAGTCGAAAAAGGTAAAATCGACCTTCCGTCGTTTTCCTACCTTGTTTGCTTTATGCTTTCGTATTTAATCGTTGGCTTCGACATTATCAAGGAAGCCGTTGAAGGAATAATGCACAAGGATATTTTTAACGAAAATCTACTTATGACAATTGCGTCACTCGGTGCATTTGCAGTCGGTGAATACAGCGAAGGCTGTATGGTGGTTTTCCTGTTTACTATAGGTGAATTTTTGCAGGGTCTTGCGCTTGACAAAAGCCGTAAGTCAATCAAAAATATGCTTGCCGAAAAGGTTGAGCAAGTCAATATTATCGTTGACGGAAAAGAAAAAACCGTTAAACCCGAGGAAGTTAAAATCGGCGATTTAATGGTAATTCGACCTGGTGAAAAGCTTGACATTGACGGCGAAATCGTTGACGGAACTTCTCAATTTGATATGAAATCACTTACAGGTGAAACAATTCCGATAACAAAAGCTGTAGGCGACAGTGTGCTTGCAGGGTCGGTAAGCCTTGACGGTACTGTTACGGTTAAGGCAGAAAAAGAATACAAGGACTCAACCGTTTCTCGTATACTTGATATGCTCGAAGAGTCGCAGGACAAAAAGAGTCACGCTCAAAAGTTTATCACCAAATTTGCTAAAATCTACACTCCTATTGTATGCTTAATTGCAGTACTTATTATGGTTGTGCCACCGATTTTCTTTGGTGGAAATTGGCACGAATGGTTATACCGTGGACTTTCGGCGCTTGTTGTTTCCTGCCCTTGTGCGCTTGTTATTTCAATACCTCTCGGATTTTTTGCCGGTATCGGTGCATGCTCAAAAGAAGGCATACTCGTAAAGGGTGGCAACTACCTTGAAGCGCTTGCAAAAGCCGATACGGGTGTGTTTGACAAAACAGGTACGCTCACGAACGGCAAATTTGAATTTGTAACTTACGAGCACAACCATTGCCACTGCAAGGACAATCAGCACAGAGAACTTTTGAAAATAATTGCTGCTTGTGAAAGATATTCAACTCATCCTATCGCAAAAAGCATCAGCTTTGCTTTCGGTCACTACGCTGACGAATGTGTGGTTAAAAATTCAAAAACATATGCAGGCTTAGGCGTTTCGGCAGAAGTTGACGGCGTAACATATTATGTCGGCAACGAAAAGCTTATGCTTGAACACTGCGACGATTTTAAAGAAACAAGCGTTATCGGCACGGCAATTTACTGTTGCAGCGAAAAAGGCTTTATGGGCGACATTGTTTTTGCCGACATTATTAAAGAGGACAGCAAACAGGCACTTAAAAATCTTCGTCATTTGGGCATTAAAGAAACTATTATGCTCACAGGCGACAAAGAGCCGATTGCAAGAGATATTGCCGACAAGGCTGGTATTGACACCGTATATTCACGCTTAATGCCGGAGGAAAAAGCTAATATTGTATCCGACCTTCAAAAACAGGGCAAAACCGTTGTTTACACAGGTGACGGAATCAACGACGCACCGGTGCTTGCAACTGCCGATGTTGGCGTTGCTATGGGTGGCGCAGGCTCGGACATTGCCGTTGAAGCTGCCGATATGGTAATTATGGGTGACTCACTTTCCAAGCTTGCAGTAGCTAAAAAAGCTGCTAAGAAAACACTTAGAATCGTAACCGAAAATATCGTTTTCGCCATTGCAGTAAAGCTTTTAATCATCATCGGCTGTGCAATAGGTATTTTTGACGAAAACGCAATGTGGCTCGCAGTTTTCGGCGATGTCGGCGTTTGCCTTATCGCCATCGCCAATTCCCTTAGGGCACTTAAAATTGGGAAAATAAAGAGGTAAAATAAATTATAGTTTAGCGTAGTAAGTCAAGGCTCCCTTGCAAAGGGAGCTGTCGGTTTACCGACTGAGGGATTGGCAGGCGACCACAGGTCGCCCCTACGAAAATTCTGTCATTTCAGACCGTCTATATTAGAAAAATCACCGTAGGGGCGAACTGTGTTCGCCTATCTCTCCTATCGTCAGCATAGCTGACACTTCCCTCGTCAGAGGGAAGCAAGGACTTGGCTCCCTCTGACGAGGGTGATTCCCCACAGTGTGGGGAAATGTCACGCAGTGACAAAAGGGACGGCTCCCGTAGGAGCTGTCAC
>JBNMGQ010000145.1:0-3339 GCA_050872345.1 Eubacterium sp. | reverse complement strand
CGAAAGGCGTTGCTTTGAATTTAAAAAAGCTTACCTTATTGATAACGATCCTCGATATTCTATAACCGAAAAAGTGTAAAGTATGTTCTTACACAAACTGTAAACTATGTTCCTCTTGACACACAGTTCGCCCCTACGAAAATCTTGTCATTTCAGGTTATCTAAATTAGAAAAACCACCGTAGGGGCGAACTGTGTTCGCCCGACAATCCCTCCGATTGCTTTCGCAACCACCTCCCTTTACAAGGGAGGCTAAACTACAATTTATTCACCTTTGATTTTTTTGAGTGCATTTTTTTCAAGGCGAGAAACTTGTGCCTGAGATATGCCTACTTCTTTTGCGACTTCCATTTGCGTTTTGCCCTGCATAAAGCGAAGGTACATAATATTTCGCTCACGAGAATCAAGCTTTTTTATCTCATCCTTAATTGAAATTTCGTCAACCCAATCCTTATCGCTTGAACTGTCGCCGAGCTGGTCCATAACAAAGATAGTGTCGCCACCGTCGTTATAAACAGGCTCATACAAACTTACCGGATCGACGATTGCTTCAAGCGCAAGGACGACATCACTCTTTTTCATATCAAGCCTTTGTGCTATTTCCTCTACTGTAGGTTCCTTACCGTTTTCATTAATCAGCTGTTCCTTAACCTGCATAGCTTTATAGGCAGTATCACGCATACTTCTGCTGACACGAACAGGATTATCGTCCCTCAAATACCGTCTGATTTCGCCTATACACATAGGCACGGCATAAGTTGAAAAGCGAACATCCAAATCGGTATTAAAATTATCGATAGCTTTTATAAGACCGATAACGCCGACTTGAAAAAGGTCGTCCATATTTTCGCCTCTGTTTGAAAAGCGCTGAACCACAGACAGCACAAGCCTTAAATTGCCCTCAATCAATTCATTTCGTGCTTTATTGTCCCCTGCCTGCGCCTTTTTCAAAAGTTCCATTTTTTCCTTTTCTTTCAGCACCTTAAGTTCGCTTGTATTTATTCCACAAATCTCAACTTTATTATACTGCACATAATCTTCCTTTACATTTTTATGTACAAAAATATTATTGCCGAGAGTCGGGCTTATTATTAAAACAATTGAAAATTTGTATAAATTGACATATTTACAAATGTTTAAGATATTATTATAATAAATTTGGATAGTTTTATATTTTATTAATATAAAGGAGAGGTTTATAAAATGAAAAAATTTATCAAATCAATTTTATGTGCCGTAATGTCGATTGTTATGGTACTAAGCATGGCAAGTGTTGCATTTGCAGACAACGGTGTGACACCTGTTATTGTTGTGCACGGTATGGGCGCTGTGCCGTTGTATGAAAATCCGGGCAAGGACGGACAAAAAGAGCTTTCTGCTTTTGACATCGGCTCGCTTTTCACAACTAACAACAAAGCTATGCATACCGTTTTAAATGCCATAAACGGTGAAAATGTTGACGCTAACGAATTTCTTAACGAAGTTAAAGGCTTACTTTCTGCCTTTGAAAAGCAAGCTTGCGACGACAACGGAAATTCACTTTACGATGTAGGCATCATTGCAAACTACAACGACAGTATGGCAAATCATCAAGATTATCTTGAAAGCCGTGACAGTGCAGAACCTGCAATCACAAGGCAGATTTGCGACCAAATAGGTGCTAAAAATGTTTACACTTTCAACTACGACTGGCGCCTTGACGCTTGCGAAAACGGTGAAAAGCTTGACAAATTCATTGATAATGTAAAGACTCAAACAGGCAAAAGCAAGGTTACACTTATAGGTGGTTCTGAGGGTACTGTAGTAATTTCTGCTTATGTTGACGCTCACAAAAACGACAATGAGCTTGAAAAAGTAGTTTATCTTTACGGTGCATTAAACGGTGTATCGATTGCAAATATTCTTTGCAAGGATATTGCATTTAACAAGGATGACCTTTGCAATTATTTAGCATATCTTACAAAGACATACAACAACAAAAGCTTTGATTTTAACAGGCTCACTTGGCTTGCAACTTCGATGGAGGATGCAATCGGCAATGTATGCAATCTCGTTAACAAGATTTTAGCTGACCCTACCCTTTGCGCTAAGCTTTATAACGAAGTGCTCAAGCCTTGCTTCGGCACAATTCCTGCTTTCTGGGAATTTTTGCCATATGACAGTTTTGACAAGGCTGTAAATGAAATGAGTGCAATCGGTTTTCTCAACAAGGACACCGGTCTTTATGGTAAAATTTCTAATTACCACCAAGTTCAAGGCAGACTTCAAAGCAATATTCAATTTTTGAAAAACAGTGGCGTTGACATTTCTATCATTGCCGGATGGGGTTGCCCTGCTATCGGTTTGACATCGCAGTGGAAGAATCAAAGCGACATTCTTATTGACACAAAATATGCTTCTGTAGGCGCTACAACAGCTGATTTCGGTAAGAAGCTTTCAAGAAGTCAGACTAAGAATAATAATTATGCATCTCTTGATGAAACAATTGACGCATCAACATGTGCATTCAAGGACAACACCTGGTTTATTTACGGTGTTCAACATATGGATTTTTGGTATGGAAGTGATGCGTGCAAGTTTATTGCAACAATGGTAACAACTACCGTGCCGACCGACATTGCAAGCATTAAAGCGCTTACAGGAAACGGTCAATTTATTAAAGTTGACAAGAACCAAGCAATAGTTAAGCTTACCGGCGAAAACAATGTTAAAGCAAGCCTTAAGAAAGTAAAAGCAGGTAAGAAAAAAATCACTGCAAGCTGGAAAAAGAAGAGTGGAATTGACGGTTATCAAATTCAGTATTCAACAAACAGCAACTTTAAAAAAGGCAACAAAACGGTAACTGTTAACAAGGCAAAAACAACAAGCAAAGCAATCAAAAAGCTTAAGAGCAAAAAGACATATTATGTAAGGATTCGTACTTATAAAACTGTCGCAAATCAAAAGGTTTACTCAGCTTGGAGCAGTGCAAAAAGCGTTAAAACTAAATAAGGTATGTATATAAGGAAAGCCGTTCGTAGGAATACGAACGGCTTTTTGTTGTGTGGTAAAATTATTGTAATTTATAATCGTTTGACGGCTACACTACATTAAAAAGGCGAACACAGTTCGCCCCTACGAAAGTCTTGTCATTTTAGGCTATCTAAATTAAAAAATTACCGTAGGGCAGTGGTTTACTCCTGCCGTAAGACTTGTTCGGATGGAGCAAGCCCCATCCCTACGAAAGTTTTATCATTTTAGACTATCGAATTAGAAAAATCACCGTAGGGGCGAACTGTGTTCGCCTGCCAATCCCTCAGTCGGTAAACCGACAGCTCCCTTTGCAAGGGAGCCTTAACTT
>JBNMGQ010000144.1:0-3391 GCA_050872345.1 Eubacterium sp. | reverse complement strand
TCGTCCGTTTCCTCGTCTATTTCGTTATACCAACATTTTTCGCAAAGTGAGTCCAAAATTATCCCTCTTTCACATATTCACACACAACAAACGACGCTGTCAAATCGACAGTATCAACCGTGTCAAGCTTTGCCTTGTCGGCGTCGCTCGTACGGTAAAAATAAGGTGTCATTGAAAAAAGCGTTTTCAAATCCATCCTGTTAATCTTAAATGTGTGCGATATTTTTTCAGTTGATTTAAGTTTTAAGATTTCCGTTTTCGGTGGCACTTCGTCGTTTTTGTAAGGAGTATCGTAAAGAATATTTTTAAGCTCCCACAAATGCTCCTCACCAGGAATCACGCTGAAAAGCCTGCCGTTTGGCTTAAGCACTCGTTCAAATTCTTTCTCGTTAAACGGCGCAAAAAGATGCATTGCCGTGTCAATCGAATCACTCTCAATCGGAATGTGAGAAAGATTTGCGACAAAATAGTTGTGCTCTTTTCGACTCGATGACGCAAGGCGAACCATTTCACGGCTAATGTCAAAGCCGTAAAGAGTGCCGTCGTATTCGTCATAATAGCCCTCGCCACAGCAAATATCAAGCACCGTTCCCGAAAGAAGCGAAGTCACATAATCACGCAAAAACGAGTAATAACCCTTTTGCAAAAACTCTCGCCTTGCATGGGCAGATTCTCTGCTGTCGCCCTTTTTGTCACCACTTTTTGAAGTCAAAAGCAGATTGACATAACCCTGCTTTGCAATGTCAAAAGAATGATTGTTTGCGCACTTCAAGGTTTTTTCGTTATCCTTATTCAGTTTTTCGCCACATACAGGACAAGTTAGAATTGACATAGAATATCCTTCCAAATTAATAGGCTCCCCTTTTAATGTTATAAAGGGGAGCTGTCAGCTTTGCTGACTGAGGGGATAAAAGATAACAATCCTTCCGATTGCTTTCGCAATCACCTGCTACGCTACCCTTTTGTCACTGCGTGACATTTCCCCTGGCAGGGGAATCTTTCTTTACACAAGGGAGGCAAAATCGGTAATTAATGATGGAACAAGCGAATACCGGTCATTGCCATCGCAATACCGAATTTATCACAGCACTCGATAACAGCGCCGTCACGAACAGAGCCACCCGGCTGAGCAATATACTTAACGCCTGACTCAACAGCACGCTCAATATTATCCTCAAATGGGAAGAATGCGTCAGAGCCGAGAGCAACATTTGTCATCTTCTTATGCCACTCTGCTTTTTCTTCCTTAGTGAAAGGTTCAGGGCAAGTGGTAAAGTATCTCTGCCATACGCCGTCTTTAAGAAGATTTTCGTACTCGTCGGAAATGTAAAGGTCGATAGCGTTATCAGCTTCACACTTACGAAGTCCGTCAATGAAAGGAAGATTTAATACCTTTTCATTGTGGCGAAGCCAAAGGTTATCAGCCTTATTACCTGCAAGACGGGTACAGTGAATACGGCTTTGCTGACCTGCGCCAACACCGATAGTCTGACCACCCGAAGCGTAGCAAACTGAATTTGACTGAGTATATTTAAGAGTAATAAGCGAAATAAGAAGGTCGATTTTAGCAATCTCAGGAATATCCTTAACCTTAGTCGGCATATCGTTGAAAAGGTCCATTGTAAGCTTAGCGTCATTTCTCTTTTGTTCAAACTTGATACCGAAAACCTGCTTTGTTTCCATCTCTTCCGGCTGATAATTCGGGTCAATCTTGATGATAAGATAATTGCCTCTTCTCTTAGCCTTCAAAATTTCAAGAGCCTCGTCGGTATAAGACGGAGCAATGATACCGTCGCTGACTTCCTTAACAAGGAATTTTGCAACGCTTGCGTCACATTCGTCGCTGAGAGCAGCAAAGTCACCGAAAGATGAAACTCTGTCGCAACCTCTTGCACGAACATAAGCCTCGGCAATCGGAGAAAGCTCCAAGTCATCAGGAACCATACAAACTTTTCTGTCAACAGCGCTGAGTGGCTGGCTTACAGCAGCACCGGCAGGTGAAACATGCTTGAAAGATGCTGCACTCGGAAGACCTGTAGCCTCCTTAAGTTCCTTAACAAGTTGCCAGGAATTGAATGCGTCAAGCAAATTAATATAGCCTGCTGCACCGTTTAAAATTTCAAACGGAAGCTCCTTGCCGTCCATATGGATTCTTGCAGGGTTTTGATTAGGGTTACAACCGTACTTAAGCTTATACTCTGTCATATTTTTATTCCTTTCAAAATTATTTGGCTGTAAAAATCGGAACTCAAGGCGAACACTGTTCGCCCCTACGAAAGTTCTAATCATTAAAACTTATGTAGGGATCGGCGTCCCCGACGACCCGAAAAACTTTCTACAACCGAATATTTAAAATATTAGATATAATATTTTATACCATTACATTGAAAAATGCAAGACACAATGATACAATAAAACACAGGTGACGACAAATGAATGGAATTTTAGCAGTAAATCACTTTTTAACCGGTGAAAAATACACCACCTTGCACTCTCATTTAGTCGAAAGTGCAAAAAAGTGTGGCATTAATTTAAAAACCAAAACTAATTTAGAACTTGCAACAGAAAATGCGAAAGCCGATTTTGTACTTTTTTGGGACAAGGACATTAACATTGCAAAAAGGCTTGAAAAATCAGGCTTGCCCGTATTCAATTCTGCCGACTCGATTGCAAAATGCGACGACAAAGCTTTGACATATATTGAGCTTGAAAACATAGTAAAACAGCCGAAAACTTTAATTTCGCCAAAATGCTATTTTGAGGTTGATATGAGTGAGTTTGTCGACAAAGCAATTGACATTTTAGGCTTCCCTTTAGTGTTCAAAGAATGCTTCGGCTCGTTCGGTTTTCAGGTTTACCTTTGCAACACCCCTGCAGACATTTATTCACACATTACCGACAGACCGTTTATTTTGCAAGAGTTTATCAGCGAAAGTTCAGGCACGGACAAAAGGCTCGAAATAGTTGACGGCAGGTGTGTATCCTGCGCCCGAAGAGAAAATAAGAACGATTTTAGGTCGAATGTAACAAACGGTGGCACAATGACTTCGTGCACTCCGAGTCAGTACGAAATTGACACGGCTGTCAAGGCTTGCGAGGTGCTCGGCTTAACTTTCGCCGGAGTTGACATTCTTGACGACGGCAGTGTTTGCGAGGTCAACTCGAACGCACATATCATTAACATTATGGAATCGACAGGCGTTGACATTGCACCGTTAATTTTTGACGCAATAAAAAGGAAAATCAAATGACCGGCATTTTAATTTACAGTGAAAGAGAAGCAAAGCGCAACGCTTTTGCTATTGAAAAATTCAAAGAAAATCTCGACATAAAGCTTGTTGACGAAAGCTACAACGGCCCTGCCGATTATGTTATTAACAGGACTAATGAC
>JBNMGQ010000143.1:0-3482 GCA_050872345.1 Eubacterium sp. | reverse complement strand
GCTTACGCTTTTCAGGGAGCCTGAAATTGTCATTTTAGACTATCTGAATTAGAAAAATTACCGTAGGGGCGAACTGTGTTCGCCTATCTCTCCTATCGTCAGCATAGCTGACACTTCCCTCGTCAGAGGGAAGCAAGAACTTGGCTCCCTCTGACGAGGGAGCTGTCACGAAAGTGACTGAGGGAGAGAAAAATATAATGTGGCGTCAGCCGTCAACCAATTATAAACAATAATTTACTCCCTCAACGCCTTATTTATCGCATTGAGGACTCTCTTTTTATCAGCTGACCAGAGGGGTGCTATAAGGTCCTTTTTTGCGCCATCGCCTGTCAGACGGTGGATTACAATATCATTCGGAATAATGCTTACACATTCCTTAACAAGCTCCACATACTCGTCAAATTCAAGCGTTTTAAACAAACCTTTTCCGTAATCCTTTGCAAGGTCCGTACCCTTGATGATATGAAGAAGCTGAAGCTTAATGCCGTTTGCACCACTCTTACATACATAGTCAACCGATTTTAGCATATCCTCTTTTGTTTCGTTTGGTAAACCGAGTATGATATGAACTACGATATTAACGCCTATCGCCTTAAGCTTTTTAACGGCTTCGTCGTAAACGCTTAAATCGTAGCCACGACGAATGTATTTTGCGCTTTCTTCGTTGATTGTTTGCAGTCCGAGTTCAACGAAAACCGGCTTGATTTTGTTAACTTCGTCAAGAAGCTTTATGACATCGTCGCCGAGGCAATCGGGTCTTGTCGCAATAGAAAGCGCAACAATATCGGGGTGACCTAGCGCTTCAAAATATTTTTCTCTGAGCACTTCGATGGGCGCATATGTGTTTGTAAAAGCTTGAAAGTAGGCTATGTATTTGCCACTCTTTATTTTCTTTTCAACTCTCTTTTTGCCCGATTCGATTTGCTCGGTGATGCTTTTACTTCTTTCCTCTGCAAAGTCGCCACTGCCACCTTTTGAGCAAAAAATGCAACCTCTCGTGTCAATCTTTCCGTCACGGTTAGGGCAGGTGAATCCTGCGTCAAGGCTGATTTTGTATACCTTTTGTCCGAATTTTTCTTTGAGATATTTGTTAAAGCTTAAATATTCCATACATATACTCCATAATATTATAAGTAAAGTATATCATAATTTATTTGCGATTAAAACATAAAAATCGTAGGGTAATGGCTTGCTTCCGGCAAAATATAATTAGATATTTAGTATTGACTTGCTATCACCTTTAGTTTAAAATTAATTTAATAATAATCAGTAAAGGAAGAAAGAAATGAGAGTTTTTTTAAGCTGTCTTGTGTGCAGAATTGTTACCTTTATTTTGCATAAACTCGGCAGGGGCGCAACTTCTATGCCGGGCAAAGTGGCACTTAAGGTTAAGAGGAATGTGCTTAAGGATTTATCTAAAAATATAAAGGTAATAATCGTAACCGGTACTAACGGTAAAACAACTTCGTGCCGTATCCTTGAGGAAGGTTTAAAAAGGGCAGGTAAGTCGTATTTTATCAATAAGAGTGGTGCAAATCTTATCACCGGTGTAACTGCTTCGTTTATTATGAACTCAAGCATAACAGGTAAGTGTAAAAAGGACTATGCCATTATCGAATGTGACGAAAATGCGTTTAAAGAAGTGTCAAGATACATTCACTGCGATGTGATTCTTGTTACAAATGTTTTCCGTGACCAGCTTGACAGATACGGCGAAGTTACTCATACACTCAACGCTATCAAGGAATCGGTTAAAAATCTTCCAAACGCAATCGTTTGCCTTGATGCCGACTGCTCGCTTACTTATTCAATGTCTAAGGAAATACCGAATAAGATTATCACTTTCGGTGTAAATGTTCCTTTTGATAAAAATGCAAAAGCACCTGAAATCAGCGACGCTAAGTATTGCATTTTCTGTAAGCACGAATATGATTATACTTATCATACTTACGGTCACCTCGGTGGATTTGTTTGTAAGAATTGTGGCTATCACAGACCTGAACCTGATTTTGCCGTTGAGTCTGTTGAAGAGATGAAAAACGACCACAGTATCGTCGTTGCAAATCTTAACGGCGACAGAAATCTTTTGAGAGTCAATATCGGTGGCGCATATAATATTTATAACGCTATCGGTTGCGCTGCTGCGCTTACTGCTTTCGGTATTGACGAAAAGACGGTTATTGACGCTATTGAGCACTTCAACGGTGCTTTCGGCAGAATGGAGCATTTCAAGTCAGGCGATAATACAATCAATCTTATTCTTGTTAAAAATCCTGCCGGCTTCAGCCAAACTATGAATTTCTTAAAATCAATCAATGATGATTTTACTCTTATTCTTTCGCTTAACGATAACGCTGCCGACGGACGAGATATTAGCTGGATATGGGATGTCGATTTTGCCGGTATATTTGAAAAGGCAAATGTTAAGGAACTTTATGTAACCGGTAAGCGTTCATACGATATGGCAGTTCGTGTTAAGTATGAGGGCGTAGGCGACAGAGAAATTAAGATTATCGAAAATGAAGATTACAACAAGCTTGTTGACATTGCAACGGCACAGGGCAGGGATGTTTATATCGTTCCTACTTATACATCAATGATGGCTATGCGTCCTGTTATAGCTAAAAGACTCGGAGGTAAGGACTTTTGGGAATGATGATTAAAATAGCTCACCTTTATCCTGATATGCTCAACCTTTACGGCGACAGGGGTAATATCATTGCTCTTACCAAAAGAATGGAGCAAAGGGGCATTGAGGTAACCTGCGATAAAATCACTATGGGTAAATCTTTCAACGCCGACGACTACGATATTCTTTTTATCGGTGGTGGTCAGGATTTTGAGCAGGATGTTCTCCTTGAAGATTTAAAAAAGGGTAAGGATAAAGAAATTAAAAGGGCAATTGAGTCAGGCAAGGTTATGCTTGCTATTTGTGGTGGCTATCAAATGCTCGGTAAGTATTACAAAACATACGACGGCAAAATGCTTGAATATATCGGCGCAATTGATTTTTACACCGAGGGCAAAGAGGAAAGAATGATAGGCAACTTCGCTTATAAAACAGAAGATGGCATTGAGGTTGTCGGCTTTGAAAATCACAGTGGCAGAACCTACCTCGGCAACGGTGTAAAGCCACTCGGTAAAATGATTAAGGGCAACGGTAATAACGGCGAGGACGGTACGGAAGGCGTTAGATATAAAAATACTTTCGGCACATATTCTCACGGTCCTGTTTTGCCAAAGAACCCACAGCTTGCCGACTTGCTCATTTCTCTTGCACTTAAAAATAAGTACGGCACATCAGACCTTGCCCCTCTCGACGATACTCTCGAAGATAAGGCAAGAGAACAGGTTATGAAGTTGTATATTGAATAACCTATTAAGGCTCCTTTGCAAAGGGTGATTCCCCACAGTGTGGGGAAATGTCACGCAAGTGACAAAAGGGACGGCTCCCGTAGGAGCTGTCGGTTTACCGACTGAGG
>JBNMGQ010000142.1:0-3632 GCA_050872345.1 Eubacterium sp. | reverse complement strand
GGTAAACCGACAGCTCCTACGGGAGCCGTCCCTTTTGTCACTGCGTGACATTTCCCCACACTGTGGGGAATCACCCTTTGCAAGGGAGCCTTAATCGGATAAACTATAATTCACCACAAAAAAATAACGGCTTGCTACTGCAAGCCGTTAAATAAACTATTAAGTACAACAAATTACTTTTCAGCGTATTTGTTTTCACCGTACCAGCTGTACATTGAACGAATCTTTTCGCCAACTTGTTCAAGCTGATGGTTAGCTTCCATTTCTCTCTTAGCCTTGAAGTGAGCCCAACCGTTGTTAGCTTCAGTGATGAACTTAGAAGCGAATGTACCGTCCTGAATTTCTTCAAGAACTTTCTTCATTTCCTTCTTTGTTTCGTCAGTAACAAGTCTCTTACCTGTTTCGTAGTCACCAAACTCAGCAGTGTTAGAAATTGAATATCTCATTTCCTTAAAGCCACCTGCATAGATAAGGTCAACGATAAGCTTCATTTCGTGGATACATTCAAAGTAAGCATTTCTTGGGTCATAACCTGCTTCAACAAGTGTTTCAAAACCAGCCTTCATAAGAGCTGTAACACCACCGCAAAGAACAGCCTGCTCACCAAAGAGGTCAGTTTCTGTTTCGCACTTGAATGTTGTTTCAAGGATAGCAGCACGAGCGCCACCGATACCTGCACCGTATGCAAGAGCAATATCCCAAGCATGACCTGTAGCATCCTGATATACAGCAACAAGACAAGGAGTACCTTTGCCTTCCTTATATTCTGAACGAACAGTGTGACCAGGAGCCTTAGGAGCGATCATAAATACATCAACATTTGCAGGAGGTACGATTTGTTTGAAGTGAATGTTGAAACCGTGAGCAAATGCAAGAGCCATACCTTCTGTAAGGTTTGGTTCAATGTCCTTCTTGTAGATAGCAGCCTGCTTCTCATCCGGAGCAAGAATCATAACTACATCAGCAGCCTTAACTGCGTCTGCTGTTTCCATTACCTTTAAGCCGAGGTCTTCAACCTTTTTCCATGATTTTGAACCTTTGTAAAGACCAACGATTACATTAACACCACTTTCGTGAAGATTGAGTGCATGTGCGTGACCCTGTGAACCAAAGCCTACGATAGCAACAGTCTTGCCTGAAAGTACATCAAGATTACAATCTGATTCGTAAAAAAGTCTAGCTTCTTCTGCCATTTTTGTTTCCTCCAAAAATAAATAATTATTATAATATTTTGAATATCAGCACTGTTCGGTTGTCCGACCACTTGCTAAATATCTTTTACAATTGTCATTATAGCTTGTCTGTTGTCTAATGTCAATACCTAATTTTAATTTTTTTGCAAACCTTCCATTGCGTGAATAATATGAAGCCTCATTGCAGTGCGTGCACCGTCAGGATTGCGCTTTTTGATAAAGTCCATAATCAGCCTGTCGTCGCTCATATTGTCCTTGCTTACATGGCTGTCTTTCATCATAACGACAACGCCTTTTTTGATTGCGTTAAATATAATAGGTATGAATTGCTTGACAAATGCATTGTGAGTAGCGTTTGCGATACTTTCGTGAAATTTCTGCTCTTCCACAGTTCTGTCCTCACCTGAAAGAATTTTCCTTTCGACTGCTTCACCACATTCACAGATGATACGAATTTCCTCGTCTGTTGCCCTCAAAGCAGCGTAATAAGCGCAATCAGGCTCAAACATAAGCCTCATTTCAAACAGGTCGTCAAGCCCTGAAGTTATGTCGCTTAAGTCGTTTGAATCGATAATCGTGTTGGAAGTTACAAATGTACCTTTGCCACGCTTAATCTCCAAAATGCCGTATGTTGTGAGAATTTTAACTGCTTCTCTGAGAGTGGAACGGCTGACTCCGAGCTCTGCTGCAAAGTCGTTTTCGTTCGGCAATTTGTCGCCGACTGAAAACCGTTCTTCCTCTTCTATCATTTTTAATATTTGCTTTGCAGTGCTGTCTGCAAGCCTTGATGAATTGCCCATATGAACACCTCTTGAGTTGTATGATAACACACTTGTATAACATATGTCAAGGAGTTGTCAGACATCTTACAACAAAAATACAACTTTTTTGCTCCTATATTTGTTCAATGTTATGAATTTAAGGCTTATTGCTTGTAAATTGTGAACAAATGCTATATTATAGGTATATATTAAATAATTGATTATAATTGCGCTTGGAGGTGCAGACTATGAGAAAGGTAACTAAACTTAAATATTACATTGAATCACTTTGTATTTACGATTTTGAAGAGGATGATGTTTTTTCGGCTCTCTATGATTTGCTTTGTGATGAGGACGAGGACACCGTAGCTCTTCAAAGCTATTTCTTTAAGGAACTTGCAAAAAGCAGTGAGTCGCTTAAGGAACATATTTCTAAATTGATTTTGACTAACGATAACATTTTTACAAAGGCAGCTTGCGCCGGTAAGGCAGGCGAGCTTTCATTAGCTGTTATGAATGCAGTTAAAAGCGATCTTGCCAAGCTTGAAGAGATTGCTTCAATCAATGCACAGGATATTGCAAGTGGTGTTGATTATGACGATGTTAAGGAAATTTTGCTCACCTTACCGGGTTGGGAAGTCGGCAAAGCCATAGCACCACTTGACACTCATTGGGACAAGCAGATAGATGAACTTGTAAATTACCACAGAACATACGGCTATGGTATGTACGCTAAGAATATTGCGTTTACTTGGAGAGATGAGGAAATCACTCCGGTTAATTCAATTGATGCTATTCGCTTGACCGATTTGAAAAATTATGAGCTTCAGCGTAATAAAGTTATTGATAACACCGAAAGCTTTATTGCAGGTCATCCGGCAAACAATGTACTTCTTTACGGTGACAGGGGCACCGGTAAAAGTTCAACCGTTCACGCCATTCTTAACGAATATTGGAAACAGGGTCTTAGAATGATTGAAATACCAAAGAGCGCCGTTGCCGATCTTTCACTTATCAGAGAACAGATTGCCGATTCACCGATGAAATTTATTATTTATATCGACGATTTAAGCTTTGATTCAAACGACACTTCATTCAGCGAACTTAAAGCTGCGCTTGAAGGTTCTCTTTCCGGCAAACAGCCTAATACTATTATATATGCAACTTCTAACCGTCGCCATTTGATTAAAGAAAATTTCTCTGACAGAGAAAATGATGTCAACCGTGGCGATACAATGCAGGAGCAGTTGAGCCTTTCCGACAGATTCGGTCTTACAATCACTTTCCTTAATCCTGATAAAAAGGAATATCTCGATATTGTTGAAAAGCTTGCGTGCGACAGACATTTTGCAGACCACGGTGTTGATATGGATAAGCTTTTGTTTAAGGCTGATCAGTGGGCAACAAGAAGAGGCGGCCGTTCACCTCGTGGCGCAAAGCAGTTCATCGACCATGTAGAGGGTTGCATTAAGAGAAATAAAGAGTGGTAAATTAGAGTTTCCGGTCGTGAATAAGCAGCCATAACCGCACCGAAGTGTCAAACAATTAGATTATTTACTTCATTAGTGCAAACCGATTAATAAATTAATCTATATTAACAACGCAGGAACGATACGATTTTAGGTATCTCTGGATACCGTAATCGTATCGTTGGTGCTTCGAGCCTTTCGCTCAGGGG
>JBNMGQ010000141.1:0-3783 GCA_050872345.1 Eubacterium sp. | reverse complement strand
ATATGTTCCGGCACTCTTTCATACCTTGCAAATTCGGTTGTAAAAGTACCTCTGCCTTGAGTAATTTGACGCATCGAAGTTGAGAAAGTGCTCATTTCAGCTTCAGGAACTTCTGCAATGATTTCCTGATTACCGTCACCTGTCGGATTCATACCGAGAACACGACCTCTTCTACGGTTAATATCGCCGATAATGTCGCCCATAGCGTCGTCATTTACGACTGCACGAAGTGTAACGATAGGTTCAAGCAGAACAGGTGAAGCATTGGCAACGCCTTCCTTAAATGCAAGTGAAGCAGCCATTTTGAAACTCATTTCGCTTGAGTCAACCGGATGATAAGAGCCGTCATAAAGAGTAGCTTTAATACCAACCATAGGGTAGCCTGCAAGTATACCCTTTTCCATACATTCGTTAAGACCTTTTTCAACTGCAGGGAAGAAATTCTTAGGCACAGCGCCACCTACAATTCTTTCGGCAAAGAGTAATTTTTCGGTATCGTACGGTTCAAATTCGATAAATACATCGCCGAACTGACCGTGGCCGCCACTTTGCTTTTTATGCCTGCCCTGTGCAGAAACCTTTTTAGTAATAGTTTCACGATAAGCAACCTTAGGTGCGTCAAGCTTAGCTTCAACGCCGAATTTATCCTTAAGCCTTGAAACAGCAACATCAATCTGCTGTTCGCCGAGACCTGCAAGTATTTGCTGGTGAGTTTCAATATTATTGGTATATGTAAGTGAAGGGTCTTCTTCGCAAAGCCTTGCAATTGAAGAAGCTATCTTTTCCTCTTCACCCTTTTTAACAGCAGAAACGGCTACTTTATATGTAGCTGTAGGAACAGTTACGCCGTCAAGCTTGACTACATTATTTGACAAGCAAAGAGTATCACCTGTTGAAAAGCCGGAAAGCTTTGTAACTGCGCCAATATCACCTGCCGACAGTTCGCTGACATCGTTTTGCTTTGCTCCGAAAAGCTTAACAATCTTACCCATTCTTTCCTCTTTGCCGGTGTTGGCATTAAAAGCAGGAGTAGACTGATTAAACTTACCACTGACAACCTTGAAATATGAAAGCTTACCGATAAACGGGTCGGCTACTGTCTTGAAACAAATTGCAGCAAGAGGTCCGTTTTCATCAGGTGTAAGCTCAACCGGTTCACCGTCGCTGTCAATAGCATATTCACTCTTAGGAGCAGGACAAACATCGGCAATGAAGTCAAGGAGCATATCACAGGCGATACCGGTAATGCCCGAAAGAGCAAAAACAGGAATAATAGAACCGTCGGCTACACCAAGCTTAAGACCTTTAATCTTTTCCTCTGCCGTAAGTTCTTCGCCTTCAAAATATTTTTCCATAAGTTCCTCGTCAGTCGAAGCAACAGCTTCTGCAAATACTGCCTTGATAGCTTCAAAACGAGGTTCGTCGTCGTGAGTAAGCGTTGACTCTTTACGAGCAGTTCCGTCATATTCATAAGCCTTAGAGTCAATCATATTGTAATAAGCAACAACTTTGCCGTCGCTGATAACAGGTACAACTACAGGACAAACCTGAGTACCGAATTTAGCAACGATGCCGTTAAAACTCTTATAGAAGTCTGCCCTTTCATCCTCCATTTTAGTTGTTACAAAAATTCTTGAAAGACCGTGAGAGCCTGCGCTCTTAAACGCTTTTTCTGCGCCGACTGCAAGACCTGAACGAGCAGACACAACTATAACTGCCGTGTCACCTGCTCTCATACCTTCCTCACTGCCCATCGCAAAGTCAAAAAGACCCGGAGTATCAATTAAATTAATATTTTTGCCCTTATATTCAAATGAAGCAACTGCACTGTTGACACTGATTTTTCTCTTTTTCTCCTCAGCATCAAAATCAAGAACTGTATTACCGTCAAGAGTTTTACCTATTCTTTCGGTAGTGCCTGCAACATTAAGCAAAGCTTCGCAAAGAGTAGTTTTACCCTTAGAAGCGTGACCTGCAAAAACTATATTTCTTATATTTTCTGATTTAATGCCCATAAAAGTTTACCTCTTATTTTTACTATTTGTGCATATTGTATAATAATTTTAAACATTAGTCAATAGGTTAAGGATAATTTTAACATATTATCTATAATATTTTTTTATTTTTAGTGCAATATAACAAAACATTTATATTCGCAACAAAAATAAATTATAACACTTTTGATAAAAGCGATAAAAGAAAGAGGCACTCCGAATTAACGAAGTGCCTCTCTCTTTTAAGGGGTAAAATTTATGTGAAAACGTAATTGGTATATATAAAAAGGTTGAGAAAAATTAATTCCTACAACCTTGTTGACTTGTTTAATACTTCAACAGGTGTTGAATCATTATTAAACTTAGTCCTTTGGGTATGCTCAGGTACTGAGTTTTTAACCATAGCACCTCTAAGCATAAAGAATGCAACATCTTTGCTGATTTTTTCATAATCAACATTAAATATCTTAGCTGAAACATTCTTGTTGAAGAAATTGATGAGTGGTCCCATACAAAAGGCAGTGATTATTGTACCGATACCGATATTTTTAACCTTTGACAAGTCGCCTTTAAATATCGCTGCAAGTCCACCACTGACTACAAGACCGATAAGTACAACTGTTACATCTGTTGCAACTCTCATCCATTTATATTCAAACTTCGTCGACCTTGCCAGCATAAAACTTAATGCATCATAAGGACCGACTCCGACATTTGCCGTGAAGAATAATGAACAAGCAAAGCAAAGAGTAATTATACCGACAACGAGAAGGGGTACTCGCAAAGCGTAAGTATAATGCTCGCCAACCGATTGTGAAAACAGGTTTTGAAAAAATTCACAGGTATAGCCACAGCCAACCATATTAAACACTGTTCCTACTCCGACAAGACCTCTGTGCGCAACTACAACGACAAAAACCAAGATAACAAGGTTTATTATCAGCTGATAGGTGCCAAAGCCCATACCGATTGTGCTTGCTACATTCATATTCATTGAAGTGAAAGGGTCAACGCCGAAACCCGACAAAGAAAACATTGAAATTCCAAAACCCATAACTATGATACTGATAAGGGAGAGAACCACTCGTTTCACCATATGGTGCTGGGTAAACATATCTTTAATGTATCCGTATGCTTCGTCTTGAAATCTTTTCATCTGCCTTTTAGCACCTCGTGCGTTTCTTTGTTTTTCCTCTCATTGCCTACATTATAGCCCCCTAAAACGAAAAATCAAGACCTTTTTTGCAGTTTCTATCTATGTAACACTTTACACAAATTTAGCTAACATTTTTTGTGTAAAGTGCACAATAGGTTATTCCATTTGTTTGCCCAAAAAAGCTGCTGCAACCTGCACAAGCTTAATGTCTGACTCACTCGGCAGTGTATGGTTTTCGTCCTCTATCATACAAACAGCACCCGATACATCGCCACCGTACATAATCGGATAAACTACATTTGCCTTTCTGTCGTATCCTTCAATAGCATTTATCGCAGGAACTTTTCCGTTTGCTATGTGAATAGCTCTATTTTCCATAATTTCTTCAAGATTTTTCGTAACTCTTCTTTCAAGGATTTCTCTTTTGCTTATACCGGACGCTGCAACCACATGGTCGTTGTCCATTATTGCAATCGGCAAGCCACCGTTTTTGTGGAGTACTTCGGCATATTGACTTGCAAAATTCGAAAGTTCCCCTATAGGTGAATATTTTTTAAAAATAACCTCCCCTTCGGCATCCGTAAATATCTCTAATGGGTCACCGTTATTTATAGCGTTGTGACTGTATAATTT
>JBNMGQ010000140.1:0-3829 GCA_050872345.1 Eubacterium sp. | reverse complement strand
TATATATTTTAAGCAGAAAGGCTTTGTAAAATTTATGGAAAACAAAAACGAACAAATTGCTGAAGTTGAAACTAAAAAAGCAAAAAAACCTATGGACCCTAAAAAGAAAAAGCTTACAATTGCAGGTATTATTGTCGGCGTAATTGCTGTTATCGCAATTCTTATCGGCGTTAACTATACTGCCATTGTATCCGATTTGACATATTCTTTTATGCCTAAAAAGCTTGAACCGACTGTTGACGGCTATCAAATGGAATTTTATGTTTACAGGAATAAGGAGTTCAATCAGTTTAAGGATAAGAAAACTCCTCTTAAAGCTTACGGCTTTTACTATATTGATGAAAACGGTAAGAAAGTTGACCTTGGCTGGGACGGTGCGTATACAGGTGTTAAGGGTACTAAGTTTACACCTAATATTTGGTTTTTAATGAAAGCGCAGGAGAAGAGGACAACTGTTCAAAATAAGGTTAATAAAGTCATTCCTTTTGTAGTTATTGTCGTTATTATTTTGATTCTTTACCTTTGGTTCAAATCTTGGTGCAAGCGTGAAGATAAGCGTATGGAACAGCTTTACGGCAAGAAAGAAGACAGACACAACAATTCTAATAATAAAAAGAAGAAAAAGAAATAAGCTTATTTAATTTAAGGGGTATTTATGAGCTACGATATGTTGTTTTCACCTATGAAGATAGGTAATGTTCAAATTAAGAACAGAATCGTTATGGCACCTATGTGTATGGGTTTCGGTCAATATAACGGCTGTGCTACCGAAAAAATGATGAATTATTATGAAGAGCGTGCCAAGGGTGGCGTAGGCCTTATTTTTACCGAGATTACCCGTGTTAATGATGTAACCGGTGCGTCCTCTTTCGGTCAACTCGGTATGAGCCACGACTATCAAATTCCTGCTTTGAGGGAAATGGCAGGCAGAATACATAAGCACGACTGCAAGGTAATGGTTGAACTTCATCATCCGGGCAGGCAAAATCTCGGCTTGATGATAGGTACTGTTCCTATTTGTAATGTCGGCAGTAAGCTTATGGGTAATCTCTATACTAAAATTTTAACCGGTGCCGTTATTCCACCCGGCAAGGTTTTGCAGGATAAGGATATAGTGCCGAGAACTGTTGCACCGAGTAAGTGCGAAAAAAGTAAAATGAGCGAAAGCGTTAACCGTGAACTTTCAAATAAGGCTGTTAAAAGGCTTATTTGCCAGTTTATCGAAGGTGCTGTCAGAGTTCAAAAAGCAGGATGTGACGGTGTTGAACTTCACGCTTCTCACGGCTATCTTATTCAGCAGTTTTTGTCACCTAACACCAATAAGCGTACCGACGAGTACGGTGGAAGCTTGGAAAACCGTATGCGCTTCCTTCTTGAAATTATTGACGGTATCAGGAAAAATTGCGGTCCTGATTTTCCTATTGTCGTTCGTTTAACCGTTGATGAAATGTATGCAAAAATCGGTAAAGAGGGTAAGGGCTACAACTTAGAAGAAGGCTTAAAAATGGCGAAGATACTAAGTGATAAAGGTATCGACGCTATTGATGTTTCTTCAGCTTGTTACGATACATTCAACTATTGGCTCGAGCCTACTACATTTACTCCGGGCTGGAGGAAGTATCTTGCCGGCGAAGTAAAAAAGGTTGTTGATATTCCTGTTATCGCTGCCAACCTTATCCGTTCGCCAAAGCAGGCAGAGCTTCAACTTGAAGAGGGTACGCAGGATTTCATTTCCCTCGGCAGACCTCTTATTGCCGACCCACACTGGGCAAATAAGGTTAAAGACGGTAATGAGAATCTTATTAAAAGATGCGTATGTTGCCTTTACTGCTTTGAAAGTATGATGCACAACGCATATAAATATGACCACGGTAAATGCTCGGTTAATCCGTTTGTCGGCAGGGAAGATATTAAACTTAAAAATGACGGCAACGGCAGAAAGGTTGTAATCATCGGCGCCGGTTGCGCAGGATTGACTGCTGCCGAGCTTCTTTCAAAGCGTGGTTTTGATGTTACCGTTCTTGAAAAGGACAGCAAGCAGGGTGGTCAGCTTAACCTTGCAAGTAAGCCACCACATAAGGATAAAATGAACTGGGTTTGCGAAGATTTGCTTGCAAATGCAACATTGAACGGTGCTAAGGTTATTTTCAATACAAAAGCTACAAAAGATATAATCAATTCATATTCACCTGAAATTGTAATTAATGCAACAGGTGGCAATGCAATTCATCCGAGCGCATTTCAGGGTGATAATGTTTGCACCGTTACAGAAATTCTTGACGGTACGGTTAAGCTTGAAAATAAAAATGTAGCAGTTATCGGCTCCGGTATGACAGGCCTTGAAACGAGCGAACTTCTTGTATCTCAGGGCAATAATGTCACCGTTGTTGAAATGGCTGACGAAATAGCACCGGGTGCTTGGTTCCAACATATTGATGACGCTATGCAGGTTCTTGAAGGGGCAGGTACAAAGTTTTTGACTTCTCATAAGCTTCTTTCGGTTTCTAAATCAGGTATTGAGCTTGAAGATTTGAAAAACAATAAAGCCGTAGCGCTTAAGGTTGATTATGTCGTTTTATCTCTTGGTGTAAGACCTGATACAGCACTTTATAATTCAATTAAAAATTCAAATGAGTATAAAGTATATAATATCGGCGACAGCGTCAAAATAGGCAGAATAGCAAACGCTACCGAGTCTGCATATCAGTTGGTGATGAGCATTGAGTAGTATTTTTTCAAGACCGTCTGCCCGTGAAATTTTAAGGCAAAAGCTTGATGAAATAAGCACTAAAATCGAAGATAATCTTGATATTGATTTCAGCAATGTAAGTCAAAGAATAGATGATTTGGAGGATTTTAATAAATTTATTCTTGACCCGTTTTTAAACGGTGAAAAATTGTTTTATCGTGGCGAAAGAGTCAACGATCCTAACCGTCGCCTTTTGCCGACTTTTTACCGTGACCAGAATTTGACTCTTGCAAATTCCGATTTAGGTATTAAGCATATAAATTCAAGCTTTATATTTGATTATTATAAATCACTCGGTGACTTTGTTTTTGTTTTCAATAAAACTATGGGTAATGCAAGCGTGGAGCATTTGTATGAAATTTGCGCTTTTGCACAGCATTATTACCATATGTCGCCACTTATCGATTTTACAAAAAGTGTTTATCCGTCGCTGTCGTTTGCCCTTAAGGATAGGGATTTTTTTGACGAGGATATTGTCCTTTATGTTTTAAAACTCAGGGATATGGACGATTATACAAAGGATATAAATGTAGCCGATAAATGGCTTGAAGAACTTAATGTTTATGTCAGTTACTTTGATGAAAACAGCGTCAGAAAGTCGGTTAGAGAACTTAGGGAAAATAAAAAGATTTCTATACCTTCCGATTTCGGAAAGCACCTTGATACAATTTCTTCAAATCCTGCCCCAAGGGCAAAACTTATCGATGTTCCGACTAATACCAGAATGAAATTTCAGCAGGGTGTATTTATGCTACTTACCGATTTTCAGCTTTTTAACGACACTTATTTTACAAAGAATATCCGTGACTCTTTTGAAATTACGAAGTTTATTATATCTAAGGACCTTTGCCCAATCTTGGTCGATATGATTAAAAGCGAAGCACCGTGGTATACTTTCGCCAATCTTATGGATATTGAATCGGCATTCAAAAGCGCAGTTTATAAAAAATAAATTATATTTTATAATCGGTTGACGGCTACGAGTGAATTGTGCGTAGCACAAGAGACACGAGACTCCAAATTTGGCGACCAAAGGAAGCAACAAATTTGGGAGAAACAGTCCGGTGGACTGTTTCGTAG
>JBNMGQ010000139.1:0-3867 GCA_050872345.1 Eubacterium sp. | reverse complement strand
GGCTTCGAGCAGACTTTTAAAAATTCACTCACAGGTCTGCCTATGGGTGGCGCAAAGGGTGGTTCGGACTTCGACCCGAGAGGCAAGAGCAAGGGCGAAATTATGCGTTTTTGCCAAGCCTTTATGACGGAACTTTATCGCTATATCGGTCCGAATGTCGATGTTCCTGCCGGTGATATTGGTGTAGGCGCAAGGGAAATCGGCTTCCTTTTCGGTCAGTATAAGAGGATTGCAGACGCTTTTGAAAACGGTGTTATCACGGGTAAAGGTCTTTCCTACGGGGTTCGCTTATCCGTCCGGAAGCTACAGGCTACGGCGCAGTGTACTATCTTTGCGAGGTGCTCAAGCACGAAAACGATACATTGAAGGGTAAGACAGTTGCAGTGTCCGGCTTCGGTAATGTTGCTTGGGGCGCTTGCAAAAAACTTGCCGAGCTTGGCGCAATTCCTGTTACAATTTCAGGTCCTGACGGTTATGTTTACGACAAGGACGGTATTGTTACGGATGAAAAAATCAGCTATCTTCTTGAAATGCGTGCTTCGGGCAGAGATAGGTGCGAAGATTATGCCGACAAATTCGGTGTACCGTTCTTTAAGGGTCAAAAGCCGTGGGGCGTTAAGGCTGACATTGTAATGCCGTGCGCTACTCAAAACGAGATTGGTATTACGGAAGCTAAGCAGATTATCGCAAACGGTACTAAGTATTATATTGAGGTCGCAAATATGCCGACTACCGAGGAAGCACTTAATTTCTTGATGGATACCGACGGTGTTATCGTTGCTCCGTCAAAGGCAGTTAATGCAGGTGGTGTTTGCGTATCAGGTCTTGAAATGAGCCAGAACAGCCAGCGTCTTTCTTGGACGGCAGAAGAAGTTGATTCAAAGCTTCATCAGGCAATGATTAACATTCATAAGCATTCAGTCGAAGCAGCCGAAAAGTACGGCTTAGGCTATAATCTTGTGGCAGGTGCAAATATCGCCGGATTTGAAAAAGTTGCCGAAGCAATGATGGCACAGGGTATTTATTAATCCGAGAAAATACATATAAATAAAAATGGGGCACGAACCAAAACGGTTCGTGCCCTTTAACAATGCTATAAATAATTTTAAATGATATAAAAATCAAACAATGCCTTGTGCCATCATAGCATCTGCAACCTTCATAAAGCCTGCAATATTAGCGCCGACTACGAAGTTATCCTTTGCGTGGAACTGGTCGCAAGCGTCCTTCATATGGTAGTAAATGTTAATCATAATGCCCTTAAGCTTAGCGTCAACTTCATCAAATGTCCAGCTTGAACGAATTGAGTTTTGACCCATTTCAAGAGCAGAAGTAGCAACACCACCTGCATTTGAAGCCTTACCCGGAAGGAAGAGTACATCTCTGTCAAGGAACAACTGAGTAGCTTCCTCGTTAGTAGGCATATTAGCGCCTTCGCAAACTGCGTAGCAACCTGAATCTGCAAGACGGATAGCTTCTTCCTTATTAATTTCGTTTTGAGTTGCGCAAGGAAGAGCAACATCACAAATTACATGATCCCATACTGAGCCTTCGCCGTATGTTGCGTTAGGACGATAGTTGAGGTATTCCTTAATTCTCTTTCTTTCAACTTCCTTAATTTGCTTAAGAGCCTTAATGTCGATACCTTTTTCGTCAATGATATAGCCTGTTGAATCTGAGCAGGAAATAACCTTAGCGCCGAGCTCTTCAGCCTTTTCAATAGCGTAAATAGCAACATTACCTGAGCCTGAAACAGCAATTCTTGCGTCACGAATATCTCTGCCGTGGTCCTTAAGAAGCTCCTCTGTAATGTAAACAAGACCGTAGCCTGTAGCTTCTGTTCTTGCAAGCGAACCACCGAAGCTTAAGCCCTTACCTGTAAGCACGCCTTCACTTCTGTTTGTAAGCTTCTTGTACTGACCGTAAAGGTAACCGACTTCACGGGCACCTGTACCGATGTCACCTGCAGGTACATCTTCGTCAGCGCCGACATACTTGTAAAGTTCGTTCATAAATGCCTGGCAGAAACGCATAATTTCCATATCACTCTTGCCCTTAGGGTCAAAGTCAGAACCACCCTTAGCGCCACCGATTGGAAGACCGGTAAGACTGTTTTTGAAAATCTGCTCAAAGCCCAAGAACTTGATGATTGAAAGGTTTACACTTGGATGAAGTCTTAAACCACCCTTGTAAGGACCGATAGCCGAGTTGAACTGAACACGGTAACCACGGTTAACATGAACTTCGCCCTTGTCGTCAACCCAAGGAATACGGAACATAATCTGTCTTTCCGGCTCAACGAGTCTTTCAAGAAGACCTGCTTTTTCGTACTTAGGGTCGGTGTCAACTACAGGTGAAAGTGATTCGAGCACTTCTGTAGCTGCCTGAATGAATTCAGGCTGATGTGGATTGTTTTTCTTTAATTCTTCAAGAACCCTCTCTGAATATTTCATTTTTAATGAAACCTCCGAAAAATTAATATAGTTTGTAATAATTATGTGAGTGGGAAAGGTTATTATTTCTCTCCTATCGTCAGCATAGCTGACACTTCCCTCGTCAGAGGGAGAGAAAATTATCTAAATTCTCCCACTAAAACACAATTCGTATTATATCAATTATAGTACACCTTGTCAATTATTTATGCATAGATATACTGAAAATTCATAAAATGTCTAAAATATATGCAACATAATACAAAATCAGATGAATATATATTATAAATATTCATAATATACATTTTGCTTTTTATCATTATATTTGTTTTATTTGCATAAAAATATATGATGAAAAATTTTATTAAAAAGCTTCTGTTTTACATAAAGCTTAAGCGAAAAATCAAAAAGGAATTTGAAATGATAACGGAATGCCTTGATTTTGTAAATCTGTCGCTGAAGCCACATTTTATGAAAGGATTTGAAATTTACAACAACGACGACTTGCTCGCATATTTGAGCGTGGAAGAAATCAAGGATATTTTGGTGCTCGGTACACAGTTTTTTTGCGTTTTGGTGTACTGTCTTTGTGTAAAATACAGTATAGAAAAAATATGGTGAAAATGGTATAATGCTTATAAATTCTTTTAGTTTTAGGAGGATAAAATGAGCATTAAACTTATTGCTTCCGACCTTGACGGCACATTGATGTCACCCGACCATTTGACCGTCAGTGAGAGGACATATACCACCCTTAAAAATGCGCACGACAAAGGTGTAAAAATTGCCGTTGCAACGGGCAGACCTTTGGCGCTTATTGATAATGTTTTGAACCAAATACCTTTTGTTGACTATGTAATTTATTCAAACGGCGCCTGCGCTTACGACAGAAATGCGAAAAAAGCTGTTCATTCCGACTTGGTTGAGAATGAAAAGGCAATGGAAATTGTTGAATACTTTTTGAGCCTTGATGTCTTTTTTGAAATTTATGTAAACGGTCGAAGCTGTTACCAAATCAATAAAGCAAGCCTTTTTAACAATATGGGTTTGCCACAGGAATTTCTTGACGAAGTTGCAAGTACGATGGACGGCTACGACTCTCTTCTTGATTTTATGAAAAACGATAAATCCGGTATGGAAAAAATTACTTTTTACGGTGTTGTCGGCGAAGTGTGTGAAAACATTAAGACTAAGCTTGAACAGTACGGTCTTGCAGTTTGCTCAAGCCTTAAGGGTACGCTTGAAGCGACGAATATTACTGCCGATAAGGGTAACGCACTCAAAGGAATTTGTGAAAGTATGGGCATAACCAAGGACGAAGTTATGAGCTTCGGCGACGCCGGAAACGATTGCCCTATGCTTGAATTTGCAACATATTCTTTTGCAATGGCTAACGGCACACCGGAGTGTAAAGCGTCGACAAAATATACCACTC
>JBNMGQ010000138.1:0-3888 GCA_050872345.1 Eubacterium sp. | reverse complement strand
CATTTCCCCACACTGTGGGGAATCACCCTCGTCAGAGGGAGCCAAGCCTTGCTTCCCTCTGACGAGGGAAGTGTCAGCTACGCTGACGATAGGAGAGAACTACTATAATAATTTCACTGACATTTCAAATTCTTACCATATTTAAAATACAGCAAAAAGCTTGCAAGAGCGTCGAGAAATTCCGTTACAGGAAATGTCCACCAAACATATTTGAGTCCGAAGCGTGAGAAAAGATATGCGAGTGGCACGAGCAAAACAATCTGCCTTAAAACGCTGATAAAAATGCTTTGCTTATTCTTGCCTATCGCCTGAAAGAAATTCGGCATAACGAGTGAAAGCGAAAACGGAACGAAGCTGATACCGATAATACGAAAAGCATTAACGCCGATACTAAGCACCTTTTCATTATCCTTAGAAAATATCGACAAAAGCTCTTTAGGTATGAACTCAAAAAGCAGAGTGCCGACAAGCATACAAATAGCAGTAAATACTACCGTTTCCCAGAGTGCTTTTTTACACCTGTCATATTTTTTGCAGGCATAGTTATAGCTTAAAATCGGAATTATGCAGGTAGTCAGCGCCATTAACGGAATGAGCAAAAAGGTTTGAAGCTTATAGTAAAGACCGAGCACCGTTACGGCTTCGTCACCGAACGACAACAGAATCAAGTTAAGCGCAACAATATAAATAGTACAAAGTGCGTTCATCAAAATGTTAGGTATACCTGCCCTGTAAATCGGCTTGACATAAAGCTTAATCACTTTAAAATTCGGCTTTTCAAAAGCCTTGATTGAAGTTATAATCGCAGCGACAATCTGACCCAATACCGTAGCAAGTGCAGCGCCGGTTACACCGAGTGGTTTGATAAAACCGACACCGAAAATAAGAATATAGTCGAACACAACATTAACTACAGCACCGACTATTTGAGCCGTCATAGGTGTTTTCATATCGCCCTTAGCCTGAAGAATTTTTGAAAAGTTGCTTTCAACAAAAATGCCGGCACTGAGCGAGCAAACAATCATACCGTAGTTAAATGCAAAGTTTTGAGCCTCAACACTTTTAAGCGACATTTTGCAATAAAGGCTCATAAACGAACAGCAAACGAGTGCAAAAACAAGCCAACTTAAAATTGACAAAACGAAGCCGACACCTGCAACCTCTTTCGCCTTTTCATCCCTTTTAAGTCCGTAATATTTTGACATAACGGTATTGACGCCGACACCTGTACCGACTGCAAAAGCCGAAATCAAAAGCTGAATCGGAAAAATTACCGACAGCGCCGACAATCCGTTTTGCGAATATTTGCCGATAAAAAAGCTGTCGACAATATTGTAAAGTGCCTGAATAAGCTGGGCTATCATTATGGGTGGCGCAAGCTTTAATAAAAGCCTGCTTATTTTTTCTGTACCGAAATTTGAATTATCCGTTTTCATATTTTACCTCTTTGGAAGTATTATATGACTCGGTTTGGATATTGTCAATCACAGTCGAAGGGTTAACGCTTAATTTTATATTTATTTAATTGTAATAAAAAATTTTATGTGATATAATTAAAAGTGACATAATTATAATTTGATTTGGAGGAATTACTATGGCAAAGAAAAATTACATAAAGATTATTTTTTGCACCGTTTTAGCACTTTCTTGTATGCTTTCATTCGGAGAGATGACAGCGTATGCAGCAAGTCTTAAAACACCGAGCATAACGAGTGAAAACACTTCGGCAACTTCTGTTAAGCTTAAGTGGAAAAAGGACAGCACTGCAAAGAAATTCACAATTTACCGTTCGACAAGCAAGAACAAGAATTTCAAAGCAATTAAAACAGTCAAAAAATCGACCTTGACATATACCGACAAAAAGCTTACCTGTGGCAAAACTTATTACTACAAGGTTAAAGCAATCAACGGCAAGAAGTCTAAAACTTCAAAGGTTAAAAGCGTAAAGGTTGTACCTAAAAAGGTCGGCACAATTTCTGCCGTTTCGACTAAATGCGGCGAAGTAGTTGTAAGCTATGGCACATCATCGGGTGCCGACGGCTATCAGCTTTGCGCTTCAAATGTTTCAAACGGTAATTTCACTGCCGTTAACACTTCAAATGTAACAAGCGTTACTCAAAATGTACAAATGGGTACAACTGCTTATTACAAAGTAAGAGCATACAAAACAGTCAGTGGCAAAAAAGTTTATTCTGCCTACAGCAAGGTTGTTTCTGCAACTGCCCTTTCGCACAGTTTTTCTGCACCTCAAACAGTAGTTAATCCAAATTGCAAACAAACAGGCGTGCAGAAATTCACCTGTACAATTTGTGGATATTCATACGACCAAGCTGTACCGACTACTGCTCACAACTATGTGGCAATACAAACGGTTGCACCTACCTGTGGCGCTGAAGGCTACACTGTTTACAAATGTTCAATTTGCAGTGACGAGTACAAAACATTTACCCCTGCAACAGGCCAGCACACCTTTGGTGAAGCTGTTATAACATATGCACCTACCTGTACTGCAGACGGTACTCAAAAGCAGGTATGCACGGTTTGTGGCTACTCGGTTTCAACTTCTGCTCCTGCTCTCGGTCACAGCTTCACAAATTATGTGAGCGACAACAACGCTACCTGCACCGAGGACGGTACAAAAACTGCCAAATGCGACAGACTCGGTTGCGACGCTACAGACACTGTTGTTGACGAAGGCACAGCACTCGGTCACGATTATAATATTATTGACGAAAAAGAACCTACCTGTACAGAAACAGGATATAAGGCAGAAACTTGTTCTAGGTGTAAAGACACTATAACAACACATTATGATGCACTTGGTCATAATTATAATTATTGCGTTATTGACGAAAAAGTAGTTCAAAAATGTAATCGTTGTGGTAATACAATTGAAGGTATTGACATTTCAAACTTAACCGATTTTGAACTTGACGGCATTGCAAAATACGAAAGTGCAAAGCAAAAGCTTACTCTTACTTCTTCAAAAAATGTAAGCAAGTTTGAGCTTACCGGCACTGCCGAAAATCTTACCGTGTAAATTGACGCTACCGATGCTTCGATTGATACCGAAATCAAGCTTAACTGCGCTTCAATCAGCAACACAAGTTTTGCAGACGACTGTATCAGAATTAACGACAAGTCACCTCTCAACGAAAATGCAGACGGCAGTGACGAAGTTCCTACCGTTGCAATTTCTGCCAAGGACGGCACAACAAACACACTCACCGTAACCGGCAAAGGCAACGCAATCGACAGCAACACGAAGCTTGAACTCAAAGGTCACGGTACACTTAACATTACTACCGGCACTTCAACTTCTGTCAACTCAATCGGCAAAGTTACAATTAAGAATTTAACTCTTAATATCGACTCTCAAAACAGAGGTATCGACACTAAGCAGGACATTACCGACCCTTCAACAGGCTTGGTAACAGACACAGATTACGCAAGCATTGACATTGACGCAAACGCCACTGTTACAATAACTTCAGTCGACGACGGTATCAGGTGCAAGAATATCGAATTTCTCGCATTGAACCTTGAAAAGAATCCAGAAGATGTAGGCTCGGTTGTTAACATTACGGCAGGCGCAGACGGTATCCAGCTTGAAGGTAAAAAAGGTATCACAATGAACAGTGGTACAATGACACTTTCAGGCAAGAAATGTGATATTAACTGCAAGAAAGGTAAAATTACAGTAAATTCACCGGCAACAATCAAATATGAAACAACCAATTGCCCGAATGTATAAATTATAGTTTATAATCGGTTGACGGCTGACGAGTGAATTGTGCGTAGCACAAGAGACACGAGACTCCAAATTTGGCGACCAAAGGAAGCAACAAATTTGGGAGAAACAGTCCGGTGGACTGTTTCGTAGTGAGT
>JBNMGQ010000137.1:0-3986 GCA_050872345.1 Eubacterium sp. | reverse complement strand
GAATAGTCTAAAATGACAAGACTATCGTAGGGGCGACCTGTGGTCGCCTGCCAATCCCTCAGTCGGTAAACCGACAGCTCCCTTTGCAAGGGAGCCTTAACTTACTACGCTAAACTATAATTTATATGTTGAAAAATGATATATATTGTGATATAATGCTACATTATTGACAGCGATTACTATATTATTGATGAAAATAAGAGGTGCTTTTATGAGTACAAGTAACAAAGAGCTTGACCATAATGTTAAGACCTTTAAGAAATATAAAAATCTTTTAAAGGAACTTACAGCTAAAAATGTTAAGCTAAAATACAGAAATTCATGGCTCGGTATTCTTTGGAGTTTCATTCAGCCACTTTTACAGATGATAGTTCTTTCGGTTGTATTCGGTGGTATTTTCGGTAAGTCAAACAAGCATGTAATTTGCTTTCCTGTTTATCTTTTCACAGGTCGACTTTTATTCAGCTTTTTCACTTCGTCTACAAAGCAGGCTATGACCTCGTTTAGGCGAAATGCAAGCATTATTAAGAAGGTATATGTACCGAAGTATATGTATCCTCTTTCTTCGATTTTTTCTAACTTTGTAACATTTGCAATATCGCTTCTTTGCCTTATCTGTGTATGGATATTTTTCAAATGTACAGGTATCAGCGGTGGTTCAAATCTTCATATCACGCCTTATGTGTTTATGGCGATTGTGCCTATGTTCCTGCTTTTGATATTCTGCACAGGTGTCGGTCTTATCCTTTCGGTTATCGGTGTTTATTTCAGAGATGTGGAATATATCTGGGATGTTCTTACTCAGCTTCTTTTCTATATGGTTCCTATCGTATATCCTTTCACAAGAATCAAGGGCCACTGGACAAGAATCCTTATTAAGATTAATCCACTTTATTCTATGATTGAAATGTTTAGGCAAAGCGTACTTTACGGCTATATGTTAAGTCCTAAGCTTCTTGCTTACGCTGCAGTCGTTTCGTTTGTCACTCTTGCTGTCGGTATTTGGATTTTCAATAAAAAGAGCGACGATATTGTATTCCATTTATAATAGTTATAAATTTAAGGCATTGCTTTGGCAGTGCCTTTTTCTTTTGCCTAAGTTAATTTTTATATCAAATAACGCTGTGAAATTGTGCAAAAAATTTGAATTTTCTTTGTATTTTGTAGATTTTATTTTATTGTTGTGTTAATATATGTTAGTTATGAAAAGAGGGAAGCAAAATATGGCTTCAAAAGCAAAGTCAAAAAAGCGAAAAAGTAAAAAAATAAATAAAAAGAAAACGGTCATAGTGTCAATATCGGTGGTACTTGCGTTGGTTATTGTGCTTACATCTGTTTTGATAATAGCCAGAAAGCCTGAAAAGGTCTATTATGATTTCGGCAAGGACACTGCAAGAGGATATGATTTGTCCGAGCATAACGGCAATGTCGATTGGCAGGCGCTGAAAAGTGAAATTGATTTTGTATTTATTCGAGTAGGCTATCGTGGCTATGGAACAGGCAAGATTTGTGAGGACGAATGTGCAAAGGATAATTTGAAAGGTGCGCAAAAAGCAGGTATTCCGTTCGGAGTTTACTTTTATTCTCAGGCAACAAATGAAAAGGAAGCCGAGGAAGAGGCGAATTTTGTTTTAAAAGCAGTTACGCTTTATAAGGTTTCACTTCCTATTGTTATCGACTATGAATATCCAGTTGATGAAAACGGCGACAATACCGGCAGGTTGTGGGACGCTACGCTTACAAGCGAAGAATGTACAAACACAATTAAGGCTTTTTGTGACAGGGTTGAAAAGTTCGGCTATATGTCGGGTGTTTATGCTTCGTCTTATCTTTACGATAACGATATAAACACAAAGAAGCTCGGCGATGCAGTCGTTTGGGTTGCCGATTATAACGAAAATGTCAGCACCTCGTCACCGTATCATATTTGGCAATATTCACGAACCGGCAAGAGCGATAATGTCGAAAGTAAATATGTCGACTTAAATTATTGGTACAGTAAAAAACAAAAGTAAGGAGAAGAAAAAATGAAAAAAGTAACAAAATTATTATCGGTCGTTTTAGCAATTGTAATGCTGTTTTCCACAACTACTACAGCATATGCGTCAACAAGGCTTAAAAGCAAGTACACTCATATTACTTACACTCATCAAAGCAAGTTTGACGGTAAAAACATTGTTTACGGCATTGATGTGTCACAGCACAACGGCAAAATCGATTTTAAAAAAGTTAAGGCTGACGGTATAGAATTTGTATTCGTTCGTGTAGGCTATACAGGTTATACTAAGGACAAGCTTTCCTTAAACTACGACAGAAATTTCAGAACATATATTAAAAATGCAACAAATGCAGGTTTGAAGGTCGGCGTTTACTGGTACTCTCAGGCGCTTAACACAACCGAAGCTACAAGGGAAGCGCAGAAGCTTCTTGCAGGTATCAGTGGCTTGAGCATTACTCTTCCGGTAGTTTATGACTACGAATTTGCCGATGTTAAAGCCGGCAGACTTGACAGCGCAAAGCTTTCAAAGAAAAGAAAAACTGCAAACACACTTGCATTTTTAAATACAGTTTCTCAAAGTGGATATGACGGATGTCTTTACGCAAGTGAAAACTTCTTGCTCACTCAGCTTAACGCAAATCAGGTAGCAGACAAATATAAAATTTGGCTTGCAAATTACAGCTCAAAAACTAATTACAGTGGCGATTATGAATATTGGCAACATACTTCAACCGGTCGTGTAAGAGGTATGAAGGGTAATGTCGATGTAAATGTTTGGTATCAGGGTGAAGAGGTAACAGACCTTAATCCTGAAATTTACACCGGTGCTCCTATCACTCCTGAACCTGTAGTTGAAATTGACGGCAATGTGCTTACAAAGGATATTGACTACACTCTTTCTTATTCAAATAATGTTGAAATAGGTGTCGCAAATGTTGATGTAGTCGGCAAGGGCAGTTATTCCGATTTAAAGGTTAAGCACAGATTTAAGATTTTGCCACCACAGGTTACTAATGTTAAATATATTTCGGCAGACGATTCAACTCTTACATTCACTTGGGACGCTGTCAGTGGCGCTGATGAATATATTATGACTGCCTATGACGCAGTTAACGGCAATACATATACTAATAATGTTGACGGCGACGAAACGGCAGGCACACTTCTCGATTTGCCGTCAGGTATTTCGTATTCGGTTACCGTTGAAGCAAGGGCAACCGATGACAGTGGCGATATGTTTACCGGTATTGCGTCCGAAGCTGTTGACGCACAAACAACCGGTATCAAGGTTTCAGGCGTTAAGTACACTAAAAGGACGAATACAAGCATTTCGCTTTCGTGGAACAAACTTGCAGATTGTGACGGCTATAAGATTTATAAGTATAACAGCGAAGCTGAAAAATATGAACTTATCGGTACTAACGAGGGCAATGTAAATACATTTAATGTATCTGACCTTGCAGCAGGCAATTCCTACAGCTTCAGAGTTTCGGCTTATAAAGACAATGCCGAAGGCGAAACAAGTTCAACATTCAGATGTGTTACAATTCCTAAAAAAGTTTCAAACAAGTCGGCTAAGAGCAGAAGCAGTCGCAGAATTACTTATAAATGGAAAAAGGTTAACGCTTCGGGTTATCAGTACCAGTGGTCAACTAATAAGAACTTTAAATCAAATTATAAGACAAAGACAACAAAGTGCACTACCGTTTCAATCAAAACTGCTCAGTCACGCAAAAAATATTATGTAAGAGTTCGAGCATATAAGATTGACTCAAAGGGCTATAAGGTTTACGGCGCTTGGTCAAATGTAAAGAGTGTTAAGACAAGGTAAATTATAGACGGCCCCGAATAAGCAGCCATAACCGCACCGAAGTGTCAAACAATTAAACTGTTTACTTCAATATTGCAAATTGATTATTAAATAATTTATATCAATAACGCAGGAACGATACGATTTTAGGTATCTTAGGATACCATAATCATATCG
>JBNMGQ010000136.1:0-4117 GCA_050872345.1 Eubacterium sp. | reverse complement strand
CCCCTACGATAGTCTTATCGTTTTAGACTGTTCATATTAGAACAATCACCGTAGGGGGCGAACTGTGTTCGCCTATCTCTCCTATCGTCAGCATAGCTGACACTTCCCTCGTCAGAGGGAAGCAAGGGCTTGGCTCCCTCTGACGAGGGAGCTGTCACGATAGTGACTGAGGGAGAGAAAAAAATAAAATGTGGCGTAGCCGTCAACCTTTTATAAACTATAATTTACAATCTCTGTATATATCCCGTTTTTTCAAATCTATTATAACCGTTTCTTTGATAAAAGCGATGGGTACTTCTTTTCTTTGAGCCTGTTAAAAGCATCATTTTATAGCAATTGTTTTCTATTGCAATATTTTTCGCATATTCAAGACATTGTGAAGCAAGACCCTGTTTTCTGTACGCTTTATCAGTTATAACATTTTCAATAATTGCATACGGCTGTTGATTATGAGTAAGATTTTGAACAATAACGCACACACAAGATGATACAATTTTACCGTCTTTTTCAATAACAATTATGTGATGATTTTTGTCGTTCAATATATCATTGAAAAGCTTAATGTTTGCTTCGCTTTTCTCAATCGGTTTATTATGATGAAGTTGCATATACAAATCGCTAAGCAATTCAAAATCATTACTGTTAATTTCTCTAATCATTTCAAACCTCATACTCTATAGCTATTTCGCCACAAATTGTTTTAATATACAGTTCTTTATTTGAATAAATCTTGCCGTCAATAATCGATTCAATAACATTTATCACGCCACCGTGGGTGACAAGCAGAATATTACCGTTACAGTTGGTTTGAATCAATTTTTGCCACGCAGATTTTACACGAGTGTAAAACTCGTTTGGGCTTTCACCGTTTGGATAATGTTCATCAAAATCAAGCGTTCTATAATATATATTAGGATAAAGCTTGTCGGCAATTTCGTTTTTCATATCGGCAAGATCGCCGTTATTTATTTCCCTAAATTCAGACATAAATTCGACATCGACATCAAGCCTGTCAGAAGCAATGAGTGCACTTTGTTTTGCTCTTTCCAAATCACTTGATATTATCTTTTTTATATTAAATTTTCGTTGATTTTTAACGATATGGTTTACAGTAGTTTCAACCTGTACAATACCCTGCTCAGACAAACCGACACTGCTCCAACCACCACGAACCGTGTCAATCTCCTGCCCATGGCGCATAACATAAATTTTCATATTTCTTTTATTGATAATTTGTAAATCGGTTCATTTTCAAGAATTGTATATTCACTTGATTTTAAAACAAATTCTTTGAATTTATGAACGCTGTCAAATCCATTTTTTGATGATAATTCGTAAATTTTACTGCTTGGTGGATAGATAATATCAACCCTAACGCCACCACAACAAAGTGAAAATAAATATTCCTCATCGCAGGTAAATTCGTATAATCCTGTTTCAAAAGTAAATTTGTTTTCGTCTTTGAAGCAGTCGCAAAATGTATCAATGATAGAGCTAAGCTTCATTGATTTGTTGATGCTGTTTTGTAAGTTAGTTAAGTTTTTCATATGTTTTCTGTTATAAATTATAGTTTAGCCTCCCTTGTAAAGGGAGGTGGCACGCTTGCGTGACGGAGGGATTAACTGGCGAACTGTGTTCGCCTATCTCTCCTATCGTCAGCATAGCTGACACTTCCCTCGTCAGAGGGAAGCAAGAACTTGGCTCCCTCTGAAGAGGGAGCTGTCACGATAGTGACTGAGGGAGAGAAAAAATACAATGTGGCGAAGCCGTCAACCTATTAAACTATAATTTATCATAATATTAAAATAACCGAGTAAGTCTAAGACCTACTCGGTTTTGTCTATTTTACAAGTTCAATTTTATCAAGTGGTGTGATGTCAAGGCTTTTCAGATAATCCTTTGCCTTTTTAAGATTTTCTTTATCTGCATAAACTTCAGGCTTATGTGCGTCAAGACCTATTACGACATCGTTACCGATTTCCTTAACAATTTGCCAAAAGACAGGGTTTGGATAATTGCGTTTTGCAGTGAAGCCTAAAAAGTTAAATTCAAGTGGTATGCCGATTTTCTTAAGCTCTCTTGCAAGATAAGTCATCTTAGCTTTGTAGACTTCTCTGTCACCTTTAAAGTTGATTAAATCAGGGTGAGCAACATAAGTAAAAAGACCACTTTTTGCGCCTAAAATAACCTGACTGATATATTTATCCAAAACTGCCACAGACTCGGTCACAGCGCCTGAATACTTTGCATATTCTTCGTATTCATTGTCTGTATAATGCTGACCTAAAATCAAATAATCGTAGTTAAAACTTTTCAAAAATTCAATTTCTTTGTCAATAAGCTCAGGATAATATTCAAGTTCAAAGCCAAGCTTAATATCAATTTTGCCTTGATATTTATTTCTAAGCCGGTTAACACTGTCGGCATAATCTTTAGCATCACTCGGAAGCATTCGGAAACTGCTCACATAACCGTTTGGAAAAAGATACGGTGCGTGGTCGGAAAAGCCGATAGTGTCGTAGCCGTTTTTTATTGCCTGCAAAACATAATCTTCGTCATTGCCCTGTGCGTGGTGGCAACGAAATGTATGCGTGTGAAAATTGTACATTTACTTTACACTTTCAATAAATTTGATAAAGCCTTTTTTGCCTTCTTCATCTCTTGAATAAACGCCACACTGTTCAAGAATTGCTGTAAATACGATACCGATTTCCTGCTGTAAAATTTCTTCGCAGTTGTCCTCGTTAATGTCGTATTTATCCATAATCATCTGTGCCCATTCTTTGTGGCTTGCAATTGCTTCAATAGAGCCGATGTCCTTACCTGAAAGCATAGCGTCCTTCAAAAGTGCCATTTCGTTTTTAAGCCTGCTCGGAAGAACTGCAAGACCCATAACCTCAATAAGGCCGATATTTTCTTTCTTAATGTGGTGATATTCAGGGTGTGGATGATAAAAGCCTAAAGGACATTCTTCTGTAGTAATGTTGTTTCTAAGCACTAAATCAAGCTCAAATTTGCCGTTTCTCATTCTTGCGATAGGAGTAATGGTATTGTGCTTTTCACCGTCGGTTTCAGCATAAATAAACGATTCTTCGTCTGTGTAACTTCTCCAGTCGGTAAGAATTTTATCTGCAAGTTCAACAAGTTTTGCCTTGTCATTTGAAGAAATACGGATAACGCTCATAGGCCATTTAACTATACCTGCTTCAACATCTTCAAAACCTTTGAATGTAACCTTAGTTTCAATAGGAGCCTTAGCCATGGCAAATTCATAGTTGCCACCTTGGAAATGCTCGTGAGTAAGGATTGAACCACCGACGATAGGTAAATCGGCATTTGAACCTACAAAGTAATGAGGGAAAAGCTCAATAAAATCAAGTAACTTTTCAAAAGCACCCTTGTCAATTTTCATCGGTGTATGCTCAGCGTTGAAAACTATGCAGTGCTCGTTGTAGTAAACATAAGGTGAATACTGCATAAAGAAAGGAGTGTTTGCAAGAGTCATAGGAATAATTCTGTGGTTTTGACGGGCAGGGTGGTTGATTCTGCCTGCATAACCTTCGTTTTCCTTGCAAAGTAAGCATTTAGGATAACTTGCAGCCTTCATTTTAAGAGCAGCAGCAATAGCCTTTGGGTCTTTCTCCGGCTTTGAAAGGTTGATTGTAATGTCAATGTCGCCGTACTCTGTCTTTGTAATCCATTTCAAATCGTTCTTGATTCTGTATCTTCTTATGTAATCACTGTCCTGACTCAATTTGTAATAAAAGTCGGTAGCGTCCTTAGGTGACTTTTCGTAAAGTGATTTGAATTTGTTTATAACATAACTCGGTCTCGGTGTGATAAGACCCATAATCTTAGTGTCAAAAAGGTCACGGTAAACAACACTGTCCTCGCAAAGACCGTTTTCAATAGCATAATCAAGAATAACGGCTAAGATTTTTTCAAGGTCGTTTTCCTTGGCTTCACTTTCCTCGTAAAAATCAATTTTGAGTGCTTCGCAAATTCTGTTTATTGCCCAAATTTCATCTTCTTTTTCAATCATTTCGTTTCCGATTGCGTATTCAACTAATGATTTAATAGCTTCAAAAATGTTCATATCAGTTTCCCTCTTCTAATT
>JBNMGQ010000135.1:0-4170 GCA_050872345.1 Eubacterium sp. | reverse complement strand
GCCTCCTTTGAAAAGGGAGGTGAGTGAATTTCACGAAGTGAAAGAGACCGTTACTCCAAATCTCTGATTTGGGAGAAACAGTCCGGTGGACTGTTTCGTAGTAACTTGGGTATGATGTGACGGAGGGATTAACGGGCGAACTGCGTTCGCCTTTCCAATCCCTCAGTCGGCAAAACCGACAGCTCCCTTTGCAAGGGAGCCTTATAATGTGGCGAAGCCGTCAACCTTTTCCATACAAAATTTGACGCACCACTGTACGACAAATTTTGAAAAGGAGGAGCAACGAAGTGAATGAGGGATGAATTTCAAATCATATATTAAAGAAATTCGTCACGAACGATACGGAGTTTGCGACGACGCAAACTATAATTTATCTCTCCCTATATTTCAAATATTCCAAAAACTTCCTTGCAGCAGGGGAAGTTTTTTTGCTGTCCTTCATTGCAAGTACAATCTCTCGAAAGTACGGTGTTTCAAACGAACGAACGGCGATATTATACGGTATGTTTTTCAAAATCATATCGGGCAAAATTCCGATACCGAGTCCTTTTTCAACCATTGCCATTATTGCAAAATCCTCCCAAGTGGTGAACCTGATATTCGGGTGGATATTGTTTTTGTCGATTAAATCGGACACTTCCGTTTTTCCACCGTGCTCCAGAAGTAAAAACGGTTGGTCGTTTAAATCACTGTATTTTAATTTGTCTTTTTTAGTAAGTGGGTGGTTTACCGGAAGCACTGCTTTGTACTCGTCTTGCTTTAAAGATATAATGTCAAACTTATTGTTAAAAGGCAAACTCAAAAATCCACAATCAACTCTGCCGTCATCAATCCATTTTTCAATTTCGTTATAGTCGCCTAAAAGGATTTCGTAATCGATATTCGGAAAATCCTGCTGGAATTTTGCAAATATGTTAGGAAGCCAATTTATCGCCACGCTTGAAAAAGTGCCGATTCTTACAATACCTGCTTGAATGTTGTTAAGCTCGTTCGCTTTTTGTTGCATATCTTCAAAATCTTTTAAAATTTTTCGGGCATAAGGTACCATTTCCTTGCCGAAAGAAGTTAAAACAACGCCTTTTTTATTTCGTCTAAGCAGTTCGCAACCGAGTTCACTCTCTAAATCCTTAATCATTTTGCTGATTGACGATTGCGCATAATTCATACTGATTGATGCTTTTGTAAAACTGCCCTTGTCTACAGTTTCAACAAATGCAAGATATTTTAATAAGTTGTTATCCATATTATATTCCTTTTTTCGATATTAAATATCAAATATATTCGCTATTTCTATTATAAATCCTGTGCTAAAATATTTCAAGGTTAATTGAAAGGGTTAAATATATGATAAATCGAAAAAATATAGATATGTTAAACGGCAATCTTTGGAAAAATATTTTCATTTTTACAGTTCCGATTGCGCTTAGCAGTATGCTTCAACAACTTTTTAACAGCGTTGATACGGCAATTGTCGGCTACTTTGACACTTCTGCGTCACTTGCAGCAATAGGTACGAACAGTGAAATTATTGCTTTGATTATTTCAATTTCGTCAGGCTTAAGCGTCGGAGTAAATGTTTTGCTTGCGAATAAACTCGGGCAGAAAAAAACAAGCGACATTGCAGATGTAATAAACGAATCAATGTCACTTGCTGTAATTATCGGTATAATCGGTTTTGTGCTGGGTCAAATTATTTCTTTTCCCATTCTTTCTCTTATCAAAACTCCGTCGAACATAATCAAAGCAGCAACTGTATATCTCAGAATATATTTTTGTTCATATCCGTTTTTGATGATTTACGATTTCGGCTCGGCAGTGCTTAGAGCGCACGGCAACAGCCGTCAACCGTTTTCCTGCCTGATTATTTCTGCCGTTGTGAATGTGATTTTAAATATAGTTTTTGTAGTCGTTTTCAAACTCGGCGTTTACGGTGTTGCAATTGCCACTGCAATTTCGACTGCGCTTTCGGCTTTTCTTGTTATAAGGTATTTGAAAAATTATGACTTTTCGTTTTCAATAAAAAATTTTAAAATCAAATCTTTTTACGCTTTGCCTATCTTTAAAATCGGAATACCGTCTGCGCTTCAGGGAGCAGTGTTTTGCTTTGCAAATATATTTGTGCAGTCGTGTATAAACCGTTTTGGTTCAACAGCAATTGCCGGAAGTACGATTGCAATGAATTATGAGTATTTTACATACTATGTAATCACTGCTTTCGGTCAGGCTTCAACAACATTTACCAGCCAAAATTTTGCTGCAAACCAAAGGGTCAGAGTTAAAAAAATTCTCAAAGTAAGTATTGCCTTGTCACTTATAAGCAGCTTGGTTTTTATTGCGCCTATTGTGGTATTCAGGCAGTTTTTCGCAGGAATTTTCACTACGCAAAATGAAGTTGTGCAGTATGCCTGCACTCGTATTTTGCTTATCCTTGCATTTGAACCACTGTGTAATTTTTATGAAGTACCGAGTGGCGTGCTCAGAGGTATGGGTCATTCGGCTTATCCTGCTTTTTCTGCTATAGTCGGCACTTGCCTGTTTCGTATATTGTGGTGCTGTACGGTTTTTAACCACTTCTTCGATTTAAAAGTGCTTTACCTCGCTTTCCCACTTTCGTGGGTTTTGACAATTTTGCTTGTAGCACTTGGATTTTTTAGGGTGAAAAATTAATGTTTATAAAAGGTTGACGGCTGACGCCACATTGTATTTTTTCTCTCCCTCAGTCACTTTCGTGACAGCTCCCTCGTCAGAGGGAGCCAAGTCCTTGCTTCCCTCTGACGAGGTAAGTGTCAGCTGTGCTGACGATAGGAGAGATAGGCGAACACAGTTCGCCCGTTAATCCCTCCGTCACGCAAGCGTGCCACCTCCCTTTTCAAAGGAGGCTTAATTCGGTTAACCCTACGATAAACTATAATTTATAATATCCCATATCGCTTAGCAATTTTAAAAGTTCGTCTTTTGATTCGATTTTACATGCAGCGTAAATGAATGTATTGCTGTTATACGCTTTAACATAATAGCAATCGTAGTCAAAACCTGCCAAGAATTGCTTTTCGGTAACATCATAAGTTTTAGCCGACAAGGTGGCTGAATCGTATAACAGCTTTGCATTCTCATCACTGTTCAATTTACAATAATCAATACGAATATTGTCGGTATTTACTGAATATGCTTCAATTATAATCGAACCCATACCAAATTCATTTTGAAGTCTTTGCAAAGAATTTTCTGCAGTGTAACCGTCCTCTTGCATTATTTGAACAAAGCTGTTTGAATCAATGTTTTTCTGCGCAAATGGTTGAAAATACATTAATATTGCACCGACTAAGAAAACGGCAATAGGTAACAAAAGCGGCAAAAAAGCCTTTGGGTTTCTTTTTTGTTTCGGTGACGGATAATGTTTCGTATCATCTTCGGCAGATAAAATAAATCTGTTTTTCCATACTATTACTGTAAATAAAATTCCGACAAAAACAAGAACAAAGCCGAAAATTATTGCAATAACAAATCGTGAAGTGTCAGGAGTAGTTATACCTGTTGATTCTGACGGGTTGTCCGGATTGTATTTGACGCTTATATTTTTGCCGACTTGATGTGGAGAATAAGACCTGATTTCACCCGTGTATTTCTTATTGCCGACTTCGTAGCTGTATGTCGTTTTATAAACGGTATGAGCAAAATCGGCCCTGCCGTGGCCTGTTTCGTAACTGTCCATATCAATAACCGTGGCATCAATCGATGGCCACTTGGCTTGCTCACATTCTTTTGTGTAGTCAATAGTTATGTATCCCAAAAGTATTATTCCGACAACGATGCATATTATCGGAAATATCATTTTTGCTATGTATTTTCCTTTTTTCATAATATCTCCTGTAAATTACAGTTTGGCGTAGAGTTAACCGAATTAAGCCTCCTTTGAAAAGGGAGGTGAGTGAATTTCACGAAGTGAAAGAGACCGTTACTCCAAATTTGTTGCTCCCTATGGTCACCAAATTTGGAGTCTCGTGTCTCTTGTGCTACGCACAATTCACTCGTCAGCCGTCAACCTTTTTCCATACAAAATTTGACGCACCACTGTACGACAAATTTTGAAAAGGAGGAGCAACGAAGCGAATGAGGGATGAATTTCAAATCAAATATTAAAGAAATTCGTCACGAGTGATACGGAGTTTG
>JBNMGQ010000134.1:0-4275 GCA_050872345.1 Eubacterium sp. | reverse complement strand
TTCTCCGTATAGTAGAGGGAGTGTTTTCTGAATGGTGTTTTTCTTTTTGGTTTTCACTTTATAAAAATATTCTCTCTAATAATTTGAAAGGAGGGTTTCATATGCGTAATCTATACACGGTCAACAAAATTTAGTGCACCGTGCTTTAGGGTTTATCGGCAAAGAATATGAAAGGCTTTGATTTTGAAATTTTATGATTTTTGAAACGAAAATTGATGGCTTTTGAGTGGACTTTGAAGCGATTTTCAAGCCGTCGATTTTAAAGCAGGATAAAGGGGTATGATTTTCGGGCATTGAAATGCCCGAAAACGCCGTCAGGCAAAGCCTGTCGGCTTTTCGATTCGTAATACTTTTGCGTATGATTTCAAATTCGTATGCAGTTGAGGCTGTTTTTCGCAGAAAATCAAGGCTTTTGCGTATTCACTTGAGCGTTGCGGTATGATAAACCTATTTATGAAAAATCAGGCAACGCTGTAAGCAAAATTTGACGAGTTTGCTCTAAAGCAGAGTAACTCGTCGGACTAAAGCTAAAAATAGCTTACAGGCGATTTGTGAAAGTCTGTGAGCAAAAAACGGAGGTGATAAAGTGTATAAAAACTTTGATGAAATGCCTGTAATGCTATCAGTCAATCAAGCGGCAGAGGCACTTGGCATATCCAATGTCAGTTTGTATAAGCTGATTGAAAAAGATAAATCGTTCCCTGTTGTTCAGTTGGGCAGAAGAAAATCCATTCCAAAAGAACAGCTAAAGGACTGGATTGATAAAAAATCTAAAAGATAATTATCTGGCTATTGAAAAACGCTTGTGGTAATGTTTGAATTGCCAAAAGCAGAAAGGAGGCTATAGAATGGCAAGAAGAACAAAAGGCGAAGGGACGCTTCGCAAAAGAAAAGACGGAAGATGGGAAGGTTGGTTTAACATCGGTAAAGATGAAAATGGCAAGACAAAACGAAAAAGTGTTACCGCAAAAACCAAATCAGAATGTCAGGAAAAGCTAAGCAAAGCCAAAGAAGAATATCTGAAAGAACAGTCGGTGTTATCTTCTCATACTTACTTAACCGATTCCGATCCAACGCTTAATGAATGGTATGAAATATGGATAAATACATGTTGCAGAAATGTGATCAAGGACTATACCGTAAACGGTTACGAGCAAAGGTTCAAAACCAATATCTTACCTGCGTTGGGTGATATGAAATTAAGCGAGTTATCCACTGTAAACTGTCAGCAGTTCTTGGTAGGATTATTCAGTGACGGCAGGCAAAGAGGCAGAGAAAAACACGGTAACGGATTGGCATATTATTCGGTAAAAGGGATAGAGAGAACACTCAGTTCTTGCCTACAAAAAGCGGTGGATGAAGATTTAATTCCAAAGAATCCCATATCAAAAGTGAAGTTGCCAAACTGCACAAAGCCGGAAATGAAAACGCTGAAGAAAGAAGAATTAACAGCATTCCTTGAAGAAACCAAGCGTTCGGGTTGTTATGAATTTTACTATCTTGAACTGACAACGGGTATGAGATTAGGTGAAATCTGTGCTTTGGAATGGAATGATTTAAATCTTGAAAACAAAACGATAACGGTAAACAAGGCGGTACAAAAAATTAAAGGTGAGATAAAAATCAACACGCCGAAAACAAAAAGTTCAATCAGAACGATAAGATTATGTGATGAGTGTATTCGGTTATTAAGCGAATTAAAAGCAAATCAAATACCGAAATCGAAGTACATATTCCCGTCTACCGTAACAGGAGAGATACGAGATACCTCAGCAGTCACACGAAGATTACACAGAATACAGGACAGAGCAGGCGTGCCGAGAATACGCTTTCACGATTTACGACACAGCTTTGCCACCTTATCCCTTGAGCAAGGAATGGACATTAAAACAGTATCGCACATGCTCGGTCATACGGATGCAGGCTTTACAATGAACACCTATATGCATGTGACGGACTCCATGCAAGAAAATGTTGCAAACACAATGGGCAATTTGCTCGGCGGAAATGTGGCAAGTTCATAAATGGTCAATAGATGGTCTTGGGCGAAAAATCAAATAAACAAAAGAAATCTCACTCCGTAAAAAAGAGTGAGATTTTTTGTTGCATATTGAATTTTGAAATGCATTTCAGAAAAAGAAAAAACCTGCATAAACGCCGTGTTTACGCAGGTTTTGGAGCTGATAGTCGGACTCGAACCGACGGCCTGCGCATTACGAATGCGCTGCTCTACCAACTGAGCCATATCAGCATTTATTCAATTTTTCACTTGCTTTGAGCCTAAATCGGCGAACAGCCTTCCGTTTACGAATCAGTTGCGCTACCGGCTGCGCCACATCAGCGAAGTATTAAATTAATAAATGATACTAATTGCCAGAAGTGTCAAGAAGTTCAAGCAGTTTATTCATAACGAACTCAACGCTTGACTTACGAACCTGATTACGGCCGATTTCACCAAATTGGCAGGTATAGGTAGTAGTTTTACCGTTAAGGTAAAAGCCAAAGCAAACCATACCTACAGGCTTTTTAGCAGTACCACCACCGGGACCGGCTACACCTGTTATACCGACGCCTACCTCACTGCCTGCTGCATTTGCAACGCCCTGTGCCATTTCGTAAGCGACCTCTTCGCTTACGACACCGTGAGATAAAATAGTATCGGCGCTGACACCGAGGAACTTAATCTTAGCCTCATTTGCATAAGTTACAAACGACACATCAAGCACCTTTGACGCATTAGTGACATTGACTATTGTACCACAACACAGCCCTCCAGTGCAAGACTCTGCGAAAGAAATATGCAAATTTTTTTCAATAAGTTTTTCAACTACTTGTTCCTCAAGTGCCATAACGATACCTTCTTTTAATTATTTATCTAAACCGTTTTGAATTTTTGCAGCAGTTAAAGTATTTTGCATAAGCATTGAAATTGTCATAGGACCTACGCCACCCGGTACAGGTGTGATAAACGAACACTTATCCTTAACATTTTCAAAATCAACATCACCGCAAAGCTTACCGTTTTCATCTCTGTTCATACCGACATCAATAACCACTGCACCGTCTTTTACCATATCGGCTGTTACAAACTTGGCCTTACCGATAGCAGCTACAAGAATATCTGCTGTTTTGGTAATTTCTTTAAGGTCAACAGTTTTGGAATGAGTGATTTCGACTGTTGCATTTTCGTGAAGGAGAAGCATTGCCATAGGCTTGCCGACAATATTACTTCTGCCGATAACTACAGCTTTTTTACCTGTTACATCAACACCGGTTGAATGGATAAGCTCCATAACACCGGCAGGAGTACAAGGCAAGAAATTATAATCGCCAATCATAATAGCGCCTACATTTACAGGATGGAATGCATCCACATCCTTAATAGGGTCAATAAGATTAATAACTTCTTTATCGTCAAGGTGCTTAGGAAGTGGAAGCTGGCAAAGAATACCACTGATTTCCTTTTTGGCATTAAGTTCTTTGACAAGGTTATTGAGCTCTTCCTGAGTTGTATTTTCAGGCAAAGCATACTTTTCACTGTAAAAGCCTACTTCGTCGCAAGCTTTTTCTTTATTCTTAACATAAACCTGAGAAGCAGGGTCATCACCTACAATAATAACTGCAAGACCGGGTGTAATACCCTTAGCCTTAAGTTCTTCGGTTTCCTGCGCTACTCTTTGTCTGACTTGCTTTGAAACAAGTTTACCGTCAATTATTTGTGACATTTTTATTCTCTCTTTCATCTGTATTAGTAATTTTTAATCTTTCGGGTAAAGTACCTTTTTTAAGCTTAACCATATTAATTATATGCATAATCAAAAATGCAACTACAATAATCAATGATAAAAGCTGGCTGACACGAATTGTAGTGTCCCCGATATAAAGCGAATCGGTCCTCAATCCTTCAACCACCATTCTTTCAAGTCCGTACCAAATGCCGTAAAGAAGAAATACTTCGCCCTTATATTTTCTTTTCTTTTGAACGATATAATTAAGTATAAAGAAGCCGAGAATACACCATACACTTTCATAAAGAAAAGTAGGATGAACGGGTGCATTAGGGTCAACCGTGACACCCTTAGCTGCCAAAGTGTCGGCAGAAAGTTCAAGTGTATCGTGAATTTTTTGGCTCCACATTCTAAACGGTGCAGTAGTCGTATTAGTACCGAAAGCTTCCTGATTAAAGAAGTTGCCCCATCTGCCGATACCTTGACCGATTAAAAGACCCAAGCCACCTAAATCAAGAAGATTTCTAAAGTCAATTTTACCAATCTT
>JBNMGQ010000133.1:0-4279 GCA_050872345.1 Eubacterium sp. | reverse complement strand
TAGTGTAATTTCATAAGGTAATAAAACTGATTGCAAGCACATTTGCTGATGAATGTAGTTTGAGAATAGTGTAATTTCATAAGGTAATAAAACTATAAAGCTCGGTCATAAATCTTTTAATGAGTTTGAGAATAGTGTAATTTCATAAGGTAATAAAACGAATTCTACCTTTTAATTCGGTTAATTCACGTTTGAGAATAGTGTAATTTCATAAGGTAATAAAACAAATATATTGAAGATAACAACATTAAGAATGGTTTGAGAATAGTGTAATTTCATAAGGTAATAAAACTGCTTTGGTAGAATATGCACAAGCATTGTTGTTTGAGAATAGTGTAATTTCATAAGGTAATAAAACATTTTCTGTTTGAATCATACCCATATCAAGGTTTGAGAATAGTGTAATTTCATAAGGTAATAAAACCTTTAATATCTTTTCATAGTCTGCGGGGTAGTTTGAGAATAGTGTAATTTCATAAGGTAACAAAAGACTGTTATAAACGGTCTTATTTTTTTAGAAATTTTTAAAACAATATTCTGATTTTTCAAAAAATAAACCTTTTTGAAATGTTAAATCAGTAACAAAAATTTAAGTCACAATAATGAAAATCGGCAAAAAACAGCATATTTTACGCCCTTAAGTTAAGTTTATGTTAAATCCATATAAAAGTGATGTAAAATTTATCATTTTTTGTAAAAAGTTTTCAAAAGTAGTTGAATTATTGTTTAATGTGTGATAATATATAACAAAATTATTCAACATTATGCGTGAATAATTGTAAAAATCATACAACGAAAAAGGAGAAATTATTATGCAATTTGACATTTTATCAACAGAAGATTTATACGAAGACGAATATGTTGTTCTCATTAAGAGAATAGGCAATGTCTTCAACTCAAAAGTCTGTACAATAGACATCGGAATTAAAGACAAATATGGCGATATTGAGAGCATTACAACTTTGAAAACTATGACGATTAACGAAGATTAAAAGGTTTATTTATGCATAGTAAAAAATGCTTTTCAATTTTATTATCTTTAATGCTGTTGTGGGTTTTTGCTTTTTCAGCTCCATGTAATATTTATGCATTTGATGATAAATATACAAATGTCGATGATTTAGTAAATTGGTCAGGTATTAAGAGTGGGTATAATATTAATGACGACAATGTTACTTTACAGGCAAAATGGATAGCTGATACGAATGACGCTTGTTTCTATATGTTTATTTATTATAGCGAAAAAAGCAATTCAAGCGAAAAAACAGACGAAGATGATAAAGTTACATTAAAATTTAATGTTAAAAACGAAAAATCAAATTATGAATTTACTGTTGATGATAATAACAGTACCAATTCACAAATCAAAAATAAGATTGATATTTATAAAGATTTTTCTAAGGTAAACGCAACTAGTGATTATAATGAACTTTTAGTTGCTTTTCAATTTAAGAATGCAAACGATAAGTCGTTGACAAATTACATTTCTTGTGACTTTAGTTTTAATAACGATGATACATATAATCTTTTCAATGAATACGAAATGGATATGTATGTACCACAGCAAACTACGACTAAGCAGACGACGACTAAAATAACTACACAAAAGACGACTACACAAAAATCGACTAAACAAACAACAACTAAACTGACAACCCAAAAAACAACAAAAGTTACTACTGCTAAAGAAAGCAAAATTGTTGAGTCATCGCCGACAGCTAAAGAAAAATCAACAAAATTTGTACCTTCCAATCCTGTTACGAGAACTACGAAAAATTCTAAATATAAAAAGAGTAGTTCTGCAACGAAGTTTTCTTATAAAAGAAAAAGTAAAAAATCAGGAAGTACAAAATATACACCTAAAGCTTATAATGGCTCTACAGTTAAGCAAACTAAATTTGAACCGACTGCAAATCAAAATGAATCAATTGATTCAACCGATGATGTTGCTACTCAAAATTCACTCAGTAAGCAATATGATTTGACAGGCAGAACTTTAAAGCAAAGTGATAAATCAAAGTATTTAACAGTATTTGCAATTGTTCTCCTTTCAGTCGGAATATTATTTGTTATTATCGGTACAGTGTCGGGTAAATATAAAATCGTCAAAGCTGAAAATGATGAAAATGACGGCGAAGGCGAAGATGATGCCAAAGATAAAAATAACGATAATAATAATTAACTGTTTTTTATAAAAACTATTGACATTCAAGCGATTTAGTGATATTATATCAAAGTCGCTTGAATGTATTTGTTGCGACTATGGGCCATTAGCTCAGTTGGTCAGAGCCACCGGCTCATAACCGGTTGGTCCGGGGTTCGAGTCCCTGATGGCCCACCATAATATAGGGGTATAGCTCAGTTGGTAGAGCAGCGGTCTCCAAAACCGCGTGCCGAGGGTTCAAGTCCTTCTGCCCCTGCCAAAGAAAGCACCGAATTTTCGGTGCTTTTTTCCTTTATTTACGGCTATTTACGGCGATTTTACTTGCTTTTCCCATATAGATAAAACTACGGCGCACGGTCTTTTCCGTACGCCGATTTTTTATTTTACACTGTTTTTTGTTCACTTTGTGCCACACAATCCATGCAATCCGTTTGGTACATCATCAAAAAAGCATCAATCACAATTCAAATCCGTTTGTAACGCCCATCAGCATATCCGTGTTTCGCTTGACATAATACATTTCGGTTATCTCCGAAGTTGTGTGTCCGAGTAGGTCTGCCACCTGCCTCGGTGTTAATGCTTTTACCGTTCCGTCATCTGCTCGCACTCCTGTTACAAGCTTTGTTGCGAAGGTGTGTCGCAAACTGTGTAAGCCTTTTTTCTCGATTCCTGCCGCATCGAGTATGGAATAAAACCGCTTTCTTAAATTCAACGGTCTTGTAAAGTTGCCGTCTGCATCGGGTATCAATGGTGCATCCTCACCGAAATATCGCTCGTTACGTAACTCAATAATCGCTTGTATTGCTGTTTCGTTTAAGGGTACGATACGCTTGCTTGAAGCGGTTTTTAGCTTGCCAACGACGATTTCCCGTCCGCTTTTTCGCTCTGTTCCGTCACGCTTTTGCGCTTCTTTAACACCTCTTTGAATGTGCATCACTTTCTTTTCAAGGTCTATGTCGCTGTTGATTAAACCTAACGCTTCAGCGGTTCTCAACCCTGTGTTCAGCATAAGAATATATGCTGAAGCTTGATTGTGTTTCGGCTCGCCTGAAGGGGTACTTTTTGTATGCTTCTGCTTTGAAATTTTCAATTTCTTCATCGGTAAATACGGTTATCGTTTCGCATACGGGAAGCACTTCTTTGTTTTGCTTTGCAAGGTAATTTGATTTTTTTATTGTCGGCACAGCGTTCATCGGATTCTTTTTTATGAACTCTTCACGCATAAGATAATCGAAGTATTCATTGAGTAGATTGTATGTTTGCTTGACGGTAGAGAATGAATATCCCTTGTCGGTCAGCGTACTAATTAACCGCTTAATGTCAGCGCCTGTTATGTTAGATACAATGAGTTTACCCATGTAAGGGACGATTTGATTTTTGTATATCTGCTCGTTGCGGTCATAGGTTACTCGCTCAACATTCGGGTACTTAAACACTTGCAGGTAGTTTAATAAACTCTCTTTTACAGTCTTGTTACCCTCAATGGCATCGATGATTTCTTCTTCAAACTTGGTTATGTAGTCCGTCATTTTCTTGTTGACTTCGGCTTTGGTAGTGCCGGAAAAGCTCTTGCGTTTGCGTTCGCCTTTTTCATCCTTGTACCAAACCACGCCACCCCATCTGCCGTCTGTTCGTTTGAATGCATTGCCGTTTGTCAGCAGTTGTTTTTGCATTTTATCACTCCTTTCGCACACACAATATCACAAATCTTTTTCAATATCCAGACCAAAGATTGTGTGTTTGTTTTTGTTGTTTTAGCTACAAAAAGCCGTCACAAATCGCCTGTAAGCCGTTTTTAGTTTTAGTCCGACGAGTTACTCTATTTCAGAGCGAACTCGTCAATTTTTGCTTACGGCGTTGTCAAAATTTCTCGATTTTTAATCATCATACTGCAATACTCAAGTGAATACGCAAAAATCTTGATTTTCTGCGAAAAACAACCCTTACTGCATACGAATTTGGAATCATACGTAAAAGTATTACGAATTGAAAAGCCGACAGGCTTTGCCGGACGGCGTTTTCGGGCATTTCAATGCCCGAAAATCATACCCCTTTCTCCTTCTTCAAAATCGACGGCTTGAAATCCGCTTCAAAATCCACTCAAAAGCCATCAAT
>JBNMGQ010000132.1:0-4308 GCA_050872345.1 Eubacterium sp. | reverse complement strand
CCCTTGTAAAGGGAGGTGGCACGCTTGCGTGACGGAGGGATTATCTGGCGAACGCAGTTCACCCCTACGGTGATTTTTCTAATTAGATAGCCTGAAATGACAAGATTTTCGTAGGGGCGAACTGCGTTCGCCCGATAATCCCTCCGTCACGCAAGCGTGCCACCTCCCTTTACAAGGGAGGCTTAATTCGGTTAACTCTACGCCAAACTATAATTTAAGCCTCAACCTCAAACATTTCATCCCAATGAGAATAATATTCAAGTTGTTTTAAAAGCTTTCTTGCCTGAATATAGTCATAAGCCTTTTTGTTAAACTTATCAAGTTCCCTTGAAGCTTCTTTAAGCTTTTGGGCTTTGAGCCTTTGCTCTTCTTTTGTATTTTCGCTCATTGCATTTGCTTCGTTATACTTATCCATTGACGGTTCACTGATACCGTAAAGTTCTTCAATGGTATGAGTGAGAAGCTCTTTTGCTTTATCACATTTTTTAACCATCTTGTCATCTTTGAATCTATCCTTTTCGTTGATAACAAGTTCAAGTGCTTCAATTTGATTTTTAAGTTTTCTCTTTTCTTTGCCTTTTGCTGTTGTTATTTTAACCTTAGCTTCTTCAAGCTGAGTTACAGAATCGGCATAAATCTGCTTAGCTTCTTCAAGCTCACCTTCCGATAGCGAATCGGTTGCAAAATCTTCAAGAGCAGCACGGATTTTAAGAACTTTAATATGAGATTCGTGTTCTTCTTCCGTAAGCGTATACATTGTAACAAACGGAATAAGTGCAATAAGATAGCCGACAAATGCAATAACAATCATACCTTTTGAAAGTGGCTCACGAAATGCCGATTTGTAAAGGTCATCGTAATTGTCTGTTAATCCAAAGTGGTTTTGCATAACTATAGTTTGAGTAAAGTAAGTAATGCCCATTGATACAAAAGTACCTATGATACCGACAAATTGACCCATAAGACCTTCAAGCCTTTCGCCGGTTTTGTATTGCTGATAGTCGAGCACATCGGCATTCATTGCACCGTCCGAAATGAGAGTGAATGTGTTAAAGAAACCTCTTACCCAAACAAATGCGAAAAGCACCCAAATTTGTTCAATAAACAAATACATTCCTACAAAGCAAAACAGATTTGCAACCATATAAAGAATGTAATAATTCCTCTTTCCCATTTTTCGTATAAGGAAAGGTGCTAAAAACATAGCAGGAGTTGCAGCAGCGCCGAAAATGGTCATTAATGTGCCGTTTAATACACCCTGCTGTTCTGTGGAAAGGTTAAGTACATCTTTAATACCGTAGTAAAAATACCAAGTTGTAATGTTGCCGACACCGGATTGAAGCAAAATGAACCAAGAAGTAAGTGAGCGTGCCCACTGATATTTATTTGCAATACCTGCACCGACGCCTTTAAAAAACGGAACTTTTGCCGAGTAGTCCTTCGATACGATAATTCTTTCCTTAGTACCCGTATAGCTGAGTATGCCGATTATTGCGCCACCGATACCAAAAATCGGCATAATAACACGATACGCATTAATATGCTCCAAGCCACCTGTAAAACCTGCAATTATCGGAACAATGAAGCCTTTAATTGTCGGTGAAAGTGAATAGATAAATGTTGAAACGGTAATTATATCTGCACGCTCTGTTGAGTTCGGACTCATAACCTGAACGAGAGTGCTGTATGCTTGGTCGTAAAACGGATAGCACAGTTGAAGAAGCATATATGTTATAAACAGTGCTGCAAGCTTTTGATTATAGCCCATTGTTTCAAACGGCAAAAACGCAAACACCGTTACAATAACACCTGACGGAATACCGGTGTAAAGCAAATACGGACGGAATTTGCCTTTACTGCTTCGTGTATTATCAATTATGTAACCACGAATAGGACCCAAAAACATACAAATTATTGTAGCAATAAGGCTCAGCTTAACAAGGTCACCGTTTTTCAGTCCGAGCGCAGAACCTGCGAGCAAGCTCGTTGCAGAAAGTGCTATATCATACACGATATAGATTACCGATTTAACACCGATACCACCTACACTGTATGCGAGTATTTCCTTATAAGGAACATATCTGCCTTCCGGTGGAGTGCTCCAATGTTTTTTAACACTTGATAAAGTATCTTTGATTTTTGCTTTGTTGATTTTTCCCATAATTACCCCTCAAAAGTTTAATTGCTTTTCAATAAAATCAGTGAAAATGCATAGTCTGTTATGATTATATCACATAATTTATATAATATCAATCGATATTTTTGTGCAATATGATAATATGGGCATTAAAATTTCTCTTGCAAGATGTTTACAAATTCAGTTATCAAATCATTTGTATTTTCCTTTTTCCAAAAAGCGCAGTATGTCTTTGTGATTTTTTCATTATTTCTTGTCAGTGGTATTGTGCAAACAGAAGTGTCCGAAAATTCTTGCTTTCCTATAATATCAACCAGCATAAATCCTTGACCCGTTGTAATTTTCAAGCGTGAGTCCTGACTGCTTTCGCAAAATATATAATCACATTTTAAGCCGACGATTTTTTCAAAATATTCTCGTTCTTCTTTTTTGGCATTTTCATTTGCAACAATAATGCAAGGTGTGTTTTTCAAATCTTCTGTGTCGATTTCTTTCAGCTTGCTTAAAGCGTTATGCTTTGACAGTTCGATATATGTTTCGCTTTTTGCAAGGACAATGTTATTGTACGCATCTGAAAAAGCCCTTCTTTGGTCATTTAAAGCCAAGTCGACGCTTTTATTTTCCAAAGCATTAAATATCTGTTCGTGACTGCCTGAAACGATTTCAATACTTACGGAAGGCTGCTTTTGAGAAAAGTCAGCTATTGCACTTGTAAGTTCATCTCCCAAATAACCCGTGTAATATCCGAGTCGAAGCGTAGCAGTCGTGCTGTTAATTCTTTTTGTATCACGCACAAGCTTTTCAATGTCGCTCATAATCACAACGCTTTTTTGATAAAAATGCTCGCCGGCTTTTGTTAAGGTAAAGCTACGGTTATGTCTGTCAAGGAGTTTAACTCCGATTTCATCCTCAAGCTTTTTTATTTGCTGAGATATTGCCGATTGCGAAATATGACATTTTTCACCTGCAAGGTAAAAGTTGCCCTCTTCAACAACTGCCGTAAAATATTCCATCTGCCTTAAAAACATAATATCACCTCGTTTATATTATACAATGATTAGTTATACTTATCAATATAATAAGAATAAAGTTTTGATTGATAATTATTAATTGATTATAATAAAGTTGAAAATAAAAAGGAGTTGATTTATATGGATAAAAAAGATGTTATGATAGTCACCGGTGCAGGTCAAATTTCTATGGCAATTGCACGAAGAGTCGGTTACGGCAAAAAAATCATTTTAGGTGACAAGAAAATTGAAAATGCAAAAACAATTGCGAAAATTATGAATGACGCCGGCTTTGATGCAGAAGCTGTTGAAACAGATATTTCGTCAAGGCAGTCAATTAAATCACTTATAGCCAAAGCGCAGGAATACGGCGAAATTAAAATGCTTGTAAACGGTGCAGGCGTTTCACCGAGTCAAGCACCCATAGAAGCTATCTTAAAAGTCGATTTATACGGCACTGCAGTTTTGCTTGAAGAAGTCGGAAAAGTAATCGCAAACGGTGGATGTGGCGTGACTATATCGAGCCAGTCAGGTTGGAGAATGCCACAGCTTACTACAAAAGAAGATGAACTTTTGGCAACAACACCGAGTGAGGAATTATTAAAACTTGATATTTTACAGCCTGAAAATATTAAGGATACACTTCACGCTTACCAACTTGCTAAGCGTTGCAACGAAAAAAGAGTTATGGCGCAATCTGTTGAATGGGGGCAAAAGAGGCGCAAGGCTTAACGATATTGCACCCGGAATTATTGTTACACCACTTGCAATAGATGAGTTTAACGGTATCAGGGGCGACTTTTATAAAAATATGTTTGCAAAATGTCCTGCAGGCAGACCGGGTACGGCAGACGAAGTGGCAAATGTTGCCGAACTTCTTATGAGTGAAAAAGGTGCATTTATTACCGGTTCAACATTTTTAATCGACGGTGGCGCAACTTCTTCGTATTTCTACGGTCCACTTAAACCTCAAGAATAATAACTTTATATGGGCATCGTCAGCCTTCCCCTTGAGGGGAAGGTGGCGACGACAGTCGTCGGATGAGGTGGAAAATATTTGCGTTAATGTATTGCTTTCACCTCATCAGTCAGCTATGCTGACGATAGGAGAGATAGGCGAACTGCGTTCGCCCCTACGGTAATTTTTTTTCTAATATAGAT
>JBNMGQ010000131.1:0-4367 GCA_050872345.1 Eubacterium sp. | reverse complement strand
TATTCTACGCCCCTTCTAGGGGCAGAGCCTGTAAGGCATCCTTCTAGGAATTTGCAAACCACTAGTTTACTAGTGGTTATGATTTATAATTAAGGCTCCTTTGTGTAAAGGAAGCTGTCAGCTTTGCTGACTGAGGGATTGATAGGCGAACACCGTTCGCCTTATTTTTTGTTTAAATATCAAATAATTCATCATAATTTACTTTCAAGATCTCTTTGATTAATTTTATTTCATCGGGATAAATGTGCCTTTGTCCTACTTCCATTTTAGCAACTGCCGAACGGGTTATGTCACAACCACTCAATTGCAGCTTTGTTGATAATGCGTCCTGCGTCATTTTTCTTTCTTCTCTTATTCTTCTTATATTTTTTCCAAATTCTTTTTCATATTCAATATTCATAAGCCATACTCCTTTGCACTTAAATAAGAACAAAATTCTTGACTTAATTTTAACTGTGTGATATACTTTAACTGCACCCATATAGGTGCAATACAAAATTTCATCGTACTAATATAAGTACCGTATGTTGACTTGCTTTTAAGCAAGTTGTTGTAATATTTAGTAGCAATAAAAAATAAGGAGAATATTAAAATGAAATTCAAAAAAATTACAAGTTTATTATTATCAATGTTAGTATTATTTTCGTTGACATTTGGCTCAAATGGTTCAATTGTTTCTTATGCTGCATCTGAGCCGACAGTAACGCTGTATGGTCCTAACGGACAAATGCAAAACGGTGATGCTATTGCAAAAGGTCAATCTTTGAGAGCTGTAGTTGATATGCCTTCACTTGAATTTTCAAGTGAAAATTATACTTCTATTTACATGACTTTCACTGCTGACAGAGGTAACAATGAAATTACTTTTTCCTGGAAAAATACTTATTCCGGAAGTAAAAAGTTTTCAAATGAAAACGCAACGACATTTTATATGGATTATGTTATTTCAGATTATATGGTTAATGCTAAATATACTTTAACTAATATATCTGCAAATACCGATTACACTTGGAACGGTAGTAAAGAGTATAGCAAAAATAAAAAATCATTATCGTCTGACATTTATTTCTATACCACCGGTTGCAAAGATGTACCTAAAGTAGATGCATCAGCATTAAGTTATTCACTTAATAGAACTAAATATTATTACACCGGCGAAACAGTTACTCCTTTTGTATCTGTTAAATACAATGGTAATGATGTAGATGCTTCTCACTATACTGTTGCATATGATAATAATCCTAATGCCGGACTTCATTATGTAACAGTTAACTTCAATGGTGACGCTTATACAGGTTCGGTTAATTTGCCTTATTATATTATTCCTGAAGTGAATTGTAAATATAAAGACATTTGTATAGGAACAAGTGAACAGCTGAGTGTTAAAGGTAATTCGTCGTCTTATACTTATAAAAGCAGTAACACTAAGATTGCTACTGTAAGCTCTACCGGTAAAGTTAAAGGTAAGTCTAAAGGTAAGGTTACAATTACCGTTAACGGTGACGGCGCTGAACAAACAATAACTCTTAATATTAAAAATCCGTCAATAAAATATAAAGAAGAATATGTAACAGTTTCTAAAGGTAAAACTTATAAATTAAAACCGACTGTTTTGCCGAGAAAAGGCAAAGTTACATATAAATCAAGTAATAAAAAAATAGCTACAGTATCATCAAAAGGTACAGTAAAAGGTATTAAGCGTGGTACTGCAAAGATTACGGCTTCCGTAAAATATAAGGGCAAAACCTATAAGAAAAGCATAAAAATATATGTAGCTTCATCAAAAGATAAAAAATTGAATGGTTCTGCTCAATTTGGCTATAATACTACACCTCAAAAAATTATTGTTGTTGAATTTTATAATGATTCAATGTACCCTGTAAAAATAGCACCTTCAGCACCTGCAACTGCTTATGACGGAGGAAGAATGTTCAATGTAACCTTGCTTGATAAAAGCCTGTCAAAAACTGCTGAGCCGGTAATTGTTAAACCAAAACAAAAGGCAAAACTTGTATTTAGTTCAGATTATGAACATTATTTCTCGTCAGGTTGTGAAGTAGACCTTATCTGTACATACCGTGGTAAAGCTAATATTTATTCGGTGCACGGCTATAAATTTTAGTTTGCAATCGGTTGACGGCTTCGCCACATTGTATTTTTTCTCTCCCTCAGTCACTATCGTGACAGCTCCCTCGTCAGAGGGAGCCAAGCCCTTGCTTCCCTCTGACGAGGGAAGTGTCAGCTATGCTGACGATAGGAGAGATGGGCGAACTGTGTTCGCCTGATAAACATTAATTTATCAAACTTTAAGCGCAACACGATTTGTGTTGCGCTTTTTTTATACTTTTATATTCCCTTGCACCATATCAATTATCTTAAAAGCAATACCTGATGCACCAAACCAAAGCAGTGAAAACGGTACGCAGATTTGACCGAAAAAGTTGAGTGGCATACCGGAGTAGTCCCATACATGTTCCTTAAGAACAATATTAAATACAAACCCAAATAATAACTCAACACCTGTTATTATCAACATACCAACCAAACATTTCATTAAAAAATGCATTTCGTATTTTTGGTTGATATAATAAAAACTGCTAAGCACTATAGCACCTGCGAAAAACATTGAGTAATGCGTTCGTCCTCTGTATAAAATTTCAATTAAGCAGTAGCCAAAGCCACCGATAAGCGATGTGATTAAGTAAGTGTAAAAATATTTCATAATTGTATTATTAGATAAATTATGATAAAATATTAATATAATTTATTTTTAAAAGGTGCATTATGACTTTATTTGAAAAGGCAAATTATCTTATTGATTTAATTGAAAAAGCCGGCTTTGAAGCTTATCAGGTTGGTGGTTGTGTTCGTGATTTTCTTATGAATAAGGAATGTAACGATATTGATATTACAACTTCTGCCAAGCCACTTGAACTTGAAGAAATTTTGAAAAATAATAATATCAAATTTGTTGAAACAGGACTTAAACACGGTACCGTTACTGCTGTTTTTGACAGCGATAATTTTGAAATCACGACTTATAGAAGCGACGGCGAATATAGCGACAGCCGTCACCCTGAGAGCGTGACTTTCGTAAATAAAATTGATGATGATTTGTCAAGACGAGATTTTACAATCAATGCGATTGCCTATAATCCTAATAAAAACGAAACAGTCGATTTATTCGGTGGCAGGGAAGATATTGAAAATAGAGTTATAAAAGCCGTCGGTGATGCCGATAAACGCTTTAATGAGGACGCACTTCGCATTATGCGTGCCATTCGTTTTGCCTCGACGCTGTCTTTTGATATTGAAGAAAATACTAAAAATGCGATTTTTAAAAATAAAGAACTTTTGCGAAATGTTGCAAGTGAAAGAATATTTACCGAACTTACTAAGCTTTTGATGGGTGATAATGTTTTTTCGGTTTTATGCGAATATAAAGAAGTAATAGCAGTCATTATCCCTGAATTGGTGCCGACCTTTACTTGTGAGCAAAATACAGTTTGGCACCTTTATGATGTCTATACTCATATCGCAAAAACTGTTGAAATGTCGCCTAAAATCCCAGAATTGCGACTTATTATGCTTCTTCACGATATTGGCAAACCGTCGGCTAAAACTACTGACGAAAACGGTGTCGACCACTTCAAGGGACATCAAAAAATAAGCGCACAAATCAGTGGACCTATACTTAAAAGGTTTAAAGTATCAAACGAAATTTATGACCGTGTTATGCTGATTATTCCGATTCACGATATTCATATCGGAAGAGATAAGAAGAATATAAAAAAATGGCTTTCTAAACTTGGTGAGCAGGGTATGAGAGATTTGATAGCCGTTAAAAGAGCAGATAAACTCGGTCAAAATCCTGCCAAAACAAGCGAAGAACTTGCAAATCTTGATGTGACCGAAAAATATCTTGATGAAATTATCAACTCAAAAGAACCGTATCAAATTAAGGATTTGAAAATTAACGGCTTTGATTTGATGAACCTCGGCTATAAGGGTAAAGAAATAGGAGAAACCCTAAACCTTGTCTTGCAAAAAGTTATCGATAATGAACTCGAAAATGTTAAAGAAAGCGAAATTGAGTTTGTTAAAAATAATTGCAACGATAAATTATAGTTTGCGGTCGTGAATAAGCAGCCATAACCGCACCGAAGTGTCAAATAATTAGACTATTTATTTCAATATCACTAATTGAATATCAAATAATCTATATCAGTAGCGCAGGAACGATACGATTTTAGGTATCTAAAGGATACCGTAATCGTATCGTTGGTGCTTCGAGCCTTTCGCTCAGGGGCAGTACCATCGTACAGCACCCTTCCCGAAAAACTCGATTCTGACTACTTCTTCGCAAC
>JBNMGQ010000130.1:0-4407 GCA_050872345.1 Eubacterium sp. | reverse complement strand
GTGCACAGTTATCGAAAGCTTTTTGGCAGGTATTATTCTCTGCGTTTTGCCTGATAAAATTACTTCAAAACTTTCGGATTTGTGGGAGAGTGGGGCAGATATTGCGCCCGAAGGAAGCCTTAGGCAAAGCCTTGTCGTAAGGCTGAAATTTGCGTCGTCTGCGCTTGCTCAGGTCAGCGAAAGCGTAAGAGATGTAAGGGAAAAAATCAATTCAATGTCTGCCGTTGACCCGATGGAAAGTGAAATACGAATGGTAGCGTCCGACCAGTTTTTCTCAATATCCGATATGCTCAACGACTTGGCATTTGAATTTGACGAAGCAGAAAGTTTTGACTTTAAATCGGCAGGAAGAATACGCAGGATGCTCGGCGAATATGATATTTTTCCCGAAAACATATCGGCTATTGTTGATAAATACGACCGAATGAGAATAGAAATTTTAGCCACAAACGATACAAAAAATCTTAATAACAAACGCCTTACAAACGAGATATGTAAGATTTGCAAAAGAGAATTTGAAAACGGCAAAATAAATATTTCTTCTGCCGGCACAATGCTCTCTTTTATGGAAAAGCCTAATTTTAAAATGAGCATAGGTTTTGCTCAGTACTGCGCCGAAGGTAACCTTTGCGGTGACACGATTAAGACTATTAACGATTCTCGTGGCCATATGATTTTTATTATCAGTGACGGTATGGGTAAAGGTGGCAGGGCAGCATTGGACGGTGCTATGGGCGCAGGTCTTTTGTCAAAGCTTCTTTGTGCCGGCTTTGGATTTGACTCGTCGCTTAAGGTTGTCAACAGTGCGCTTCTTGTTAAAAGCCACGAGGAAAGCCTTGCAACGCTTGATTGTGTTCGTGTTGACCTTTTCAGTGGCAAATGCGAATTTTACAAAGCAGGTGCACCTCGTTCCTATATTGTTAAAAATAACAGAATTACAAAATGCGAGCTTACCTCAATGCCTGCCGGTATACTTCGTGGCGTTGAGTTTGCAAAGCGTACCACGGTGCTCAATACAGACGACGAAATTATTATGATGAGCGACGGCGTTACCGATGTGGCAGACGAATGGCTTGAAGAGTTTTTGCGCCTTGACACCGACCTTGACCCTAACGAAAAAGCAAATGCAATTCTTCAAATCGCAATTGACAAAAGCGACGAAAAACACAGGGACGATATGTCGGTAATAGTCGCAAAAATGATTGAAAGACAGTAAAATTAATTTATTTTGAAAAAAATATAAAAAAGGCTTGACAAATGAGTTAGGTTATGCTAACTTATAGGTAGTTAGTAACGACTAACTATTACTCCTTAAGTTAATAAAAAGACACGGACCATCCCTCAACCACCTACATCATACTCGGTTCGTGTTTTTTTATGCCCTAAAATAGAAAGTAGTTGTATTTCTTTTAAATTTATGTTAATCTAAATTATAACGATTTTAAGGAGTAAGGTATGAAAAAGAGTGTTGATAAGAAGCTTTTGATAAGCTCGATTATTATTTATATTGTTTTGTTCGCTTTAATGATTTTTGCAAGTGTTAACGCTGGCGCAAATGATTTAAATATCGACAAACAGATTTATAATCCTGAGCTTACTTTTGTGAAACTTGTTGAGCATTTCGGCCAGTTCGTTTACTGGGGTATGTGGGGTCCTGCTTTTGCGATTATTCTCTTGTGCAAGCGTGATTTAAACGGTGTGCTTACTGTAATCGGCAGGCTTTTACCGTTTGTAAAACCGATTAAAAATACCGGTTCCAAGGCTTATAAATTTTTCAATTTTGTTTTGCAAGGTGTTGAAGTGCTCGGCTTTTTTGCCCTTTGTGGTATCGGTTGGAAAAAGTTGATTGAAAATGTTACAAAAAATGTTCTTTATGAACTCGGCAAGGATAATTTGAGTCAAGGCATTTATTTCGCAATCAGCTTTGCAGTTGCAATTATTTCAATTCTTCTTTTGTCAAAAGTTGATAAGATAAAGCTTAAAAAACTCGAAGCACTTGCACTTGCAGGTGTGCTCCTCGGCATTTTTTACAAGATAGTTGAAGAGTGCAAAACTATTACCCACCGTGTAAGGTTTAGGGAAATGGTGGCTTATTCAAACGGCTTTTTTGACGAGGATGGATTGAGCGAAGGTAAGTATTCGCCACTTACTTCGTCTATGGTTAAAACTACCGACTTCGGCGCATTTACTCCTTGGTATCAAAAAAGTGCATCGATGGGCGCTTATGATTACCACCTTTTCAGCCGTACCGACTCTTTCCCGAGTGGACATACGACTTATTCTGTTATGCTCTTTTTAAGCGTAATGTTTTGCAATGCTTTTGATAAGCTTAAGAAGCTTGCACCGTTCATGTTTTGCGTAAGCGTTGTGTTCGTCGGTGTTGTCGGCTATACACGAATGGTTGCCGGCGCTCATTACCTCAGCGATGTTGTCGGCGCAATGCTTATCGGCTATACATTATTTTTGATTGTAAATACGATTTATAAGGTATTCGTTGATAAAAAGATTATAGGATAGCGAAATAAAAGGGAAGCAGAAACCTGCTTCCCTTAATTTTATCCTAAATATAAATAACTCAGTGCACCGAGTACGGTTGTTACCATAACCAAAAGTTTCGCAAAGAAGTTCGGTCGACCTTTTGCAACAGCTAAGATTATTGCGATAGCGTCAGGAATTAAGCACATCCAGCACGCAACGCTTTGCATTGCCATATTTGACGGAAGTGATGTTGCGCTGACGAATACAACGAGTATTCCGAGCATAATTCCAAGTGAAAAAAATATTTTATGTACGCCTTCGTTTTTCTTCGGTATAAACATAAAAAGTGAAGTTACAACAAACGAAAATACGATTATTATTTCAAGTATAAGCATTGCACTTAAAGCCATAGCAAATCTCCTTATCGATATTATTTATGGTATTTTGAATTGTTTGAAATTGAAAAAGCACGGTAAATCTGCTCAAGCAAAACCATTCTTGCAAGCTGATGAGGTAATGTCATTTTGCCGAAAGAAAGCTTAGCAAAACTCATTTTCTTAACTTCGTCACTAAGCCCGAACGAGCCACCGATAATAAAGCAAATGTTGGAATTATTCATCGAAATATTTTCTATCAGCTTTGAAAAATCAGGGCTTGAATATTCCTTTCCTTCAATGCAAAGAGTAATTACTGCGCTTGATTTAGGAATTTTTTTGATAATCCTTTGTCCTTCTTTTTCAATTACATTTTTTATTTGAGCGTCGGACGGATTGTCGCCGACCTTTTCCTCGTCAATTTCAATAACATTTATTTTTGAAAAAGCGCCGAGCCTTTTGATATATTCGCCACAGCCGTCACGCAGATATTTTTCCTTAAGCTTGCCAACGGCAATTACAGTCAGGTTAATCATAACACGATACCTCTGCCTTCGTTTTCAGGTGGTGAAACATAAAGCCTGTAGTCACTGTTTTCACTAAAATGAGCTTCGTCAAGTGCCGAAACAGCAGTTTGCCTTGCAAGTTCAGGCAAGTTATTTTCTCTGCTTAAATGCGACAAAACAAAACGGGTAGTGCCCGATTTTGCAAGCTCTTTTAAATATTCGCCACAGGCAAAGTTTGACAGGTGGCCGTTAGCGCCGAGTATTCTCTTTTTAAGATTGTACGGGTACGGTCCTGCATTAACCATTGCAATTTCGTGGTTCGATTCCATAAATACAAGGTCACTGCCCGGTAAAATTTCTTTCGCATTGTCGGTTATAAATCCGGTGTCGGTGCAAACCGATGCACTTCTGCCGTCGCTGAAATTGAACCTGTATCCAAGGCAGTCCACGCTGTCGTGGCTTTGGTGAAACGCCAAAGCTTCAATACCGTCAAGAGTCAAGTGGTTTTCGATAGAATTGACATTTGTCTTGTCGTCAACAAGGTTTGCCCTTTTAAGTTCGTCAATGCAAAGTGGTGAAGCGTAAACAGGTGTATTGTATCTGTTTGCAAAAACTCTGATACCTTTTGCGTGGTCGGTGTGCTCGTGGGTTACAAAAATACCCTCAATGCTCTGGGGGTCAATGTTGACCTGCTTTAACGCATTTTCACACCTCTTTGCCGAAACACCTATGTCAACAAGATAATTGTGACCACCACTCGATACTAATATTGAATTACCACTGCTTCCTGAAAAAAGCTGACATACCTTCGCCATATTCTACCTTCTTGTATTTAATGTGACTATAATAGCACAAATATAATAAAAACGCAAATAAATTATACTTTATAAAAGGTTGACGGCTTCGCCACATTGTATTTTTTCTCTCCCTCAGTCACTATCGTGACAGCTCCCTCGTCAGAGGGAGCCAAGTTCTTGCTTCCCTCTGACGAGGGAAGTGTCAGCTATGCTGACGATAGGAGAGATAGGCGACCACAGGTCGCCCCTACG
>JBNMGQ010000129.1:0-4497 GCA_050872345.1 Eubacterium sp. | reverse complement strand
CCCCTGAGCGAAAGGCTCGAAGCACCAACGATACGATTACGGTATCCAGAGATACCTAAAATCGTATCGTTCCTGCGTTGTTAATATAGATTAATTTATTAATCGGTTTGCACTAATGAAGTAAATAATCTAATTGTTTGAAACTCCGGTGCGGTTATGGCTGCTTATTCACAACCGTAAACATAATTCACCTTACATATTTGTAATTTTATATTCACCCAAATGTAAGATGGAAATGTTAAATTCTTATCAAACTTAATAAAAACGAAAGAACTTCTTTATCACTTCTTTGCTTTTCTTTTACAAAATATGAAAAATCAGTATATATAATTACAGGCAAAGAAAGGAAGTTTAACTTTCGTTTAATACTGATTTATTGACTCTTAAATTATAAATCATATTTTAAAATTAAGGAGATGGGAATATGAACATTTTAGTAACTCTTAACAGTGGCTATGTTTTGCCACTTTGCACAATGCTTAAGTCAATCGCATATTCAAACACAGGCGAGGCAATCGACCTTTACATAGTCCATTCGTCGCTTACTCTTAAGGATTTTCAGCTTATAAACGCAGTGACGATAAACACAAATATTTCGCTTCATCCTATCAAGGTTGACAATACACTTTTTGACGGCGCACCGACTTGCAAGCGTATATCAAAGGAAACTTATTATCGTATTTTTGCAAGCGAGCTTTTGCCGAAAAATCTTGACAGAATCCTTTATATCGACCCTGATACCGTCGTTTTAAACAGCCTTGACGATTTTTACCATACCGATTTTAACGGCAATGTCATTATCGGCGCAAAGCATTTTGACGGCGCTATGGATATTTGGAATCGTAAAAGACTTTTTATAAAGAAGTCAAAAAGATATATCAACGCCGGCATTATGCTTTTTAACCTTGAACTTATGCGTGAAATCTTTTCAAAAGACAGAGTTTTCGACATTATTAAAAAGAAAAAGCCTATCCTTTTCCTTGCCGACCAGGATGTAATCAACATTATGTATGACGGTTTGATTGCAACTTTCGATGAAAATATTATCAACCTTGACGAGCGTTGCTTTGCAAGACTTGTTGATAAAATGACTTTTGACAAAGCAATTAAATATGTCAGGGAAAACACGGTAATAGTCCACTTCAACGGCAAATATAAACCGTGGAAAGAAGGCTATAAGGGTGAGCTTGACGGCTTGTGGCACCACTTTGACCGTATGCCGAGCTACAGAGCAAGGAGGTATTACGGTGAAACTGCTTAAAAAATATTTCAAACTGCCGAGCAAAAGCGTTTGCATTGTTTACGGCGTCAGCCTTGCAGCGATTCTCATATCATTTTTGGCAGTCTATTTTACATTCGGCAAACAGCTTACGGCTTTCGTGTCCGACACTCAAAGCTTCAATGCTTGGCTTAGTCAGTATAAAGGATTAAGCGCAGTGATTTTTGTGCTTATTCGTGCATTTCAAACAGTAATCAAAATCATTCCTGCCGAACCACTCGAAATTGCTTCCGGTTACGCTTTCGGCACTTGGGGTGGACTTCTTTACTGCTCAATCGGTACTTTTTTAGGTTCGCTCGTTATCGTTCTTCTTTCAAAAACTTTCGGCTCGGCTTTTATCAACGCTTTTGTAAACGAAGAACAGTTTAAAAAGCTTAAGGTTTTGAGCAATACTAAAAATCAAAATCTTTTCCTCTGGCTTTTCTATCTCATTCCGGGTACGCCTAAGGATATTTTTACCTATATCGTGTCGGCAACGGATATTAACCTTGTCAGGTTTTTTGCTATAACGACTGTTGCAAGAATACCGTCTATCATCACTTCAACCATTTGCGGCAATGAGCTTTCAAATAATAATACAAAAACTGCAATAATCGTCTTTGTTTTGACGGCTGTGGTGTCAGGCGTTTGTGGAATTGTTTATAAAAAGCATAATAAAAAAACAATGGGTTGATATTTGTCAGCCCATTGTTTTTATCTCTCCTATCGTCAGCGTAGCTGACACTTCCCTCGTCAGAGGGAAGCAAGGCTTGGCTCCCTCTGACGAGGGAGCTGTCGGTTTACCGACTGAGGGAGAGAATTACTTTACTTCAAAATAAAATTCAACGCCTGAATTTTTATTTATATAGCCGTATTTGAATTTGTGAAGGTCTAAAATCTTTTTGCATATTGCAAGACCCATACCGTGTGATTCAATCACATCATTGTCGGCACCCTTTGTAAACGCTTCCCAAATTTTTCTGCCGTCTTTTGAATCAATCTGACTGCCTTCGTTGAAAACACTGAATCTTTTGCCTGCAAATTCAATTTTGATTTTGTCACCGTTTTTCGTATTTTTAATTGCATTTGAAAGGAAATTGTCAATAACAAGCGAAGTCAAATCACGGTCGGCAAAGATGAATTTGCTGTTTAGATTTGTTTCGACAATTATATCGTGTTCATCTGCAAGCATTTTATATTTTTCGATTTCTTCGCTTGCTAGCTCTTTAATGTCAAACTTGGTTTTGCTGATTGATTCTTGGTTAATTCTGTTATATTGCAAAAGCTTGCTTACAAGGTTTGACATATGCTTGTTTTGGCGATAAATTGCCGAAATGTAATCCGGATTTTTTTCGGGCGATACATTTTTAATCAAACATTCGCATTGATTGTTGATAATCGTTATCGGAGTTTTAAGCTCGTGCGCAGCACCCGAAGTGAACGCTTGTTTTGCTTCGTTTAATTCTTGCTGTTTTTTGAAAATTTTGCAAGCGATAATCGATAAAATCACCGACATACTTACAAAGATTATAACTAAAAAATCAATGCCTGAACGGAAAATATTGCTTTGAGTTGTGCAGTACGGTTCATTATATTTATAAATGTAATATGCAGTGTACTTGTTGTCGGTTTTGCCGAAAGTATAGCTTTGCGCCGATATTTCGTGAGCAATGTATCCGTTATTTCCATTAAGTTCTTTTTCGGAAAGTTGATATTGATTACTGATTAATTTGTCCATTTCCTTTTGAAGCTTTTTGTTTGCTTTGTTTTGATACATTTTTGAAAAGTCAAAATCGATGCTTACCGAATCTTCTTCATCAAATCTGCCCACATTTGTTTTTGTTATTGTTTTGCCCTTGTAATTGTTTAGAGTAATGTCAAGCGTTTTTTCTGTATTATAGTCGTAAAATGATATAGTTGTTACTATTTTTTTGCCGTCCTTAATGTAATAACTGAATTTATCAATTGTAACGCCTACAGCAGGATTGCCAAAAGTGTTTTTGAATTTTTCGATAATATCGTTTGTCATATAGTCATCGATATTTATGTAATCGTCGTCGGTTAAAATATAGTAACCGTACTTTTCAACAATGTTTCCTTTTGAATCAAAGATTGAAAAGGTGAAAGGATACTGTAATTTGTTTGAATACGGTGACCATATTATTCTGTTTTTACAAAGAATTTTTGCGTATTCATTCGGTGTGATTGTTTCGCCGTTGTTTTTTTTGTCAAAAGCTTCTGTGCTTATATTTTTTTCTACAGAAGTCACATCTCTTTGAAAGTTGTCGCTTACAACCTCTTTTGAAATCGAATAAAGCACACCTGAAAATAATATGCAAATTAAAAGTGTTAATGAAGTGATTATTAAGCTTAGTTTTTTAGTCGTCATAATTACACCTCCCTAATGCAGTAGCCGACACCGGATACTGTTTTGATTTGGCTTGAATACTCGCCTAGTGCTTTCCTGATTCTTTTTATATGAGTGTCAACGCTTCTTGTGTCGCCCTCATAATCAAATCCCCATACACGGCTTAAAATCAAGTCACGGCTTAAAACAATATCCTTGTTAATGCAAAGGTAGTAGAGCAGTTCAAAGTCGATATTTGTAAGCGTAATGCAGTCGTTTGGCGTGTACACTTTTCTCGATTTTTCGTCAATTGTGATTTTGCCGACGGTTATTTTACTCTCGTCAATGCCCTTGTACCTTTTAATCATTGCAATGCATTTTTCATAAAGAATTGCAAGTGGGAAAGGCTTGACAATGTAGTCGTCACCACCGTTTTTGTAAGCGTCAAGAAAGTTCTTTTCTTCGCCGTACGCAGAAAGAAAAATAATCGGCACATTTGAAAATTCACGAATCTTTTTGCACGCACCGAGTCCGTCAAGCTTCGGCATACGAACATCAAGCACGATTAAGTCAAAGCTTTCGCTTTTGCAAATTTCAACGGCTTCCTGCCCGTTTTTTGCAACTGCAACCGATAAGCCTTCGTCCATCATATAGTCAGCCATACTTTCTCTTATTTCTTTTTCGTCGTCACATATGAGTATTCTGTACATTTCCCCACCTCCTGACTTTAGTCTATTGCATTGGTGTGTAATTTTTGTGTAGGTAAATTATAGTTTACAGTGATTAGTGGTCAGTGGTCAGAAACGGGCGAATGATATTCGCCTGTTCAATCCCTCAGTCAACAAAGTTGACTGAGGGATTTTCGGGTCGTCGAGGACGCCGACCCCTACAT
>JBNMGQ010000128.1:0-4546 GCA_050872345.1 Eubacterium sp. | reverse complement strand
TTTCGTAGGGGCGACCTGTGGTCGCCTTTATAATGTGGCGTCAGCCGTCAACCGATTAATACCCGACCTCAATTGAAGTCGGTTATTTTTTTCTTTACATATTTTAAAAAATAATATATAATGTACTCGCATTGTATCCGACGGCAAAATAGCTTGCCAAAGTGCAGTCGTATTTGTGTTTTACGAAAGCACTTAGGAACAGTAGCAGAAAGGAAAATTAAATATGAAAACAAACACAAAAAAGATTGCCGGTATCGGACTTCTTACGGCAATAGTAGTTGTGCTTCAGCTACTCGGAAGTTTTATCCATTTTGGTCCGTTCTCAATCTCTCTCGTACTCATCCCTATCGTAGTAGGCGCTTCGCTTTACGGCATCGGCGCAGGTGCTTGGCTCGGTCTTGCATTCGGCATTACGGTTTTGGTATCGGGTGACGCAGCAGCATTTTTAACAGTCAACCCTGGTGGAACAGTAGTTACCGTTTTACTCAAGGGTGCACTTGCAGGTCTTTTGGCAGGCAGTGTTTACAAGCTTATTGAAAAGAAAAACAAAACTGTTGCAACAATAGTTGCTGCAATAGTTTGCCCTGTAGTTAACACAGGTATATTTTTAATCGGTTGCCGACTCTTCTTCTTTGACACAATCAAGCAGTGGGCAAACGGTACAGACGCTTTCGTATATATGATTACCGGTCTTGTAGGCTTCAACTTCTTATTTGAACTCGGTGCAAACATTATTCTTTCGCCGACAATTGTTAAGCTTACAAAGCTTGGCAGAAAGGAAAAATAACAATGATTTTAGCTGTAGATATAGGCAACACAAATATTGTGCTCGGCTTTCTTGAGGGTAAAAAGCTTATTAACGAATGCAGGCTTTCAACCAATGTTAACGATTCAGCCGAAGAATATGCAATCAAGCTTAACAGTATACTTGAGATTTGCAAAATCAAAAGTGATGACATTGAGGGTTCTGTTATTTCCTCTGTTGTGCCACCACTCAACCGTACTGTTTCAAAGGCTATAATGCTTATTACAGGAAAAAAATCAATAGTAATCGGTCCGGGTGTTAAAACAGGACTTAATATAAAAACAAACAACCCTGCCGAACTCGGTGCAGATATGGTTGCAGGCGCAGTTGCAAGCATTGACAAGTATCCGTGCCCTCAAATTATTTTTGACCTCGGCACTGCCACTACTGCTTCCGTTATCGATAAAAACGGTTGCTTTATCGGTTGCTCGATTTTATGTGGTGTCAAGACTGCACTCAGTGCTCTCGCTTCAGGTACTGCCCAGCTTCCTCAAATTGAAATTGTTGCTCCGAAGAGTGCCATTTGTACCAACACAATCGACTGTATGCGCAGTGGTACCGTGTACGGAACTGCTGCTATGATTGACGGCTTGGTTGCAAGGTTTGAAAAGGAACTCGGTCAAAAAGCAACAGTTATTATTACCGGAGGACTCGGTTCGGTTATTGCAAAGCACTGCGAAACCGACGCTATTATTGACAGAAATCTTGTTATCGACGGTCTTCGTTTGATATATGACAAAAACACCCAAGAGAAAGGAAAATAAATCTATGGCTATTTATCGTTCGTTCAAGGCTTTCAGACCTGAAAAGTCAAAGCAAAGCCTTATACCTGCTCTTCCTTACGATGTTATGAACAGTGAAGAGGCAAGAAAAGAAGTTGAGGGCAAGCCTTATTCATTTTTGCACATTGACAAGGCAGAAATTGACTTACCAATCGGTACCGACCCATACAGCAAAGAAGTGTATGAAAAGGCAAAGGAAAACCTTGAAAATCTTGAAAGAACAGGTGCTCTTATTCAGGACAGTAAGCCTTGCTTTTACATCTACAAGCAGGTTATGAACGGCAGAAGTCAAACAGGTATTGTAGGCTGTGCGTCAATCGACGATTATATGAACAATGTAATCAAAAAGCACGAGCATACACTTGCTAAAAAAGAGCAGGACAGAATTAACCATGTTGACATTTGCAACGCTAACACCGGTCCTATCTTTTTAACATACAGGAAAAATGACGCAATCAGCAACGCCGTTAACGCTTGGATGAATGATAACGAGCCTGTTTACGATTTTGTGTCAGACGGTGTAAACCAAACTGTTTGGGTAATTGATGATGACGACACCATAAAGCTTATCGGCGACGAATTTGGCAAGATTGACGCTATGTACATTGCCGACGGTCACCACAGGTGTGCTTCTGCAGTTAAAGTCGGTCAAAAGAGAAGAAAAGCTAATCCTGATTACACCGGTGGCGAAGAATTTAATTTCTTCTTATCGGTTGCTTTTCCTGATGATGAGCTTGAAATTATGGATTACAACAGAGTTGTAAAAGGTTTATTTGGCAAGACAAGTGATGAATTTATCAACGCCGTTTCAAAGAATTTTGAAGTGGAAAAGGTTGACGGTCAATGTAAGCCAAGCGAAAGGCACACATTTGGTATGCTCCTTGACAATCAGTGGTACAAGCTTACTGCAAAAAGTGGCATTATCAATGAGAATGACCCTGTTGAAAGGCTTGATGTATCTATCCTTCAAAACAATCTTCTCTCCCCTATTCTCGGTATCAACGACCCTAAGACTGATGAACGAATTGATTTTATCGGTGGTATCAGAGGTCTTAACGAGCTTGAGAGAAGATGCAGTGACGATATGAAGCTTGCATTTGCAATGTATCCGACAAGCATTGACGACCTTATGTCAATCGCAGATGCAAATTTGATTATGCCACCTAAGTCAACTTGGTTTGAACCAAAGCTTTTGTCAGGTATATTTATTCATCATTTAAACTAAAATTTATACATAAATAAACATTTTGTATAATTATACAGCAAAAATAGTTAATAGACTTGCATTTAGATTAAAACGGTAGTAAAATAAAACTACCGTTTTTTTGTTTTATTATAAATTTAACTTGGAGGTTGTGCGATGAAAGAAGAAAACAGGAAATATGCTCGTGAGGCAATGGACATTGTTGAACACGCAGCTAACAAAATCGGTTCTCGTTTACCGGGTTCTGACGGAGAAATTGAGCTTCACAAATATATGGGCGAAAAGCTTCGTGAGATTGGTATTGAACCTCAAACAGAAGAATTTGCAGTTTCACCTCGTTCAGGTATCGGTGGACTTTCTTATGCCGGTTGGTCAGGTGTAATCATCAGTATCGGCGCAATTATCGCTATCGCTTGTGGCTTTAACAAGCTTTGGTATGCACTCGGTGCTCTCGGTATACTTACAATTTTCTGGCTTGTAATGAGTTGCTTTTTCTACAAGACTTGGTTTGATATGTTCTTCCCTCAGGAAATCAGCCGTAACACTCTCGGTGTTTTAGAGCCTGAGGACGGAAAATACGACTATACAATCATTCTTTCGGGTCACACCGATACATCTTGGTGCTGGCGTCACAGCGAGCACGCTTACAAATACAGCAAAACAAAGCCTGCAATGGGTCTTGTTGCTACATACGGTAAAGTTGGCTTTGGTGCTGTTTGTTTCTTCTTTATTGCACTTTTCTCTGTATTTATGGCAATTGTTAACATTTGCGATTTTGCAGGTGCCGGATGGGTGCAGACAATGACTGCTTCACACGGTTGGGAAGTATTTATGTTCATTATGAACTTCGTTCCTATCGTAACAGCACTCGGTTCATTATTCGTAGTTATGTGGGGTGACCCAAATCCGAGAAACGCTTCTCGTGGTGCTATGGATAACGCAACAGGTATCGGTCTCAGCTATGCTGTAATCAAGTATTTTTCAGAGCATCCTGAAAAAATGCCTAAAAACTGCCGTATCATCGACGCTAATATCGGTTCGGAAGAAGCAGGTTTAAGAGGTTCAATGCACTTTGCACAGGAGCATCGCTTTGACGATATGACAAAGAATGCTTGGAACATTAACATTGACTCTGTTGCAGATAAAGAATATTTTGAAGTTGTTATCAAGGATGACTGGCAGGGTTGCCGTTTCGATACAGATATGGAAAAAATGTTTAAAGACACATTTAAGGAAATGGGTATCGAAAGCAAGACAAACGGTTGTATCCACAACCCTGTAGGTGGTTGTGACTCAACACCTATGACAAGAGCAGGCGTTAAGTCCGTTACATTTGCAGCTCAAAACCCAATGCTTACATATTATTACCACACTTGGCGTGATATGCCTGAGCGTTTTGAAATGGAAACAGTCGGCGACGGCTTTGATGTAATCCTTTCGGTTATTGATAAGATTGCTAACTTCCAGGAAGCAAACGGTTATAACGGCCCACAGAAAAAGTAAATTATAATTTACGGTCGTGAATAAGCAGCCATAACCGCACCGAAGTGTCAAACAATTAGGCAATTCATTTCAGTGTTGCAAATTGATTATTAAATAATCTGCATCAACAATGCAGGAACGATACGATTTTAGGTATCTAAAGATACCGTAATCGTATCGTTGGTGCTTCGAGCCTTTCGCTCAGGGGCAGTACCATCGTACAGCACCCTTCCCGAAAAACTCGATTCTGACTACTTCTTCGCAACCTTACTC
>JBNMGQ010000127.1:0-4626 GCA_050872345.1 Eubacterium sp. | reverse complement strand
TGTCATGTCGCCTTCTTCAAACATGTAAACCCACTTGTTTGCCATTTGAGTTACCTCCTAAAATTATTTATAGCTTTAAAATTCTTATACTTTTACAATAATTGACGATAAATTTCCTTGCCGAAAATACGACAAACTTACGCCTGTATAGTATAATGCGATAGAATTATAACATACTACAATGCAAATTACAAATATTTTTCTAAAAAATTTTAAGTTTTTGCGTAGAATTTATAATAATACTTGAAAATATCTGTATTTTGTAGCATAATTAGAGAAAACTGATAGGATATTATTATAATAAATTAATGTTTAGCGTAGTAAGTCAAGGCTCCCTTGCAAAGGGAGCTGTCGGTTTACCGACTGAGGGATTGGCAGGCGATCACAGGTCGCCTTACGATGGACTTATCATTTTAGGCTATCTAAATTAGAAAAATCACCGTAGGGGCGAACTATGTTCGCCCGATAATCCCTCCGTCACGCAAGCGTGCCACCTCCCTTTACAAGGGAGGCTAAACTTCACTGAAAGGAATAATATTAAGATATGAAATGTGCAATTATTATGGCAGGTGGCAAAGGAACAAGAATGAAAGCCACTTGCCCGAAAGTTATGTGCAAGGTTCTTTTTGAGCCTATGATAAGCTATGTTGTTGACGCTGTTAAGGAAGCAGGCGTTGAGGACATTTGCGTTATCACCGGTTACAAGCACGAAATGCTTGAAGAATACCTTGCTAAAAAGGATAAAAATATTAAAACTGTACTTCAAGAGCCACAGCTTGGCACAGGTCACGCAGTAATGCAGGCGCAAAGTTTTATTGACAAGCATCTTGACGACGACATTATCATTTTAAACGGTGACGGTCCGTTAATCGATGCCGACACTATCAACAAGGCTTACGATTATCATAAGCAAAACAACAACTCAATCACGCTTATCAGTGCCATTGTTGACGATACAAACGGTATCGGTCACATTCAGCGTGACGAAAACGGCAAGCTTTTGAGAATTATCGAGCACAAGGACGCTAACGAGGAAGAGAAGAAAATCAATGAGTCTAACGCAGGCTTTTATTGGTTCAACGGTCACGACCTTTCATATGCGCTCAGCAAAATCACAAACAACAACGCTCAAAACGAATATTACATTACCGACAGCCTTGAAATTCTTTTGTCATCAGGTAAAAACGGTGGCGCATATGTTGTTGAAAACAACGAGGTTACATTTGGCGCAAACGACAGAAAGCAGCTTAATATGCTCAACAACATTCTCAGAAGAAATATAAATGAAAAGCATATGATTAACGGCGTTGACATTCCTTGCACCGACGGTGTTATGATTGGCAAGAATGTTAAAATCGGCTCATCATCGGTAATTTTGCCGAACACAATCATTCTCGGCGATACCGTTATCGGCGAAAACTGTACTATCGGTCCTAACACCTACATTGACAATTCAAATGTAGGTGACGATGTTATTCTTGACAACTGCAAAATTCTTGACAGCACCGTTGAAAACGGCGTTGACGCAGGTCCGTTTGTTAAAGTAAGAAACAACTCAACGCTTAAAGCAGGCGTTCATACCGGCAATTTTGTCGAAGTTAAAAACAGTACAATCGGCGAAGGCTCAAAGAGCGCACATTTGACATATATCGGCGACAGTGATGTCGGCGCAAATGTAAACTTCGGCTGTGGTACCGTTACCTGCAACTACGACGGCAAAAACAAATTCAGATGTGAAATCGGCGACGGTGCATTTATCGGTTGCAACACAAATCTTATTGCACCTGTTACAGTCGGCGAAAAAGCGTATATTGCAGCCGGTTCAACAATTACCGACAGCGTGCCTGAGGACTCACTTGCAGTTGCAAGAGCAAGACAGGTTATCAAAGAAAATTGGGTTAACGAAAAGAAACCTTACAAGGAGAATAAATAATTGAAAAAGATACTTGCCGTATTTTGTTCATTTGTAATTGTCGCTTCAATGTTTGTTGCGTGCTCGAAAACAGAGCCGACAAACGGCGACGCAGAGCAAAGCTCGGCTGACTCAACCACTACAACAGAATCAACAACTATGAGGACTACCGAGGACCTTTCAACAACCTTTAAGGAAGCTGAAACGAACAAGGTTTACCCTGCTTTGAAAAAAGATTTTGATTCAAGTTTTCCGTATGAAATAGCAAGCTATTCTACATATTACCTTTCGTCTAACGAAACAAGAACGAAAAATATTCACGAAGCAGTCGACCATTTAAACGGTGTCGTTATCCCTGCAGGTGAAGTATTTTCATTCAACCAAACTGTCGGCAAAAGGACAGTCCTTGCAGGATACGAGGCAGCGAAAGTAGTTCAGGGCGACGAATTTGTCGACGGACTCGGTGGTGGAATTTGTCAGGTAAGTTCTACTGTTTTTCAAAGTGTGCTTCGTGCAAATCTTCAAATCAAGGTTCGTGCGTGCCATTCGCTTGAAATAAGCTATGTGCCACTCGGTGGCGACGCTACGGTTCAGTGGAACAGTCAGGACTTTCAATTTGTAAACGATTCAAATTGCGATATTAGGCTTTTGGTATCGGCAAGTGACGGCACATTAACCTGTACGGTTGAAGCAAAAGAAGACATAAATCCGGGTAAGGTTGACATAAAAATTAAGAAGGACGGCAAAAGCTATGTGCTCACCCGTTCGGTAAACGGCGAAGTGAACTACACAACCTACAGCAAATACGCTAAGCCTAAGAGTGCAACCACTACCAAAAAGGACAGCAAAAACAAAAAAGATAAGAAAGACAAAGACAAAAAAGATAAAAGCAAAGATAAAGAAACTACCAAAAAGAAAAAATCATAATTAACTACAGGCATTTTATCAACGGTCTGAGAAGAGGTGAAGATGTGAGCAGACGCTACAATTATTTTGATGATGAGGATGAAACAAAAATAAAGCCAAAGGCAAAAAAGAAATCGGCAAAGCACAAGCTTGATTTGTCAAAAGCCTTAAGTAAAATTAGAACAATTGAAGAGGATGTTCACGAAGAAGCCGAGGAAGACATTGAGGTGCTTGAGGAGTTTCCTCTTTTGCGCAAAAGAGTTATTAAAATTCTTTGGATTGTTGTGGCAGTTATCGTCGTTTTAATTATGGCAATTTCGTTTTCGGCTTCCCTTCACGCAAGGGAAAAAAGAGTTGAAAAATTCAACACCGACGCCGGTAATGTATGTATTAATTACATTAAAAAGTATGGCTCAATCAAATGGGAATCACTTGACGAAAACAAGTACGGTGAAAACAAAGCCAAACTTACCGGTCTTTGCTACGCAAGGCAAATGGATTTTAACGGCGACGGCAGGGACGAGTTAATGCTTTGCTACAGCAACAACAATATTTACTACCTTGAAGTATGGGGATACAAAAAGGGTGACTTTGTCGAGCTTTACAAAGACGAAGCCAACAGCAGTGAAAAAGCGACAGACGGTTACTGGGTTTCATTCTACCGTAAGGGCAAAAAATATTACATTGCCAAAAGCAAAAAAGAAGAACCTAAAACACTTGAGCTTCTTTCACTTCGTTACGGTAAATTCAAGGCTCACGGCACTGCGCAATATGATATTTCAAGCGGCACTTACACCGTAAACGGCAAGGAAGACAATGACGATTTTGAAACGATTGAGCTTTCCTGCTTCAGAAAATCAAAAGCAGATGTCATCGTCGACCAAGTAGCGACAAACATTGACGCTTTCGGCGATATTACGGACAAAGCAATTTCAAACAATTTGAGTGACGCTCAACTGAAAGCAAATGCTTATTATGAAGTTGTTAAAAAGAGAATCGACAAATACGGCGAAGCAAGTGTTAAAACGGACGACGACGGCAACAAGTACATTGACGGTCTTGCTTATGTTAAGCTTATAGACTTTGACGGCGACAAGAACGACGAACTTTGCCTTGTTTACCGAACATATAAAAGTATGAGTAAATATGACAATTACTCGGGTCAATATATTTACTACGACAAGCCACAGTACAGCCTTGATGTGTACGAATGGGACGGCACAAGCGCCAAGAGAGTGATTAACAAAGAATGTGTATCCGTTTACTTTGACGACGACAGTGTGTTCTACCTGCTTCTTAAAAACGGCAAGAAAACGGTTAACCTTTGCACCAACAATTACGACAAGGAAAACAAGTACAACTACACTGCAAACTCAAAGGAATACAAGCTGAAAAAAGGTGTGTTCACTCCTGTTTACAGCGCAAAGCTTGTCAATGACTACGGCTACAAAACATTTTATATTAACGACGAAAGAGTTTATAACTCCGAATGGGAGGAAAACGGATACAAAGTTCCGTTCTTCTTAAACGACGACGATAAAGCAAACTCTCAAAAGTATACAATGACTTATTTTTCGGGTGAGGACAGCGACTCATATGAGCAAACCGTAAACGACACCGTCGATACAATTAAGTCACTTAATAAGGAATATACACCTATCGGTCGTGAATAAGCAGCCATAACCGCACCGAAGTGTCAAACAATTAAACTGTTTACTTCAATATTGCAAATTGATTATTAAATAATTTATATCAATAACGCAGGAACGATACGATTTTAGGTATCTTAGGATACCATAATCATATCG
>JBNMGQ010000126.1:0-4717 GCA_050872345.1 Eubacterium sp. | reverse complement strand
CCCCTACGGTGGTTTTTCAAATATAGATAGTCTAAAATGATAAGACTATCGTAGGGGCGACCTGTGGTCGCCTGCCAATCCCTCAGTCGGTAAACCGACAGCTCCCTTTGCAAGGGAGCCTTAACTTACTACGCTAAACTTAATTTATAGAGTATATTTATATTCTTTGTCTTGAAACGGATAATATAATATGATAAAATTAAAAATGAAATTAATCCAAAAAAGGAGGCAAAAATATGCAAATGACTTTTCGCTGGTTCGGTAAGGACCTCGATACAGTTTCACTTGAACAAATCAAGCAGATTCCGGGCGTAGTCGGTGTTGTGCCTGCACTTCATTATCTTCCTGCCGGTGAAGCGTGGGAAATGGAAGATGTGCAGAAAATGTACGACGAAATTACTGCTGCCGGTCTTACAATGGAATGTATCGAAAGCGTAAATGTTCACGAGGATATTAAACTCGGTTTGCCGACTCGTGACAAGCTGATTGAAAATTATAAAACTTCTATTCGTAACCTTTCAAAGGTCGGTGTTAAGGTAATATGCTACAACTTTATGCCTGTGTTCGACTGGACAAGAACTGACCTTTATATGCCGCTTCCTGACGGTTCTACCTGCCTTAGCTATGACGGTAAGCAGGTTGAGGGCAAGTCACCTGAGGATATGTTCAGGGAAATTGACAACAACTCAAACGGCTACGCTATGCCGGGTTGGGAAAGCGAAAGAATGGGCGAAATTAAGGAACTTTTTGCTAAGTATAAGGGCGTAACTGCCGATGATTTGTGGGAAAATCTTAAGTATTTCCTTGAAGCTATTATGCCTACTTGTGAAGAGTGCGATGTTAAAATGGCTATTCATCCGGATGACCCACCATGGGGTATTTTCGGTTTGCCGAGAATTATTACAGGTAAGGAAGCTGTTGAAAAGCTTCTTAATATGGTGCCGAGCAAGTATAACGGTCTTACTCTTTGTACAGGCTCACTCGGTGCAAGTCCTAAAAACGATATGGTTGAAATTATTAAGGCTGCAGGTGACAGAATTTATTTTGCTCATCTTCGCAATGTTTCAATCAATGACCAATGGTTTAACGAAACTGCGCACGAAAGTGCTTGTGGTTCACTTGATATGTATGAAATCGTTAAGGCACTCCAAGAGGTTGGATTTGACGGATACATCCGTCCTGACCACGGCAGAATGATTTGGGGCGAGGTTGCCCGTCCGGGTTACGGTCTTTATGACAGAGCACTCGGTGTAAGCTACCTTAACGGACTGTGGGAAGCAGTTGAAAAAAGCAGAAAGGAAAAGTAAACACTATGTTTAATCACGAAAATTTAAAAGGTAAAGTTGCTGTTGTAACAGGTGGTGGCGGTGTTCTTTGCGGCGCTTTTGCAAAGACACTTGCTAAGCAGGGTTGCAAAATTGCAGTTCTTGACCTTAACGAAGAGGCTGCTCAAAAATGCGCAGATGAAATCAATGCTGACGGTGGCGAAGCTATTGCAGTCGGCTGTAATGTTCTTGAGCTTGAATCAATGGAAAACGCACGCAAGGTTATTAATGAAAAGTTCGGCTCTTGCGATATTCTTTTAAACGGTGCCGGTGGCAACAACCCAAAGGGTACTACTACTAAGGACACTCTTGAAAAGATTGACCTTGTTAAAAAGGACGAAAATGTTAAAACATTCTTTGACCTTGACCCTAACGGTATCAGCTTTGTATTTAACCTTAACTTCCTCGGTACACTTATTCCTACTCAGGTTTTCGCTAAGGATATGGCTGAAAAGGAAAAGGGCACAATCATTATGGTTACATCAATGAACGCTTTCAGACCTCTTACCCGTATTCCTGCTTACAGTGCTGCTAAGGCTGCTGTTAAGAACTTTACGGAATGGATGGCTGTTCACTTTGCACCACTCGGTATCAGAGTTAATGCTATTGCTCCGGGCTTCTTCTCAACAAAGCAAAACGCAACACTTCTTTGGAACGAGGACGGTACTCCTACAGAGAGAACAGGCAAGATTCTTGCAGCTACTCCTATGAGCAGATTCGGTGAGCCTGAAGAACTTGAGGGTACACTTCTCTTCCTTTGCGACGATACTTATTCCGGCTTTATTACCGGCGTTAATATTCCTGTTGACGGTGGTTTCAACGCTTATTCAGGTGTATAATTTTTAATTATTTTTTGGGCGAGTTGGTTTCAATTCGCCCTTTTTTCAAATGGGTGATGAGATGGAAAAAAGTAAAAAGAAAAAAATACTGATTTCGGTAATCTGTGTTTTGGTTGCGATAATAATTGCAGTGGTGCTTTATATCGGCTTCGGTGTTATCGGCAGTAATGAAAAACGCTTGTATCCACAAAGCGAAAGCGTAAATGCTAATAAGGACGGCAGTAATGTTACCGTTCTTGACGATGACGCAACATATCAAACCGTAAACGGCTTCGGCGCTTCTGCGTGCTGGTGGAGTCAGGATGTCGGCAAATGGGACAATGCAGACGAGGTTATGCAGGCTCTTTATGATAAGGACAAAGGTATAGGTCTTAATATTTACCGTTATAATCTCGGCGCAGGCTCAAAGGGTGACACCCATATCTTGACGGAAAACAGAAGAACCGAGTGCTTCTTAAATGCAGACGGTACTTATAATTTCAAAGCCGACGCAGCTGCGCAAAATTGCCTTGCGCTTGCAAAAAAATATGCAGGCAAGGATATGAGAGTTACACTTTTCTGCAATTCTGCTCCTGTTTACTTGACTAAAAACGGTGCTGCTTATTGTACTGCATACAAGAGCGATGACGAGCCGTGGATTTCAAATCTTGATAAGTCTAAGTACAATGACTTTGCAGATTTTTGCTATAACAGTGCAGAATATTTTGTAAACGGTGGCTATCGTGTAACAAGTGTTTCGCCGATTAATGAGCCACAGTATAATTGGGCTGCTTGGTACAATGACGACAACACATATTCGGTTAATCAAGAGGGCTGTTATTATTCCAAATATGAAGCTCGTGACCTTTTAAATGTTTTCGTTAAAAAGTTTAAGAAGTCGGAGCTTGACGAAAAAGGCGTAAAAGTTTCAATGTTTGAATCGGGCGCTATGGAAGGTGACGATTCAACAACAATGGCTTATATGGATTGCATTTTGGGCAGAGGTCCTAAATATGTTTTCAAAAATTCTAAGCTTAGGAAATATTTTGACGAGGTAAGTATGCATTCCTATTGGTCGTCGACCGAAACTAAGGAAGATACTGCAAAAGCCATTGCTAAAAAATATTCTTCGTATAACATTGCGTCAACAGAATATTGCCAAATGACAAACGATGAAAATTCGGGCGTTTTTGATTTAATCAGCAAGGAAAAGAACGGCACCAACGGTACAACCATTAAGTACGGTGTTGCTATGGCTGACAAAATCATTGACGATTTAACAATTATGAACGCAACCGAATGGGATTGGTGGACTGCCTGCTCCTACGGAACATATACCGACGGTCTTATTTATCTTGATGAGGATGACCACGAAAATCTTGATTTTTCCAAAAGATATTATTGCCTTGGCAACTTTTCAAAATTTATTGACGAGGGTGCAGTAAGAATTGCTTGCTCGTCAGGTGTGAAGAATGTTAAAAGCACAGCTTTTGTTAACGAGGATAATTCAACCGTAGTTGTTTATGTCAACAATAATGACAGGAAAGTTCAGACAAAGCTTGATGCAAACGGCGATTATTCTGTTTACACAACCGACAAGGACAATGACATTGCAAAAACAGATTTCGGCAAAGCCGGTAAAATTACCGTTTCACTTCCTGCAAACAGTGTTGTTACAGTAGTTTTTGATTAATATGTATAATGAAACACCTCAAAGGTAATAATACCCTTGAGGTGTTTTTTTATGGCTACAAAAGATAAACCAAACAATAAAAATTTAAGAGCGCTTTTTTCAGTTATATGCCTTTGCATTGTTGCACTTGGCTTGATTGTTTATTTTTCTACTCAATCGTCACATTCAACCGATGTTAACGAAGCTACAACGGTTGTTGAAACGACTAAGGCAAAAACGACGAAAAGCAGTGTATCGACTACAACTTTGACTACCCAAGCCCAAAGCGAAGTTCAAACTACTCAAAAAGCAAAAAACTCAAAGCCTACAACCGTAACGACAACCGAAGTATCAACTATGGCGTCAAGTGATACGAATGTTCCGTACAAATCGTTTTACAAGTACCCTTGCGAAGAAACAGTTATCGCAGGCTACAGCGAAGAACTTGTTAAAAACAAAACGATGAACGATTACAGGGCGCATACGGCAGTAGATTTTAAAGGTTCGCTCGGCAGCAAGGTTCTTGCGATTAACGACGGTCTTGTGCTTAATGTTGAAAAGGACGCAATGCTCGGCACGGTTGTTGAAATCGACCACGGTGGCAAGCTTGTTGCAAGGTATTGTGGAATGGACACTGTGAATGTTTCGCAGGGTGATTATGTAACTATAGGCGAAGCAATCGGCACGCTCGGTAAGGTGCAGTTTGAAGCAGACGAACAGTCGCATCTCCATTTTGAAACCTTGCTTGATAATAAATATGTTAACCCACTTGATGTAATGGGTAAGACGGAATAAAAAATATCATTAAACCGAATTGAGCCTCCTTTGAAAAGGGAGGTGGCACGCTTGCGTGACGGAGGGATTAACGGGCGAACGCAGTTCGCCCCTACGGTAATTTTTCT
>JBNMGQ010000125.1:0-4755 GCA_050872345.1 Eubacterium sp. | reverse complement strand
GATTTTTCTATTTGTATTCAATTATAATTTTAATTTGGTCGAATTCGACCAGTTTAAACCACTCTTATTCGAGGGGGTTAGATTGCTATCTCAAAAGGGTATAGCAAAAGGATTGTATTCTACTATCTCAATTTTAATTATGTGAGATTACACGGAATTAAATTGAGCTATATGTAACTTATCCCGTTATTTTATAACAATTTGGTATTGAGTATTCAACAATGATGTATTATGTAGCCAAGGGACGGCTCCCGTAGGAGCTGTCACGAAAGTGACTGAGGGAGAGAAAAAATATTAAACTACTCACTACGAAACAGTCCACCGGACTGTTTCTCCCAAATTTGTTGCTTCCTTTGGTCGCCAAATTTGGAGTCTCGTGTCTCTTGTGCTACGCACAATTCACTCATCAGTCGTCAACCGATTTCAAACTATAATTTATCAAACCACTTAAACGACAAGCGTACATAAACTCATTATCATCTGTTTACAAACTGTTCAAAAATAGCCAAATGAAGGCATTTTTGAGCGTGCCTATTTGTTCATACTTACAAAAATAGCCCTAACCATTTGACAAATTGAGCTTTTGGTACTAACATAAAATCATAAATTAAACAGTCAAATGCATTGAACAGGAAATGACAATTCGTATCACCGTTTTCAGAAAGCTGACGGTTGTGCAAGTCAGTATCAAGGAACGCTTTTGCCCTCACCTGCAAGCAACTTTAGTGAAAAAATGTGAGTAGTTAAAGTCGGTTCTCACCGTTATATGAGGCACTGTTAATATTTGACGGTGGATGAGTGGCCGATTAAGTCGGCAAGCAAAGTGGTAACACGGAAGCAAATTCAGAAGTTTAGCCTTCGCCTTTGCATAGAATCTAAGTAGGTTCTATCTTTGGCGAGGGCTTTTTGTTTTATCATTTGATTGTTAAATAATAAAGAAAGAAGATGTAATTATGAACACACTTGTAATTGTTTTAATTGCTGTTGTTGTTCTCGGCGCAGGCTATGTCTTTTACGGCAGACATATTGCCAAAAAATGGGGCATTGACCCTAAAGCCGAAACTCCTGCCGTAAAATATAATGACGGTGAGGACTATGTTCCGACTAACGGTTGGACTGTTTTTTCACACCAATTTTCGTCAATCGCAGGCGCAGGTCCTGTAACCGGTGCTATTCAGGCTGCTGTATTCGGTTGGCTTCCTGTTTTGCTTTGGATTCTTGTCGGTGGCGTATTCTTCGGTGCTGTTACCGATTTCGGTGCACTTTATGCTTCCGTTAAGAACGAAGGCAAGTCAATGGGTATGCTTATCGAAAAGTATATCGGTAAGCTTGGCAGAAAGCTTTTCTTACTTTTCTGCTGGCTTTTCTCACTTTTGATTATTGCAGTATTTGCCGATATGGTATCAGGTACATTTACTTCGTTTGACGCCACAACAGGTGCTAAGCTTGCCACTGCTTCAATCAACGGCTCGGCAGGTATGGTATCAATTATGTTTATGCTATTCGCTGTTGTTTTCGGTCTTATCCAAAAGAAGTTCAATTTCTCAGGTTGGAAAGAATTTGTAATCGGCGTAATCTTTATCGTAATTTCATTTGCTATCGGTATTAAGGTTCCTATCACACTCGGTAAAGACGGTTGGAGCTATATCGTATTTGCGTATATCTTTATTGCAGCTATCGTTCCTATTTGGCTTATGAAACAACCGAGAGACTATATGACAACTATTATGTTCGTATGTATGATTTTCGGTGCTGCTTTAGGTCTTGTTATCGGTCATCCAACAATGAACTTACCTGTATTTACAGGCTTTAAGAATGAACAGCTCGGTACAATGTTCCCAATTCTTTTTGTAACCGTTGCTTGTGGTGCCGTTTCAGGCTTCCATTCACTCGTATCAAGTGGTACTTCGTCAAAAACTATTGCTAACGAAAAAGATATGCTTAAGGTCGGCTACGGCGCAATGATTCTTGAAAGTGTTCTTGCAGTTCTTGCTCTTTGCGTTGCAGGTGCAGCAGCTAAAAACGGTGTTCCTGCCGAAGGTACTCCTTTCCAAATCTTTTCAAGTGGTGTTGCAGGCTTCTTTGAAAAGATGGGTCTTTCTGTTCACTTCTCAACTGTATTTATGACTATGTGTGTATCTGCTTTGGCACTCACAACTCTTGACGCAGTTGCTCGTATAGGCAGAATGAGCTTCCAGGAATTTTTCAGCGTTGATGATATGAAGAATGCTAAACCTTGGCGTAAGCTTATGTGCAATACATACTTCTCAACTATCATCACTCTTGCTTGTGGCTTTATTCTTACAAAAATCGGTTACCAAACAATTTGGCCACTCTTCGGTTCTGCTAACCAGCTTTTGAGCGCACTTGTTCTTATCACACTTTGCGTATTCCTTAAGGTTACAGGCAGAAGCAACAAGATGCTTTTCCCACCTATGATTATTATGCTTTGCGTAACATTTACTGCTCTTGTTCAGCGTGTAATCGGTCTTGTTAAATCTCTTTCAGCAGGTCAGGACATTTTCGCAAGCGTAATTCAACTTATTGTTGCAGTTCTCCTTATTGTTCTTGCAGTTATCATTGTAATTAACTCGGCTAAAAGCTATGTTAAGAGCAAAAAGGGCAGCGAAGTAGCAGAAGTTAAAGAAGCTTAATTTGTTAACTTGTTTATTTTAAAGTGCGAGCGATGAAATATTCGCTCGCTTTTTTATTTGAAAGGAAATTGTGATATGAATAATGAAATAAAAGAATTAATATCTATGGCTGACAAAGCTATAAAAGAAGAAAGATTTGATGACCTTATGCAGTTTTATACAGACGATGCAGTGCTTGTTGTAAAACCCGGTTTAGAAGTTAAAGGAAAAGAAGCAATTAAAGAAGCGTTTGGGAAAATAGCACTCTATTTTAAAAACAGTGTTGTGCCTACACAAGGTAAAATGGTTATGCTTGAAGCAGGGGATACTGTGCTTGTTTTATCTCAAACTTTTCTTGACGCAGATAATAAAAACGAATCTGAATTTAGTATGGACAGAAGAGCAACTTATGTTTATCGTAATGTAAACGGCAAATGGCTTTGCGCAATAGATAATTCGTATGGTACAACATTGCTTGATTAATCGGTTAACGGCTTCGCCACATTATATATTTTCTCTCCCTCAGTCACTTTCGTGACAGCTCCCTCGTCAGAGGGAGCCAAGCCCTTGCTTCCCTCTGACGAGGGAAGTGTCAGCTATGCTGACGATAGGAGAGACGGGCGACCTGTGGTCGCCTTTATAATGTGGCGTCAGCCGTCAACCGATTATAAACTATAATTTGACGATATGGTACATTAATGCTAAAATATATCTACAAATTTTAAAGATGAAAAAATGAAAGATATAGATTTAACAACAGGAAGCATTACAAAAAAGCTATGGACTTTTGCCCTGCCGTTAATGCTCGGTAACTTGTTTCAGCAGTTTTACAATTTGGTTGACACTTGGGTTGTAGGAAAATTTGTAAGCACAAACGCTTTGGGTGCTGTCGGTTCGGCTTATACATTAATGACCTTTTTAACTTCGATAATCATAGGGCTTTGCCTTGGTGCAAGCGCATTTTTCTCAATATCATTCGGTCAAAAGGATTATGAGAAAATAAGAAACGGCAAGTTTGTATCACTGCTGATGATAGGCTATTTAAGCATTTTAATGATGATTATTGTGCTTTGGCAGTGTGACAATATAATAAAGATTTTGCAAATTCCGAATGAAATAGTTTCATTGATGAAAGATTATTTGATGATAATTTTTGTCGGCATTTTTGCAACTTTTATTTATAATTACTATTCAAATTTTTTAAGAGCAATAGGCAACAGCCGTGTGCCGCTGATTTTTCTCGCAGTAAGCGTTGTGCTTAATACCGTGCTTGATTTATATTTTGTGGCCGTGCTTAAGTGGGGTGTCAAGGGTGCTGCGCTTGCCACTGTGATTTCTCAATATATTTCTGCATTCGGCTTGCTTGTTTTAACTGTGATTAAATATCGCAACTTTAATATTAAAAGGGAAAATGTCACTTTCAGTAGGGAAGTGTTTAAAGATATTTTATCTCTTTCAGGTACGACCTGCCTTCAGCAATCTGTTATGAATCTCGGTATACTTGCCGTTCAGGGAATAGTCAATACTTTTGGTGCAAGTGTTATGAGTGCATTTGCCGTTGCCGTTAAGATTGACACTGTCGCTTATATGCCTGTTCAGGATTTCGGCAATGCATTTTCAACCTTTGTTGCCCAAAATTTCGGCGCAAATAAAGAGGAAAGAATTAAAACAGGCGTTAAAAAATCACTTCTAAGCGTTTTTGTATTTTGTGTAATAATCAGCAGTGCCGTGTTTATTTTTGCACCTGGACTTATGAATATTTTTATTTCGTCCACTCAGGCTGATATTATTTCAATCGGAACAGAGTATTTAAGAATTGAGGGTAGCTTTTATTTCGGTATCGGTGTACTGTTTATGCTTTACGGATACTATAGGGCGATTAATAAGCCGATGATGTCCGTTGTGCTTACTGTCATTTCACTCGGTACAAGAGTTTTGCTGTCGCTTGTTCTTTCAAAAATTCAAGCAGCCGGCGTTGTCGGTATTTGGGTTAGTATTCCAATCGGCTGGTTTCTTGCCGATTTGGTTGGAATTATATATTATTTTTATATAAAAAAGAAAAAGACGAACTGATTTCAGTTCGTCTTTTGTTGTGATAATTTATAATTTAGCGTAGTAAGTT
>JBNMGQ010000124.1:0-4853 GCA_050872345.1 Eubacterium sp. | reverse complement strand
GTGACAGCTCCTACGGGAGCCGTCCCTTTTGTCACTGCGTGACATTTCCCCACACTGTGGGGAATCACCCTCGTCAGAGGGAGCCAAGTCCTTGCTTCCCTCTGACGAGGGAAGTGTCAGCTATGCTGACGATAGGAGAGACGGGCGAACTGCGTTCGCCTTTCCAATCCCTCCGTCGGTAAACCGACAGCTCCCTTTGCAAGGGAGCCTTGACTTACTACGATCATTAATTTATCACACAACTCTCATTGCCCACAAGTCGTTAATTTGTGAAGAAATGTCGTCAAAGTCCCATAGCTTTTCTGAATTTTTAAAGCTATTCGGGTCATTGATTTTTATTTTACCGTCCTCTACTCCTGTCATAACAATAAAATGACCTTTTTTAGTAAAATCACCGGGGCCCATAATGCACACAACAGGATTGCCGACTTCAAGATTATTAATTACCCTTTGTTTATCAAGTGGAAGTTCGGTTGAATCGATACCGAGTTTTGTTGCGCCTTCGCTCATAAGAGTCCAAAGCGAGCCACCACCGTCAACGCAGTAACCGTTATCCTTTGCCCAGTCAATCATATAAGACGGTGAATACTTTGTATCCTGCAAGAGGTAAACAGCCACCATTGAAAGGCAGGTAGGTCCACAGGCAGTCAGTCCTGCCACATCGTCGCCGTACATTTTATAACCCCATCTGGTGTCCCATTGCATAAAAAGAGGAACGCTCGTGCAGTTTTTGTATTCTCTCATATCGATTACAAAATGCTTGTCCTTATATTTCGGATAAGAAACGACAAACTCTTCCGTTTCTCTGTTCCTGTCAAGCAAGTCAACTAAACTTTCGGGATAGTCTGAAAGCGTATATCCGTTTTCATTTGCATATTTTTCAATGATTTCTTCAGTTGTTAAATCTTTATCTTCCGTAGCAACCTGAACATATTTTGAATAATCTTCGCCATTGCCTACTGCAACTTTTTGAAGAGCAACCACGCTTGCAACTATTATTGCTATAATCAAAACAAAACAAATTAATCTTCTTTTAAATTTTCCTCTTATCACCTTTTTAACCTCCTTTGGTGTTACCCACATAATATACCAAAAGGATATTTTATGCTTTAATATAAACTTTCAAAAAGCTTACGATTTTCTTAAGATTCGCTGTTTATCGGCAAAGTGACCGTAAATGTCGTAAACTTATCATTGCTTTGAGCCGTAATTGTACCTTTGTGGCGCTCAACAATTTGCTTTGCGATAGCCAAGCCTAAACCTGTGCCACCCGTTTTACTCGTTCTTGAATCGTCGGCACGGAAAAACTTTTCAAATATCATATCAAGCTTTTGCTGTGGTATCTTGTCACCTTGATTAACAAAAGTGACAACAGCGTTGCCGTCCTTAGCAAAAATATTAATTTCGATATTTGTGCCCTCGTAGCAATAGTTTGAAGCGTTGCGCATCAAGTTGTCAAACACTCGTGAAAGTTTGTCGGCGTCGCCGATAATGTTAACCTTTTCGTCTGCGTGAACGGTGCAGGTTAAATTTTTCTCTTTGAGCACCGGATAAAATTCCTCCGTCATCTGACGAAGAAGCATAACAAGGTCAATATGATTATTTTCAAGTGGAAACGACTGAAGATTGAAGCGTGTAATATCAAAAAATTCATTGATAAGCTGTTCGAGTCTGTACGCTTTTTCCAAAGTAATGCCCGTATATTTGGCACGATATTCCGTGCTCAAATCAGGATTTTCATCAAGCAAGCTGAGATAGCCGATAATTGAAGTAAGTGGTGTTTTCAAATCGTGAGCAAGGTAAACAACAAGGTCATTTTTCCTTTGTTCTGCTTCGTTTGCCACATATTCCTTATATTTCAGTTCCTTTTTAACCTTGCTTTCAATATCCTTATGCCTTTTTGAAATAACGGCAGGAAGGCGTGGACTTACATAATCGTCGTCAACTATTCCGTCAAGGGCGTCATATTCCCTGTCAAGAAGTCGTGCACAGCGAAGCATAAATATTAAAGTTATGATTAATATAACAACTGCATTAATTACTATAACCGTGCTAATATCATATAAATTTTCAGCCTTTGTCACATTCTCAAGTGCTATTAAATACGGGTCGGCAAATGCCCAAACAGGTATTGAAAAAACAATCAGGCAAACTATGTACCTTACTAAAACTCTTGTGAAAATTCTTTTATTTCTTTTCAATCTTATATCCTACTCCCCAAACAGTTTTGATAAACTTCGGATTTCTTGACGGTTCGTTAAGCTTTTCTCTTATTCTTCTGATATGCACCATAACGGTATTGTTGCTGTCAAGATATTTTTCGTTCCAAATTTTTTCAAAAATCTCCTCGGTCGAAACTACCTTGTCTGCATTTTTGCAAAGAAGCCAAAGGATATTAAACTCTGTCGGAGTAAGCTGTACCGGCTTTTCATAAAGCGTACACTCGTGCGTTTCGTGGTTTACAATCAAACCTGCACTGTCAAATATTTCCTTGTTTTCTGCCTGACTTTGATTGCCGTTATAAAATGTATATCGCCTAAGCTGCGCCTTAACTCTCGACACCATTTCAAGTGGGTTAAACGGCTTTGTAATATAATCGTCTGCCCCGAGTGAAAGACCGATAATTTTGTCGTTATCCTCCACCTTTGCCGTGAGCATTATAACAGGAAAGTTATAGCCGTCCTCCCTGATTTTACGCAAAACTGTAAAACCGTCGGTATCGGGAAGCATTACATCAAGCAGTGCCAAATCAATATGCTCGCTAAAAACACATTTGAGTGCCGATTTTGAATCGTAGAATTTAAAGATATTATAACCTTCGTTTTTTAAAAACAGTTCGACAAGGTCTGCAATTTCTGCCTCGTCATCAAGTACAAGAATGTTCATATTTTCCTCTTTTCTATCCTTTAGTCAACTGTGCCGACGAAAGGATAGAAGCATCTTTAATTTTTTATTATTATACTAAACTAATTCAAAAACATTTTAAAGCATATCTTACAATTTTCTTAAGATTTAATCAAAAAGATAAACTCTTGTTTCATAAGGGCGAAGCTTGAAGCCGTCTTTCTGAACAAAGTTATTTTCATAATTGCACAAAATCGGTGTCGCATTGTCAAGGTCAAAGCCTTTCGGTGCTTCAAACGGCACACGCTCATCTGAAAACGAATTGATTACAAGCATTTTCTTGCCGTTATATGAGCGAGAATAAACATAAAGCTTGTCGGAATTTTTGTAATACTCCTTATAGTCGCCCCATTTTGCAACATCATTTTCTTTTTTAAACTTAATAAGTTTTTTGTAATGATTATAAATCGAGTTAGGGTCTGCCATTTCGGCTTTTGCATTGATTTGCTTGTAATTTTTGTTAACAGGAAACCACGGCGTGCCTGTTGTAAAACCTGCGTTTTCGCTGTCGTCCCACTGAACAGGAGTACGAGAATTGTCACGGGTTGACTTTACTGCAAATTCAAATGCTTTTTTCTTGTTCATATGAAGTTTGTTAATTGCGACCTCATAATTGTTTTTAACAAAGCAGTCAACATAATCGTCGATTGAATCAAGGCGAGTGTTGAGCATACCGATTTCCTGACCCTGATAAACAAACGGCGTACCCTGCTGGAGCATATACATATTAGCAAGCATTTTTCCCGATTCAACTCTGTACTTTTCACTGCCGTAACGGCTGATAATCCTTGGGTGGTCGTGATTTTCGATATAAAGAGTATTCCACGCTCTGCCGTTTAATTTATTTTGCCAAGTGGTAAACGCCCTTTTCATTTCCTTAAGTCTAAACTTAGTTTGAAGAAAATCGATAAGAAAAGCGTCTGCCTCAATATGCTGAAAATGGAACATCATATCAAGTTCTTTTTTCTTTTCGTCAACATATTTAAGTGCATTGTCAGGAGTCATCATAGGCGCTTCGCCGACGGTAAAGCAGTCGTATTTGTTTGTAACTTCTCTGTATTCGCTCAGGTATTTGTGGATATTCGGACCGTCCATATAATGCTCAATACCACAGCCGATAGGAAGAGGTATACCGTCAGGCAAGCCTTTGCGCTTAGAGATAAATGTAATTACATCTTCTCTGAAGCCATCGACACCCATATCGAGCCAGAATTTCATAATATCCTTAACTTCCTGCCTTACCTTTGGGTTATCGTGGTTAAGGTCAGGTTGCTTTTTGGCAAAAACATGAAGGTAGTATTCTCCACTTTTTTCGTCTTTTTCCCAAGCCTTGCCCTCAAAACAGGAAAGCCAATTGTTAGGTGGAAGCTTGCCACCAAGTCTGCCCTTGCGCCAAAAATAATAGTCGTGGTAAGGCGATGACGGGTCCTTAGATTTGATAAACCATTCGTGCTCATCCGAAGTATGATTTACAACAAGGTCCATAATAACCTTCATACCACGCTTGTGCGCACCGTCAAGCACCTGCTTGAATAAATCAAGGTTGCCGTATTCCTTATGTATGTCACGGTAATCGGCAATGTCGTAGCCGAAATCAGCATTAGGTGACGGATAAAGAGGTGAAAACCAGATGCAGTTTATCCCTAAATCCTGCAAGTAATCAAGCTTTGAGAGTACACCCTCAAGGTCACCGATACCGTCGCCGTTACCGTCACAAAACGAGCGTGGCCAAATTTGATATACAACTAATTCCTTGTACCATTCTTTCATAATTATATCCCCTTAAATAATATTTGTATAAATTATAAGTTTATAATCGGTTGACGGCTTCGCCACATTGTATTTTTTCTCTCCCTCAGTCACTTTCGTGACAGCTCCCTCGTCAGAGGGAGCCAAGTCCTTGCTTCCCTCTGACGAGGGAAGTGTCAGCTATGCTGACGATAGGAGAG
>JBNMGQ010000123.1:0-5009 GCA_050872345.1 Eubacterium sp. | reverse complement strand
TAATGTGGCGTCAGCCGTCAACCTTTTAAATTTATATACAACTTTCTACCGATTACCTATTGACAAACGGAGTTAGTTTGTTAAACTAACTATAGTAAGTTATATTTAGAATTATTATTTTATATTATTAAGCAAAGAGATATTCAAGGAGCAGACAATGAACATAAAAGATTTGGAAATAGGCAAATCGGCAAACATAACGAAAGTCGGTGGAGAAGGTGCACTCAGGCAACACTTTCTTGATATGGGACTTATTCCGGGTGCGCAAATCACGATGATGAAATATGCGCCTATGGGTGACCCTGTTGAGATTAAAATTCACGGCTACGAGTTAACGCTCAGGCTTGCCGACGCAGAAAAAATTGAGATTGACTCACCTTTTGAAATAAAAAACATCAAAGACGACGGTAGAAGAAAAAAAGATATATCGCATCCGGGTCTCGGCGAAGGTGGTAAGTTTCACACCAAGGCTGACGAAAATCCACTTCCCGACGGCACACTGCTCACCTTTGCGCTTGCCGGCAACCAAAACTGTGGCAAGACTACCCTTTTCAACCGTCTTACCGGCTCCAACCAGCATGTCGGCAACTTCCCTGGTGTAACCGTTGACAGAAAAGACGGCGCTATCAAAGGCGATGCAAACACACTCATCACCGATCTTCCGGGCATTTATTCAATGTCGCCGTACAGCAGTGAGGAAATTGTTACCCGTCAGTTTTTGCTTGACGAAAAGCCGAAAGGCATAATCAACATTGTTGATGCTTCAAATATCGAGCGAAACCTTTACCTTACAATGCAACTTATGGAGCTTGACATTCCTATGGTAATTGCGCTCAATATGATGGACGAAGTCAGAAAAAACGGTGGAAGCATACTTGTAAACGAAATGGAACAGCTTTTAGGCGTTCCTGTTATCCCTATTTCTGCTGCCAAAAACGAAGGTATTGAGGAGCTTACAAGCCACGCACTGCACATTGCAAAGTACAGAGAATGCCCGGGCAGAGTCGACTTTTGCGACAAAGAGGGCAACAGCAAGGAAACTGCCGTGCACAGATGTATTCACGCTATTATGCACCTTATCGAGGACCACGCGCAAGCTTCGGGTATACCGATTCGTTTTGCTGCTGCGAAACTTATTGAAGGCGACAGCCTTGTTGAAGATAAATTAAAACTCAGCCAAAACGAAAAAGAAATGATTGAGCACATCATAGTTCAAATGGAGCAGGAAAGAGGTCTTGACCGTTCGGCTGCTATAGCAGATATGCGCTTTCATTTCATATCAAAAATCTGCGAGCAAACGGTTATTAAGCCGAGAGAAAGCAAGGAGCACGCAAGAAGCGTTAAAATCGACAAAATCCTTACCGGTAAGTACACTGCCATTCCGTCTTTTATCGTGATTATGGGTCTTGTATTTTGGCTCACATTCAGCGTAATAGGTAAAGGACTGTCGGATTTGCTTGACCTCGGTATAGGGCAACTGACCGATTTAGTTGACTCACTTCTTACCAAAGCGAACATTAACGAGGTTATCCATTCTCTGATTATCGACGGTATATTTAACGGTATCGGCAGTGTGCTGAATTTCCTGCCTATCATCGTTACGCTTTTCCTGTTTCTTTCGCTTTTGGAGGACAGTGGATATATGGCAAGAGTTGCGTTTGTTATGGATAAACTGCTTAGAAAAGTCGGTCTTTCCGGCAGAAGTATCGTGCCTATGCTTATCGGCTTCGGCTGTACGGTACCGGGCGTTATGGCAAGCAGAACTTTATCGTCCGAGCGTGACAGGAAGATGACTATCCTTTTGACTCCGTTTATGAGTTGCTCGGCAAAGCTTCCTATTTACGGCTTTTTTGCCACTGCGTTCTTCCCTAAATACAGTGCGCTCGTGATGATTTTACTTTATGCACTCGGAATAGTAACCGGCATATTTGTGGCGATGATTATGAAAATGACAATATTCAAAGGCGAGCCGGTTCCGTTTGTTATGGAGCTTCCTAACTACAGAATGCCGAGTGCAAAAAGCGTTTGCCAGCTTCTTTGGGAAAAAGCAAAGGACTTTTTACAAAGAGCATTTACAGTCATTTTCGTTGCAACAATCGTAATTTGGTTCTTGCAGACATTCGACACCAAGTTCAACATTGTAACAAATTCACAAGACAGTATCCTTGCAGGCATTGCAGGTGTTATTGCGCCGATATTTAAGCCTTTAGGCTTTGGCGACTGGAGAATTTCAACTGCGCTTATCACAGGCTTTATGGCAAAGGAAAGCGTTGTGTCTACCCTTTCGGTACTTCTCGGTACGAATGTGGCAATCACAAGTATTTTGACAAAACTCAGCGCAATTTCGCTTCTTGTATTTTGCCTGCTTTACACTCCTTGCGTTGCTGCAATCGCTTCGGTTAAAAGAGAGCTCGGTCGCAAATGGGCTTGTGGCGTTGTAGTATTTCAATGTGTTGTTGCGTGGGTTATGGCGTTCATAGTTCACGGCATTTTCGCACTTATAGGTATAATGTAATGAATATTCAAAGTATAATTTTGCTGATAATAATTGTAATTTTATCTGTTTTTGCTATAATATATTCAGTAAAAAATAAAAATCACTGCTCGGGCGACTGTTCAAATTGCAGTCAAAATTGCAGTAAAAGGTAAGAAATGAAAAAGTATCAAATCAGCAAAGATTTCAATTTAGTAAGCCTGCTCACTTTCCCTGTAATTCCTGCCGTAGCACCTGTGGCAGAAATGGTTTTGGGTACACTTGTAAACGAGCACTGCGCCGACAAATACATAAGCGTAAAAAAGCATAAAATTAAAGTAGAAAACGGAGAAATAAGCACCCTTGTTTTTGAACCGAGAAATGAAAACAGGACACTTCCGGCACTTCTTTATCTTCACGGTGGTGGATTTATTTACAAAGCTGCGCCGTACCATTACACTCTTGCAAAGGCTTACAGTCGCTATGCACGCTGCAAGGTGATTATGCCGGACTACAGGCTTACACCGAAGCACAGCTACCCTACTCCGTTTAATGACTGCACGAGCAGTTTAAAATGGACGATTGATAATGCCAAGAGTCTTAACATTGACAAAAGCAAAATTGCAATAGCCGGTGACAGCGCAGGTGGTTGCCTTGCAGCTGCAACTACTCTTTATGCCAAAAATCACGGCATTGACCTTTGCGCTCAAATGCTCGTCTACCCTGTTCTTGATTGCGAAATGAAAACGGAAAGTATCAAAAAATACACCGACACTCCTGTTTGGAACGCAAAGCTTAACAGGAAAATGTGGCAACTTTACTTAAACGGCAACGACAAAATTGACGAGTACGCAAGTCCGTCACTTGCCGAAGATTTAAGCAATATGCCGAAAACATATATTGAAACTGCCGAGTTTGACTGCCTTAGTGACGAGGGCAAGGAATACGCAAAAAGGCTTATTGACGCTAAAAACAGCGTTGAACTTTTCAACACAAAAGGCACTATGCACGGCTTTGATATGGCTTCAAAAAGCGAAATTGTAATTGAAAGTATCGGCAGAAGATGTGATTTTTTAAGAAAGAGTTTTAAGTAAAATGATTAAAGCAGTAGTTTTTGATATGGACGGAATTATGTTTGACACCGAGAAGGTTTGCCAAATGAGTTGGGACACTGTCGGCGAACAAATGGGTGTGGGCAAAGCAGGATATATGGTTTATAAAACTCTCGGAATGACTGCCGAAGCTGCCATCAAAATCCTTCAAAATGAATTTGGCGAAGGCTTCGACGCACGAGAATTTAAAAGAAGAGGTCGTGAGTGCTCGTACAAATATTTCAACGACTTCGGCGTACCGGAAAAGCCGTTTCTTCACGAAGCACTCGATGCTCTCAAAGCAGACGGTTACAAGCTTGCCGTAGCGTCCTCAACAAGCTCAGACAGTGTTTTTCATCACCTTAACGAGAAAAATATCACCCATTATTTTGACAAGGTCATTTGTGGCGATATGATTAAAAATTCCAAGCCTGCGCCCGATATTTACCTCAAAGCCTGCGAAGAGCTCGGCGAAAAGGCAGAAAACTGCGTGGCAGTTGAGGACTCAAAAAACGGTATTTTGTCGGCATACGGTGCTAAAATGAATGTAATTATGATTCCGGACCTTTGGCAGGGTGACGACGATACTGATAAAAAGCTTCTTGCAAAGCTTAATAATCTCGGCGAAATCTCCCCTTTCTTGGCGCAAAATCGTAATAAATAAAAAAAATATTAAAATAATACAATTTAGGTATTGACATTTCAGTATATTCTGCTATAATATATAGCACACGAGAGATATAAACCTTGTGCAACTGAATATCGCGGGGTGGAGCAGTTGGTAGCTCGTCGGGCTCATAACCCGAAGGTCGTAAGTTCGAGTCTTACTCCCGCAACCACCATAGTACGCTGAAAATAATACAAATTTCAGCGTACTATTTTTTTACCCAAAATCTTATAAATAAAGCCTTTTCAGCGTTTGTTGATGTTTTTATCTTATCAGCAAACGCTGTTTTTGTAATCGTTTTCATTTCAAAATTGCCTAATTATTGCACTCCGTGAAAATTAAATGCACTGCGTGAAAATATACCCCACTCCGTGAAAACAAAAGATTTTCATATACTAATAGGTACTTATTATTGTACCATTAAACATCTTTCTTAAATTTATAATTGTGCATGAATTAAATGTGTGATAGAATATAGTTGGAAACTCTCCAAAGGTGATTATATGCCTGTTTATAATACTTTCGGTCGCATTCAAATTGATGATGCAAGAATTGATGAAACTTGTAATGCCTATTTTAAATGGAAAGACCTTAACACCTATATTAAGAGCAATAGCAGAAGAGGCATAAATATGCCAGATGCAATTAGCGAACCTATGGGATGTTATTGTTTAGGTTTTGAATGGAATAGAGGCGATGAAGTAGGAGATGCCACTGATCCAAGAGATGGTAGAAAAATAGAGTTTAAAGCAACTTCAAGATTTGAAGGTGATTTATC
>JBNMGQ010000122.1:0-5040 GCA_050872345.1 Eubacterium sp. | reverse complement strand
CTCTTTTGACTTTGAAAAGTACAAAGGCTTTGTTTACAATGTTTCAAAGGTTAATGACATTAACCACCTTTATGTCATTTCCGATTTGCTCGTAACCGACTATTCATCCGTTTTTTTCGACTACGGCAATTTAAAAAGGCCTGAGATATTTTATATGTACGACCTTGAAGCATACGGCAACGAGATTCGTGGCTTTTATATTGACCTTGACGAGCTTCCGGGTCCTATTGTGAAAACGGAAGAGGAACTTATTAAAGCTATCAAAAAAGCGCCGAGCGACCATTCGTACGACAAAAAGTACGAAGCGTTTAACGCTAAATTCAATTATCTTGACGACGGCAACGCTGCAAAAAGAGTTACCGAAAAGATTATTGAAGAATTATAATATTGTATTTAAGAGCATTGCAAAACGCAGTGCTCTTTTGTTTTGAAAAACATATTGACAACAAAATATAACAGTGTTATACTGATCACGATGTAACACTGTTATACGGATAACTGAGGTATAAAAATGCAGGCAGAAGAATCAAAAACTTTACAAAAAATACTTGAAGCAGGTAAATCGGAATTTTTAGAAAAAGGGTTTAAATCTGCTTCTCTGAGAAACATTGTTAAAACGGCAGGTGTTACAACAGGCGCTTTTTACGGTTACTTTTCGGGAAAAGAGGCGCTGTTTGCTTCTTTGGTTGAAGAACACGCAAAAGCCATTATGAATATATTTATGTCTGCCCAAGAGGAATTTGTTAAGCTTCCAAGCGAAGTGCAGGCGAAGCATATGGGCGTTGAAGGCCGTTCAAGCCTGAACTCGATTATTGACTACATTTACAACCACTTTGACGAGTTTAAACTTCTTATTTGCAAAAGTGAAGGCACAAGCTATGAAAACTTCATTCACCATATGGTTGAAATTGAAGTTGAGCAAACACTTGCTTTTATCGATGTGCTTCGCAGTCAAGGTAAAAATGTGCCGAATATGGAAAAAGAAGTTTGCCATATGATAGTAAGTGGTATGTTTTCGGGAATTTTTGAACTTATCCAGCACGATATGAAAAAAGAAAACGCACGCAAATATGTGTCAGAACTTCAAGATTTTTATATAGCCGGTTGGTCGAAGATATTGGGAATATAAATTATAGTTTAGCATAGTAAGTTAAGGCTCCCTTGCAAAGGGAGCTGTCGGTTTACCGACTGAGGGATTGGCAGGCGACCACAGGTCGCCCCTACGATAGTCTTATCATTTTAGACTATCTATATTAGAAAAATTACCGTAGGGGCGAACTGTGTTCGCCCGATAATCCCTCCGATTGCTTTCGCAACCACCTCCCTTTACAAGGGAGGCTAAACTATAATTTAGACTTCAAGTCTTTTATTTTTTATATCACGGTTAGGAATGACTAACCGATAAATTTTAATATACAGGAGGAATTTAATTGAAAAAGAAAAAACAATCCGATTTATCAAGGCTTATTGGGTATGCGAAAGGATACAAATACTTTACATATGCCTCATTGATTTTAAGCGCAATAAGCAGTGCGCTGGCACTTCTCCCCTTTTATTATATTTGGAAAATAATAAAAGAAGTGCTTGAAGTTATGCCTGATTTTTCAAACGCAACAGGAATAGTAAAAAACGGCATTATGGCAGTAGTATTTTCCGTTTTGTCAATGTTCATCTATATTTGTGCGCTTATGTGCTCGCACGCAAGTGCATTTCGGGTTCAGGCAAATTTGAGAAAAGATATGATGCACCATATAATCAAGCTTCCACTCGGTGAAGTTGAAAAATTCGGAAGTGGCAAGCTTAGGAAAACAGTCAACGACTGTTCTGCATCAACAGAAACCTACCTTGCCCACCAATTGCCGGATATGGTCGGCTCGTACATTACACCGATAGGACTTCTCATTTTCCTTTTTGCTTTTGACTGGAAATTCGGTCTTATATCACTTATTCCGGTAGTTATATCTTTCGTAATTATGATGGCATTTATGACAGGCAAAACTCTTCAAAAAAAGATGGAAGAGTATCAAAATGCACTTGACGATATGTCAAACGAAGCAGTTGAATACATAAGAGGAATACCGGTAGTTAAAGCATTCGGTCAAAGTGTGTTCAGCTTCAGAAAGTTTAAAAAATCCATTGATTCATACAGCACCTGGGCAATTGATTACACCAAAAGTTTAAGAATACCTATGGCTTTGTTTACAATGCTTATAAACGGTATTTTCGCATTCATCATTTTCGGTGGGCTTATTTTCGCCAAAGGCAGTGTAACAAACGATTTGATACTTAACATTCTATTTTACATTATCATCACACCTGTTCTCACCGTAACTATGACAAAGGTTATGTTCCAAAGCGAAAACAAAATGATAGTTGCCGACGCTTTCAAGCGAATCGACTCTATATTTGAAATCGAACCACTCAAATCGATTGACGAAAGCACACCGAAGGATTCATCAATTGAACTTAAAAATATCAGCTACAGCTACGAAAAAGACATAAAAGCAATTGACAATATCAGCTTAAAAATCGAATCGGGTCAAAGCGTTGCATTTGTCGGTGAATCCGGCTCGGGTAAAACAACAATTGCAAATCTTATCACAAGATTTTTTGACGCAGACGATGGCGAAGTTATCATAGGTGGAAAGAATGTTAAAGAAATCAAAAAAGAAGATTTGACTAACTTTGTTTCTTTTGTGTCGCAAAACAGTAAGCTAATCAACGCCACTATATACGACAACATTTGCCTTGCAAAGCCGAATGCTAGCAAAGAAGAGGTTATGGACGCAGTAAGAAAAGCACAATGCCTTGACATTATTGACAAATTTGATACAGGTCTTGACACCGTAATCGGTACAAACGGCGTTTACCTTTCAGGTGGTGAAGCGCAAAGAATAGCGATAGCACGAGTTATTCTTAAAAATTCACCTATTGTTATACTTGACGAAGCAACTGCCTTTGCCGACCCTGACAATGAAGTTAAGGTTCAAAACGCTTTAGCTGAACTTTCAAAAGGTAAAACGGTTATTATGATAGCTCACAGACTTTCAACAGTTAAAAACTGCGACTGCATTTATGTACTTGAAAACGGCAAAATCAAAGAGCAAGGCACGGCAAAAGATTTGTATGCTCAAAACGGCACATTTAAAACAATGCTTGACAACTATATGACTTCAATAAAATGGAAAGTTAAAAAGGAGGAAGCGTAATGATTCAAAAGCTTATGCACAAATATGCACTCTCAAGGCAGGGTGCAAAAGATTTAATTAAAGGTGTAATTGCCTGCACGCTTCAGGACATTGCTTTTATGATTCCTGTCAGCCTTCTTTATCTTTTTGTTAAGGATTTGCTGGGTAATTCATTAAAAGGCAAAAATTTATTTTATGTTATTGCATCACTCGTTTGTTTGCTTATAATTTTTGCAGTTACATATTTTCAGTACAATTCAACATTCCTTGCAACTTATGTTGAAACAGGAACAAGGAGAATAAGCCTTGCCGAAAAACTCAGAAAAATACCGCTTTCATACTTTTCAAAAAAGGATTTGGCAGACTTAACAAGCACAATTATGGGCGACTGCACATATCTTGAAACTGCTTTCTCTCATTTCATTCCACCGTTTGCAGGCTCACTCATCTCAACGGTGATTATCGCAATCAGTTTATTTTTCTTCAATTTCAAAATGGCTTTATCTTCACTTTGGGTACTTCCTATTTCGTTTGCGATTGTAGGCTTTTCGTCTAAAATTCAGCAAAAACTTACTCAAAAGTCAATGGACGCCAGAATTAAAAGTGCAAATTCAATTCAGGAATGTATTGACACTCTTTCGGATTTAAAATCAAACAATGCCGAGGAAAGATATATAAAGACCGTTGATGCAGACATAGACAATGTAGAAAAAAGAGCACTCAAAAGTGAATTTGGCACGGCAGTATTTGTTGCAGGCGCACAAATGATTTTAAAGCTCGGCATTGCTACGACAGCTTTAGTCGGCTCGGCTCTTCTTATCAAAGGTCAGCTTGATGTACTCACATTCTTTGTATTTTTACTTTTAGTTTCAAGGCTTTATGACCCTATGGAAGCATCGCTTCAAAACCTTGCAGCTATTATCAGCACCAAAACAAATGTTAACCGAATGAATGAAATACTCGACCACGAAACACAAACGGGTACAAACACTCTTTCAAACAACGGCTACGACATTGAATTTAAAAATGTAAGCTTTTCATACAACAACGGTGTTAAGGTTATTGATGACATTTCGTTTACTGCGAAGCAAAACGAAATAACTGCGCTCGTAGGTTCGTCGGGTGGTGGCAAAACAACGGTATCAAGGCTTGCTTCAAGATTTTGGGACATTAATAAGGGTCAAATCACCGTAGGTGGTATGGATATTTCAAAAATCGACCCTGAAACACTTTTGAGTCTTTACTCGGTTGTTTTCCAAGATGTAACGCTTTTCAACACTTCAATTATGGAAAATATCCGACTCGGTAAAAAAGATGCAAGCGACGAAGAAGTTTTGCAGGCAGCAAAGCTTGCCAACTGCGACGAATTTGCAAACAAACTTCCTAACGGCTACAACACCGAAATCGGCGAAAACGGTTGCAATCTTTCCGGTGGTGAAAGGCAGAGAATTTCTATTGCCCGTGCTTTTCTTAAAAATGCACCTATTATTCTCCTTGACGAAGCCACTGCTTCGCTTGATGTTGAAAACGAAACGCTTATTAAAACTGCACTTTCAAAGCTTATTAAGGACAAAACAGTTCTTGTTATTGCGCACAGAATGAGAACAGTATCGTCGGCAGATAAAATCCTTGTGCTCAAAGACGGCAAGATTAACGAAGCAGGCACACCGAACGAGCTTATGGAAAAAGACGGCATATTTAAACATATGGTAGACCTCCAAACAAGCTCACAACAGTGGTGTATTAATTAGTAAATTATAGTTTAGCCTCCCTTGTAAAGGGAGGTGGTTGCGAAAGCAATCGGAGGGATTATCGGGCGAACACAGTTCGCCCCTACGGTGATTTTTCTAAT
>JBNMGQ010000121.1:0-5121 GCA_050872345.1 Eubacterium sp. | reverse complement strand
GTAATGCGATATCATTCACATTATACTAGGAGGTTTTCTTTTCTTCAATTTGCCTTGCATCAAGCTCGGCATATTTATTTTTACTAAAGCGTTTTTATTCCCCCAGTTAAACTGGGGGTTTATTTCTTTGCTAAAGACCAACAAAAAAATAAAAGTCACCAAAAGGTGGCTTTTATTTTTGGCGCAGATGAAGAGATTCGAACTCTTGAAGCCTCGTTAAAGACTTACACGATTTCCAATCGTGCTCCTTCGGCCAGCTCGGACACATCTGCATAATGCTTTGATATTATAACCTATCAAAGCAAAAAAATCAATATTTATTTAGTATTTTTCACTTCAAGTTCATTTGCAAAATAAAGTGAGCGTGAAGTAAATGCAAAATCGATTGACATTTCTTCTGCAAGAGATTTAACTTTAGAGTTAAAATTGCTTTTGAAAGTCAGAAAATCGGTAAGCGATGCAATATTTGTATAAAAGAAAACTTCAATATCAAGCGACGAATCGGAGTAATTTGAAAAATTAACACGAACATCCGATTTATCGACCTCATCAAAAGAGTTGATAAGTTCACGAAGCTTATCACAAAAAGCGTTGATTTCCTTAGAAGTATGCTTATATTCAATACCCAAGGTTTCATTAACAAGTCGTCTTTCCATACGGGAAAGGTTGATTATAGCAGAATTTGCAACAGTTGTATTAGGATAAATCTTTTGGCTTCCGTCAGTCATTCTAAGCCTTGTGGTACGGATTTTAATTTCCTCAACCTGACCGACTTCGTTATCAATCTTGATAAAATCTTCAACTTCAAACGGTTTGTCATAAATAATAATGAAACCGGAAAGAAGGTTTTCAACAGCATCCTTACAAGCAAAAGCTACGGCAACACCACCGATACCGAGAGCTGCAAAAACTCTTGTGGCAGAAATACCGAACTGTTCAAGCATAAGAAGTGCCGAAACGATAACGACAAATATCTTGATTAAATTTGAAATAAAATTAACTGCCGTCTTTTTAGTTTTTGAATCGTCGTCTTTAAGCACGAACGAAAAGTCGCTGTTGATAAAATTAATCAAAAACCAAGAAATAGAAAAGATAACGCCGAGCTTAAACACAAGCAAAACAGGATTGCGAATTTCACCACTCGGAGCAATGATTTCCGTGCCGAGGTAAATACCTAAAACAAGGATAAAAAACGACAACGGTGTTGAAAGAGCGTCGATAAGTGCCCTTTGCGCAAGTTCGCTTTTCCTTGCCAAGGTTTTTGTACAAAGCCAAACCAAAGCTTTTGAAATTTGTTTTCTGAACACAGCAAGTAACAAAAAGACTGCTAAGCCTATAATGATTCTTAGCAGCATTTCTTTTTCGTCTTTGACTCCTTCAATAGATGTTACAAGCTTTGACAGAATTTTATTTATACTGTCAGTCATAATTAACCTCTCTAAAATCAGTCAAGCACCTGATAATAAGGTGAAAAATTATTTAACTTTTCTTCAAATTTATCCTTAGGCTGTTCCTTAGGAACTTCAATAGGATACTTGCCGGTAAAGCAACCGTCACAATAATCAAAATCTGTATTTTCTGCAAGCTTATGGGTTGCTTCAACAGAAAGATAGCCGAGTGAATCAACGCCGATTTCCTTAGCGATTTCTTCAACAGTATCAAATTGGCAGGCAATAAGATTTTCCTGACTGTCAACATCAGTACCGAAGAAGCAAGGATATTTAAACGGTGGTGATGATATTCTCATATGTACTTCCTTAGCACCTGCTTCACGCAAAAGACCTACGATTCTTGCGCAGGTAGTACCACGAACGATAGAGTCATCAATCATAATAACTCTTTTACCCTTAATATTTTCCTTAACGACATTAAGCTTAATTCTTACTGCGTCACGGCGCTGACCCTGAGTAGGTTGAATAAAGCTTCTGCCGATATATCTGTTTTTAATAAAGCCGATACCGTAAGGAATACCACTTTCATTAGCATAGCCGAGTGCTGCGTCAAGACCTGAATCAGGTACACCGATAACAATATCTGCGTCAACAGGATGCTCCTGCGCAAGGAACTTACCTGCTCTCATTCTTGCGTGCTGAACGGAAGAACCTTCGATTACAGAATCAGGACGGGCAAAATAAATATATTCAAATACACAAATCGAACCTTTCTTTGTGCAATGAGTGTCAATCGATTTAACACCATCTTGGCTTATTACAACGATTTCGCCGGGTCTTATATCACGGACAAATTCAGCGCCCAAAGTATCGAGCGCACAGCTTTCTGACGAAACAATCCAAGCGCCACCTTCTGTTTTGCCGAGGCAAAGAGGTCTGAAGCCGTTAGGGTCACGAAAAGCAATAAGCTTAGTTGCAGTCATAACAACACAGGAATATGCGCCCTTTAATGTAGGCATAATCTTTTCGATTGCTTCCTCGGTGCTCTTACTTGTCAAACGGGCAGAAACGATAGAATAAGCAATGGACTCGGTATCTGATGTACCGTGGAAAATGCCACCCTGAAGTTCAAACTTCTTTCTCAAATCAGGTGCATTAACAAGGTTACCGTTATGAGCAACAGCAAGGTTACCCTTAATATGGCGAATAACAAGTGGCTGAATGTTGTTTACATTCTTACCACCGGTAGTTGAATACCTTACATGACCGATAGCCATATTACCTGTTCCGAGTCTGTCAAGCTCAGCGCTTGTAAATACATCGGGAACAAGACCGTCGCCCCTATGATGCCTAAAAACACCGTCGTCATTAACTGCGATACCGCAACTTTCCTGACCTCTGTGTTGAAGAGCATAAAGAGCAAGATAAGCCGAATGTGCTACATAGGTTGTTTTGTTTTCAAAAATGCCGAATACACCGCATTCCTCGTGAAGACTGTTAAACATTGGCATACTCCCAAAAATATAAAAAATTCTTTGTTTGCGTATTATAACACAATATAAAAGTTGTTGCAATAACTTAATAAATTTAGTTTAATAAGATTAAAAAACGACACTGCAAAAGCAATGTCGTTTTATTTTGAAGCATATTAAATTATTCGGTAAAGCCTGACTTAACGAGAGAAACAAGACCCTCAACAGCAGCTTCTTCGTCCGAACCGTCAGCAATGATACGAATATCAGTACCACCCATAATACCGAGTGAAAGAACACCTAAAAGGCTCTTAGCGTTAACTCTTCTTTCTTCCTTTTCAACCCAAATTGATGACTTGAACTCGTTAGCCTTTTGAATAAAGAAAGTAGCAGGACGAGCGTGAAGACCAACTTGATTTTCTACCTTAACATCTTTAACGAACATAACTAAAACCTCTCTAAATAGAACAATATATTGTCTTTAAATAACTGTTTTTATTCCTTTATTACATATTATACCACCAAAATGGATTCGGTCAACAACTAATTTACAACTTCGTTTGACTTGTTAATTTCAAATAAAATAACCAAGCTGTATTTGTGCATTTTTCACATAATTTTTTATTCTTTTTTCAAATTCGACAAAAAAGCCCTGTCTTTTTTATCAAGCTCAGCCTTTTCGAGCATATCGGGTCTGCGATAAAAAGTACGCTCAAGCGACTTTTGCCTTCTCCACTCGTCAACCTTTGCGTGGTGACCGGAAAGAAGAATTTCAGGCACTTGTCTACCGTTCCAGCTTGACGGATGAGTATACTGCGGATACTCAAGAAGTGAATTAAAATGACTTTCCTCTTCAAAGCATTCATCGTCGCTCAAAACACCCGGAAGCATTCTTGAAACAGAATCGGCAAGAATGAGTGCAGGAAGTTCGCCACCTGTCAAAACATAGTCGCCGACAGATATTTCCTCCGGCTCAAGTTCCTCAATAACTCGTTCGTCAATGCCCTCATAATGGCCACAAAGCATAACAATATTATCAAGTTTTGAAAGTTCCTTAACTCTTTGCTGAGTCAAAGTTTTGCCCTGAGGCGTAAGATAAACCAAATGTGGCTTAGTGCCAATATCATTGCAAATTGCCTTGTAGCAGTCAAAAATCGGCTGTGGCGCCATAATCATACCCATACCGCCACCGTACGGTTTATCGTCAACTCGTCTGTGTTTGTCCAGAGTATAATCTCTTATATCAACGCAATTAATTTCAACCTTTCCCGACTGCCTTGCTCTGCCTATTATCGATTCACTGAGCACTGCGTTACACATATCCGGAAAAAGTGTCATTATATCAATTCTCATCAAATAAACCTTTCATCGCTTTAATTTTAATTACCTGATATTCTGTATTAATCTCTTTAACAATATCAGGAGTGGCAGGAATAAGAGTATGCTTGCCCCAAGATTCGGTATCATAAATATCACAAGAGCCGTAATTGAGCACATCAACGACCTTGCCGTACTCTTCCTCTGTATCAATATCGACAACATAGCAACCGATAAGGTCGGCAATATAGTTGGCGTCCTCGTCAATTTTTGCGTCATCTCTGTCGCAATAAAGAACCTTACCCTTAATCATTTCAGCCTGTTCGATAGAATCAATACCTTTAAGCTTAATAATTGCAAGATTTTTTTGAGGTCTGACAGACACAACCTCTACACTTTTTTCGCCTTTATCGTCAAAATAAAGTTTTTTAAATTGTTTCAAATAATTTATATCGTCGCACCAAAGTTGCATTTTAAGTTCGCCCTTGATGCCGTGAGTATTATTAAGCTTACCCACTTCTAAAAACTGTTTCATATAATCACCAAGTATCATTATACAATATTGTACATATTTTTTTCAAGAATATATTGATAAAAATAAAAGACAGATTGCAAAAACAACCTGTCTTTCATCTTAGGAGTAATCCTTACCTCAAAATACTTTTTTATTTCCCAAAGTCAACTTGTATATATTTTACAACAATTATAAATATTTGCCAAGTATTTTGGTAAATGTTCCTTGTTTGTAGAGTGATTTTTGACACACCTGTTCACACTACTAAATATAGTATAGTTAATGTTGTAAATACACTATGTTGTGTTTGTATTTTCAGTGTTACGCAATTGTAACTTTTTTGTAATATAAATTATAGTTTGCGTCGTCACAAACTCCGTATCACTCGTGACGAGTGAATTGTGCGTAGCACAAGAGACACGAGACT
>JBNMGQ010000120.1:0-5166 GCA_050872345.1 Eubacterium sp. | reverse complement strand
TCACCCTCGTCAGAGGGAAGCAAGGCTTGGCTCCCTCTTACGAGGGTGATTCCCCACAGTGTGGGGAAATGTCACGCAGTGACAAAAGGGACGGCTCCCGTAGGAGCTGTCCCGCAATGGCTGAGGGAGAGATAACTCAATAAAACTAACGGAGTGAATATGAACAACAAACCACTTGCCGACAGAATCAGACCGACAACGCTTGATGAAGTCGTAGGTCAAAAACATTTATTGTCACCGGGTAAGGCTTTGCGTAGCCTTATCGATTCGGGCGACATTCCAAATTTAATATTTTACGGTCCGAGTGGCGTCGGCAAAACTACCGTTGCTTCCATCATAGCTTCAAAAACAAAGCGAAGCCTAAGAAAGCTTAACGGTACTACTGCTTCAACACAGGATATTAAGGATATTGTTGCCGAGCTTGACACTTTTTCTGCGCCGAACGGTATACTCCTTTACCTTGACGAAATTCAGTATTTTAACAAAAGGCAACAGCAGTCACTTCTTGAATTTATCGAAAACGGTAAGATTACGCTCATTGCGTCAACGACGGAAAATCCGTACTTCTATGTCTATCCTGCCATACTTTCCCGTTCAACCGTGTTTGAATTTAAAGCAGTTGAAAGCGATGATGTGATTCCTGCAATCAAGCGTGGCTTTGATATTTTGGCAGACGAATATAAAATTGAACTTGATGTTGACGAGGAAGTGTATAAAAGAATATCGCAAGGCTGTGGTGGTGATGTGAGGAAGTCGCTCAACAGCGTTGAAAATTGCTTTTTTGCCACCCAAAGTGTTGACGGCAAAAAGCATATAACTCTTGACCTTGCCAAACAACTTGTGCAAAAAAGTTCGGTAAGGTACGACCGTGAGGGCGACGAGCATTACGATATTGTTTCGGCTTATCAAAAAAGTATGCGTGGCTCCGACCCTGACGCTGCGCTTCATTACCTTGCAAGGCTTTTGCAGGCAGGTGATTTGCCGTCGGCGTGTCGCAGGCTTATGGTATGCGCTTGCGAAGATGTAGGTCTTGCGTATCCGCAAATTATTCCGATAGTCAAATCGGCTGTCGATATTGCTATGGCAGTCGGCTTGCCGGAGGCTCGTATACCACTTGCCGATGCAGTTATTCTTGTTGCTACTTCGCCGAAAAGTAATAGTGGCGAAGCTGCTATTGATAAGGCAATGGCTGATGTAAGCTCGGGCAATTACGGTCCTATTCCAAGGCAACTTCAAAATAAACATTTTGACGGTGACGACGCAGAAGTCAAGGGGCAGTTTTACATTTATCCACACGATTATCCAAACCATTGGACTTACCAGCAGTATTTGCCCGATAAAATTAAAAACAGAAAATATTACGAATACGGACCTAATAAGAATGAACAGGCGTTCAAGGCTTATTGGGATAAGGTTAAAAATAATAAATGACGAAAAAAGAGAGAGTATTAAAAGTTATCGAGCTTTTGAAAGAGCAGTACCCTGAGGGCATATGCTCACTTAATTCTTCAAATGCGTTTGAACTTTTGGTGGCTGTAAGGCTTTCCGCTCAGTGCACCGACGCAAGAGTCAATCTTGTTACTCCTGCGCTTTTTGAAAGGTACAAAACGCTTGATGACTATGCTAATGCAGATTTAAAAGATATTGAAAATTACATAAGGTCTTGTGGATTTTATAAAAATAAAGCGACCTCGATAATCGGTATGGCTAAGATGATTAGGGATGATTTCGACGGCAGAGTGCCGGATAATATCGACGATTTGATTAAGCTGCCCGGTGTCGGTCGCAAAACTGCAAACCTTATTGTAGGCGATGTCTACGGCAAGGAGAGTATTGTCGTTGACACGCATATGATCAGAATTTCAAACAGACTCGGTCTTGTCAGCGTGAAAGACCCGAAGAAGATTGAGTTTGAACTTAAAAAGATTGTGCCGAGTGACGAAGGCTCGGCATTTTGCCACAGAATTGTGCTTTTCGGCCGTGACACTTGCTCGGCAAGAAAGCCGGATTGCGACAACTGTGTGCTTAGTGATTATTGCAAAAAAGTAGGAGTTAAATAGATGAATTCAAATATTGTTCTTATAGGTATGCCGGGCAGTGGCAAATCAACCTGTGGTGTCGTTGCTGCAAAAATGCTTCTTAAAAATTTTTATGACACCGACCTTCTTATTCAAAATATGGAGGGCAGAAGCCTTCAGGAAATTATCGATACCGACGGTGTCGACTATTTTGCAAAGGCAGAAGAAAAGGCAATTTTGTCGCTTGAACTTGAGGGCACAGTTATCGCAACGGGTGGTTCGGTTGTCTATTCCGACAAGGCTATGGAGCATTTGAAAAAACTCGGCAAAATCATTTATCTTCATTTGAGTTATGACGATATGGTACATAGAATCAATAACCTTGACAGTCGTGGAGTTATGCTCAAAAACGGCGAAACGCTTGAGGATATGTATAACGAACGCCTGCCACTTTATAATAAATGGGCGCAGGCAGTAATAAATTGCGGTAAAAATCCTGTTGAACAAACGGCAATGGCAATAGTAAGGGCAAGTAAATGAGGTTTTGTTTCCCTCCTATCGTCGGCATAGCTGACACTTCCCTCGTCAGAGGGAAGCAAGGTCTTGGCTCCCTCTGGCGAGGGTGATTCCCCACAGTGTGGGGAAATGTCACGCAGTGACAAAAGGGACGGCTCCCGTAGGAGCTGTCACGAAAGTGACAGAGGGAGAGAAATAATCATCTTAATCAAAGGAGCACAAAATGAAAAAAGCATTATCTGTATTTTTATCACTTATACTTATCATCACTTCAATTTGCATTTTGCCTTCAACTTCGTTTGCAAATGAAAACGACGGCTATATTTTTTCTTACGACGCAAAAGAACTTTACACCGTTCAAAAGAAAAATAATTTATTTCCAAGGCTTAAATCTTCAAGAGATGCAACAGTTCAAAGTGAAATAATCGGTATGCGTGACGCTTTGGTTCAAAGGCAGAGTAAGTACAGCATTGCCATTGACCTTAATATGACGAGTGAAGCGCTCACAAATTATCTTCTTGACATTTTTTACGGCGCAATTGCTATTGACAATTCGCAAACAAGCATTGACGCACAATATGCCCAGTATCATATCGGTGATCTTAAAACAAAAGCCGAGTATATAAACGGTAAGCCTTATGCGACTTTTTTGTTTACTTACCGTTCAAATGCCAAAGAAGAAATTGAAGTTAACAATGTCATCAAAAAGTTCTTTTCAAGCGTTGATATTAACAACATAAGCGACTATGAACTTGTTAAAAGGATTCACGATTTTGTAATCAACTCCTGCACTTATTCAGACGATTTTAATAAGGACAGCGTTTATACTGCTTGGGGTGCACTTTGCGACGGTGACACAGTTTGCGAAGGATATGCGCTTGCGTTTTATCGCCTTTGTAAGGAAGCAGGAATTGACGCAGTTATGGATATTTCCGACCCTGACGAGGGTTGCCACGCTTGGAATGCAGTAAACCTCGGTGGCAAATGCTATTATGTTGACCCTACTTGGGACGATAATATGTACGAAGCAAATCAGGGTGCATACTATTATTTCCTTGTTGACTACGACACTTTAAGAAGTCAGGATAATATCGAAGAGCATACGAATTATGCCGAGCAGACAAACTACTCTTACCTTAACTCAAATTATTTTTCAAAAGTTGACAGTGCTCCGTTTTCAACTTCGTCAAATGTGATTTCAAACTGTACGATTACAATTAATTCAAACGGTATAAGCGTTAAGAATAATAACGGCAAGGTGCTCACACAAAATGTTGACTACACCGTATCGAGTGATTCTTTCGGCAATGTAAAAATTAACGGTATCGGCAATTACTCCGGTTACTCTGTTAGGAAAAATTCAATTTTCAATTATCCGTCTGCTGTCACTTCACCTGTTCAAATCAACTCTAAATACGCAAAGCCTGATATGAGCGTTTCAGATTTGAGCGCCGGCAATGACTTTTTGGTTTATTATTTCAATAACGGTTCTGTCGGTAACGCAACTGCTATGGCTTACGGTATCGGCAAATATACAGGCTTCGTTCAAAATGATTTTTATATAACAAAGGGCAATATCAATAATTTTGACATAAAGCTTGAATATACTTCGACCCTTTATGACGGCACGGTAAAAAAGCCGAGCGTCACAATCGGTGATTTGGTTGAGGGCGAAGATTACACCGTGTCGTATTCAAACAATATTGACTTTGGTGTTGCTTATGTAACGATAAACGGTATCGGCAATTTTGAAGGTACGGCTAAAAGAACTTTTACAATTTCAAAGCCGAATATTGCCGACCTTTCAATGAGCCTTGACTCTTCAAGCTTTGAATATACCGGCAGTCAAATAATGCCTAAGGTTAATGTTTTCGGTTGTGTTGAAGGCGTTGACTATACTTTAAGCTATGCGAATAATATTGAGGTCGGCACTGCAAGCGTAACGGTTAACGGTATCGGCTACTATTCGGGCAGTAAAACGCTTTATTTCACTATTAACGCAAAGCCGAGTGAACCTAATCAAAGCGTACCTGCCACAGCTTCGCCTAAGAAAGTGACTAAGCCTAAAAAGGTGACTTTGTCAAAGCTTAAAACTTCTAAAAAGTCAATCACTGCTTACTGGAAAAAGGTGAGTTGCTCGGGTTATCAAATCGAATATTCGACAAACAGTAAGTTTAAAAAGTCGAAGAAAGTTACCGTAAAATCGGCTAAGACAACTTCTAAGAAAATATCAAAGCTTAAAAAGGGAAAGAAATATTATTTCAGAGTCAGAGCATATAAAAATTCCGACGGCAAAAAGATATACGGCGCTTGGAGTAAAGTTAAGAGTGTTAAGTGTAAATAAACCGAACAGCCTCCCTTGTGTAAGGGGAGGGGAACCACGCCATCGTGGTGGAGGGATTGTCGGGCGACCACTGGTCGCCCCTACAGTGGTTTTTCTAATATGGATGGTCTGAAATGACAAAAATTTCGTAGGGGCGTACTGTGTTCGCCCGAATACGGCAACTGTTGATTTCAAAAAAACTCTTGAACACTTTTTTAAAAAGTGCTATTATAGATAAAATATTTATTTAAATAATTTAATATAGATTACGGAGGGAATTTTAATGAGCGAATACGGCGCAAAATTTGT
>JBNMGQ010000119.1:0-5167 GCA_050872345.1 Eubacterium sp. | reverse complement strand
GCATTATACTATACAGGCGTAAGTTTGTCGTATTTTCGGCAAGGAAATTTATCGTCAATTATTGTAAAAGTATAAGAATTTTAAAGCTATACATAATTTTAGGAGGTAACTCAAATGGCAAACAAGTGGGTTTACATGTTTGAAGAAGGCGACATGACAACGCGTAACTTGCTTGGTGGTAAGGGTGCAAACCTTGCAGAAATGACTAAAATCGGTCTTCCTGTACCTCAGGGTTTCACTGTTACAACCGAAGCTTGTACTCAGTATTATGAAGACGGTCGCAAAATCAACGACGAAATCATGGCTCAGGTTATGGAAGGCGTTAAGAAGATGGAAGAAATCAACGGCAAGAAGTTCGGTGATTTAAAGAATCCTCTTCTCGTATCTGTTCGTTCAGGTGCAAGAGCATCAATGCCTGGTATGATGGATACTATCCTCAACCTCGGTCTTAACGACGAAGTTGTTGCTACTATGATTGCAGGTAACGATGACCCTGCTTTCGAGCGTTTCGTATATGACTCATACAGAAGATTCATCCAGATGTTCTCTGATGTAGTTATGGAAGTTGGTAAGAAGTATTTTGAACAGCTTATCGACAAGATGAAGGAAGAAAAGGGCGTACAGTACGATGTAGAGCTTACTGCTGCTGACCTTAAGGAACTTGCTAACCAGTTCAAGGCTGAATATAAGAAGCAGCTCGGTTCTGACTTCCCTTCAGACCCTGTTGAACAGCTCAAGCTTGCTATCGAGGCTGTATTCCGTTCATGGGATAACCCTCGTGCAAATGTTTACCGTCGTGACAACGATATTCCATATTCATGGGGTACTGCTGTTAATGTTATGCCTATGGTATTCGGTAACCTTAACAATGAATCAGGTACAGGTGTTGCATTCACTCGTGACCCTGCTACAGGTGAAAATAAGTTGATGGGTGAATTCCTTATCAACGCACAGGGCGAAGATGTTGTTGCCGGTGTTCGTACTCCAATGCCTATCGCTCAGATGGAAAAGGAATTCCCTGAAGCATACGCTGAATTTATCAAGGTTTGTGAAACTCTTGAAAATCACTATCATGATATGCAGGATATGGAATTTACTGTTGAAAACAGAAAGCTCTATATGCTCCAGTGCCGTAACGGTAAGAGAACAGCTCAGGCTGCACTCAAGATTGCTTGCGACCTCGTAGACGAAGGTCATAAGACAGAAGCTGAAGCTGTTGCTATGATCGACCCTCGTAACCTTGACACACTTCTTCACCCTCAGTTCGATGCTGCTGCTCTTAAGGCTGCTACACCAATCGGTAAGGGTCTCGGCGCTTCTCCTGGTGCTGCTTGCGGTAAGGTTGTATTCACTGCTGACGATGCAGTTGAATGGAACGAAAGAGGCGAGAAGGTTGTTCTCGTTCGTCTTGAAACTTCACCTGAAGATATTACAGGTATGAAGGCTTCACAGGGTATCCTCACAGTTCGTGGTGGTATGACATCTCACGCTGCCGTAGTTGCTCGTGGTATGGGTACTTGCTGCGTATCTGGTTGCGGCGACATCAATATGGATGAAGAAAACAAGAAGTTTACTCTTGATGGTAAGGAATACCATGAAGGTGACTATATCTCAATCGACGGTTCAACAGGTAACATCTACGACGGTATCATCCCTACTAAGGACGCTACTATCGCAGGTGAGTTCGGCAGAATTATGGGCTGGGCTGACAAGTTCAGAAAGCTTAAGGTTCGTACAAACGCTGATACTCCTGCTGACGCTAAGAAGGCTCGTGAACTCGGTGCAGAAGGTATCGGTCTTTGCCGTACAGAGCATATGTTCTTTGAAGAAGACAGAATCGCTGCATTCAGAGAAATGATTTGCTCAGACACTGTTGAAGAAAGAGAAGCTGCTCTTGAGAAGATTCTCCCTTATCAGCAGGGTGACTTTGAGAAGCTTTACGAAGCTCTTGAAGGTTGTCCGGTAACTATCCGTTTCCTTGACCCACCTCTTCACGAATTTGTTCCAACTGAAGAAGAAGACATTAAGAAGCTTGCTGATGCTCAGGGCAAGAGCGTTGAAGACATCAAGGCTATCATTGCTTCACTTCACGAGTTCAACCCAATGATGGGTCACCGTGGTCTTCGTCTTGCAGTTACATATCCTGAAATCGCTAAGATGCAGACAAAGGCTGTTATCCGTGCAGCTATCAATGTTTCAAAGGCTCATCCTGATTGGAATGTTGCTCCTGAAATTATGATTCCTCTTTCATGCGACGCTAAGGAACTTAAGTATGTTAAGGACATCGTTGTTGCAACTGCTGACGCTGAAATCGCTGCAGCAGGCGTTGATATGAAGTACGAAGTTGGTACTATGATTGAAATTCCTCGTGCTGCTCTTACAGCAGGTGAAATTGCTAAGGAAGCTGAGTTCTTCTGCTTCGGTACTAACGACCTTACTCAGATGACTTACGGCTTCAGCCGTGACGACGCAGGTAAGTTCCTCAACGCTTACTATGATGCTAAGATCTTTGAAAGCGACCCATTCGCTAAGCTTGACCAGACAGGTGTTGGCCAGCTTATGGAAATGGCAGTTAAGAACGGTAAGGCTACTCGTCCTTCACTTCACTGTGGTATCTGTGGTGAACACGGTGGTGACCCATCTTCAGTTGAATTCTGCCATAAGATCGGTCTTGATTATGTATCATGCTCACCATTCAGAGTTCCTATCGCAAGACTTGCTGCTGCTCAGGCTGCAATTGCTGAAATGGACTAATTATATAGCTTTATATAATCTTTTAGCAGGGATACTTCGGTATCCCTGTTAGACTGTCGATAAAGTGGCTAAACCGTGCCGATTTTTAAAGGTGCAGTTAGGTCGCTCGTAGGGCAAGGGCTTGCTCTTGCCAAAACTATTTTTATACTAAAAAATCATTTGACTTTTTCTTTTAAAAGAAATATAATATTAAATCAAACGAGTGGCAAAAAGCGTAAATCCGGTTTGTGTCACTCGTTTTGTATTTTTAATATGTAAGATTAAAGTGTGTAGCTTGTAAGCGTAAGTCCAACTTATGCCAAAGCTATGCACTTTTTTTGTTTTAAGGAGGAAGTTGTAAAAATGAAAGAAAACAACAAAATGAGAGAAATGCCTGTAAATAAGCTTATGCTGAGTATGGGTATACCGATGATTTTGTCAATGGCACTTCAGGCAGTTTATAACATTGTTGACAGTGCGTTTGTAGGCAATATGAAAGAAGGCAGCGAAGAAGCGCTAAATGCACTTACGCTTGTTTTTCCGATTCAAATGCTTATTGTTGCACTTTCAATCGGTACAGGTGTCGGAGTCAATGCGCTTCTTGCAAGAACATTGGGTCAGTCAAATAAAGAAAAAGCGTCAAAAGTAGCAGGAAACAGTATGTTCCTTGCCGTGATTATATATTTGGTATGCCTGCTTTTCGGAATTTTCGGCATTAAAGCATATATATCATCTCAAACAAATGACCCAATGGTTCTCGAAATGGGTGTAAGCTATTTGAGGATATGTTGTATCTGTTCGTTTGGCATAGTCTTTTTTTCAATGTTTGAAAAATTGTTGCAGGCAACGGGTCGTTCACTTTATTCAACAATAGGTCAAATTCTCGGTGCAGTGATAAATATTATTCTTGACCCGATTATGATTTACGGTGTTGGATTTGTACCTAAAATGGGCGTAAAAGGTGCTGCATGGGCAACTGTAATCGGTCAAATTTTGTCTATGTTTTTGCTCTTGTTTTTTGATTTGAAGCTTAATAAAGAATTTGACCACGGCTTGAAATACGCAAAGCCGAATGCTCGAATAATTAAAGAAATTTATACGATAGGACTTCCTGCGATTATTGCACAGGCATTAATGTCGGCAATGGTTTATGTGATGAATTTGATATTAAAATTCAACGCTCACGCACAAACAGCTTACGGTTTGTTTTACAAGGTTCAACAGTTTGTATTGTTCCTCGCTTTTGGCTTGAGAGATGCAATTACACCGATTATCGCTTTCGCCTACGGAATGGCAAATAAAAAAAGAATAAAATCAGGTATTAAATACGGAATACTGTATACTGCGTTTTTGATGGTTTTCGGAACAGCCGTCACGGAAATTTTTCCGTCATTTTTTGCAACGCTCTTTAACGCAGGTTCGTCACGAGAATTTTTCATAAGTGCCATGAGAATTATATCAATAAGCTTTATATTTGCAGGATTAAATGTGGCTTATCAAGGCATTTTCCAGGCACTTGACGGTGGTGTCGAATCATTAATCGTTTCGCTTTTAAGACGGCTTGTAATTATTTTGCCTTTGGCAGGTGTGTTTTCATTGCTCGCAAGAAACGGTCAAGCCGGTGTGTCGCTCATTTGGTGGGCATTTCCGATTACGGAAGCCGTAGTGTGCATAATCGGTTTCTTCCTTCTTAAAAGAATTGTGAAAAATAAAGTCAATACTTTAAAATAATGAAAAGCTCAAGGAAATTTATCCTTGAGCTTTTATACTGTAATTAAATATTAAATTCCAATTTGTGAATTACTTTGCACGGGTTGCCGACTGCCACGCAATTTTCAGGGATTGATTTTGTCACAACGCTTCCGGCACCGATAACCGAGTTTTTGCCGATTGTGACACCGGGTAAAATCACAACTCCTCCACCAATCCAAACATTGTCCTCAATGACAACAGGCTTTGCAAATGTTCTGAAAAATGTAGGACTCTTGCCTTCCCAGTTGTCAATCAGTCTTTCGTTCGGCAAGGTCGGATGTGACGAAGTGTAAATTTGAACATTAGGCGCAATCATCACATTGTTTCCTATGTGTATTTCTTCGTTGTCAACGAATGTGCAGTTTAAACCGATAACAACATTGTCACCTATAAAAATGCTTTTGCCGTGGTCACAGTAAAACGGAACACCGACACCGACATTTTTACCGATTTTGCCGAGAAGCTTGTTTAAAATTTCAGCCTTTTTCTTTTCATCTCTGTAGTCGCAAAGATAATATTCCCTTGTAAGCTCCCTGCAAGAAATGCTGAGTTCCTTGTTTTTATGGTCGCCGGTTTCTAAAAAATCCTTTTCGCTGTATTCCATAGCAATCACCTCTTTTTCTATTATAACTTTAAAATGATATTTTGCAATACTTAGCATTTTAGATAAATTATAATTTGG
>JBNMGQ010000118.1:0-5278 GCA_050872345.1 Eubacterium sp. | reverse complement strand
GTAAATTATAGTTTGCGTCGTCGCAAACTCCGTATCGTTCGTGACGAATTTCTTTAATATTTGATTTGAAATTCATCCCTCATTCACTTCGTTGCTCCTCCTTTTCAAAATCTGTCGTACGGTGGTGCGTCAGATTTTGTATGTTTAAGGCTCCCTTGCAAAGGGAGCTGTCGGTTTACCGACGGAGGGATTGGCAGGCGACCACAGGTCGCCCCTACGAAAATCTTGTCATTTCAGGCTATCTAAATTAGAAAAGCCACCGTAGGGGCGAACTGCGTTCGCCCGTTAATCCCTCCGTCACGCAAGCGTGCCACCTCCCTTTTCAAAGGAGGCTTAATTCGGTTAACCCTACGCTAAACTCTAATTTACATTATTGACAAATCAAATATCTTGTGCTACACTCATTTTAGTTAGTAGAAACTAACTAAAGGAGATGCGATTATTATGATTAAAACTACACTCGGCATCAACGGTATGGCTTGCGGTATGTGCGAGTCACACATTAACGATGTTGTAAGAAGAAATTTTAAAGTAAAAAAGGTAAGTTCGTCGTTCAAAAAATGCACTTGCGAAATCATCAGCGAAGAGCCGATTGACGAAGAAAAAATCAGAAAAGCCATAGGCGACACCGGATATGATGTAACAAGCTTTGAAAGCGAAGAGTACGAAAAGCAAAGCAAAGGCTTGTTTTCTTTTTTGAAGAAATAAAAAAGCACGCATAAGCGTGTTGACAATTCAAAATATGTATGATAATATAATTATAGACAAAGGGCTTATCGGATAGACGGTTAAGCTCAAGTTATGATTAATAAAAAATAACCGTTACCTTTGCTGTTGGGCGGTTATTTTTTTATGCTTAAAATAATGATAATCAGGCAGGCGAACGCAGTTCGCCCCTACGGTGATTTTTCTAATATAAACAGTCTAAAATAAACAAAACCTCCGAGAAATCGGAGGTTTTTTCGTTATATAAAATTATTTATTCCACTCGTCAACCTGAGCCTTAAGCCAAGAGCACCAAGCGTCGACACCCTCGCCTGTTTTGGCAGAGATGAAGAAGATTTCAGCCTTTGGATTAAGCTTCTTAATTCGCTCAACTACTGCGTCGTCATCAAAATCGAAAACGCTTTTAGTATCAATCTTATTAATAAGAACAGCGTCGCAAATTGAAAACATAAGTGGATATTTAAGTGGCTTATCGTCGCCCTCAGGCACTGACAAAATCATTGCATTTTTAACAGCACCCGTATCAAATTCGGCAGGGCAAACAAGGTTACCGACATTTTCAAGCACGACAAGGTCGAGGTCGGATGTACCAAACTCGTCTATGCCCTGCTCTGTCATACCTGCGTCAAGGTGGCACATTCCACCGGTGTGAAGCTGGATTGACTTAACACCTGTGTCGGCAATAGCTTTTGCATCAACGGATGAATCAATATCAGCTTCCATAACGCCGATTTTCAAGTCGTCCTTAAGGCGAGAAATTGTAGCCTTAAGAGTAGTTGTTTTGCCGGAACCCGGAGAGGACATAAGGTTTAAAAGGAAAGTATGTTCCTTTTTGAGCCTATCCCTTACTCTGTCGGCTTCCCTGTCGTTATTTTCAAAAACACTTTTTTTAATTTCTATTACTTTAAATTCGTCCATAAATGACTCCTTAGCTAAGTTTTGAAATTACTTCTTCTCTTGCAATTGACTGCTTTCTTGCATTCTCATTATGAGGAACAGCACGGAGAATCTTACCGTCGTAGCGTGAAACGAGATATTCACACTTTTCACCGTTAAGCTCCAAACTTTCAAGCGAATATTTTTCAGCAAGAGGAACTTGCTTTGCAAGGTTTGACTTTTCGTTAAGAGCACCGGTTGGGCAAAGGCTTACACAAAGTCCACAATTTGTACACTTGGTTTGGTCAAGCGGCAAAGCAAAAGCAGGAGTTACGCTTGTCTTAAATCCACGACCCAAAAGACCGAGTACACTAAGCTGTTCAACTTCACGGCAGGAACGGACACAAAGACCGCAAAGAATACATTTAGCAGTATTTCTTTCGATAAATGAGTTACTGTCCTTAGTATATTTCTGTGGCATTTCACCTGCAAAACGCTCAGGATGAATATCATACCTCTGTGCAACACTCAAAAGCTTACACTTGAAATATTCACGGCAACCACATTCAAGGCATCTGTCAGCTTCCTTTTGAGCCTGCTCAACTGTCAAGCCGAGTGAAACCTCGTCAAATGTATGCTTTCTCTTTTCGGCAGGAAGAACCTCGGCAACAATCTGCTCTGTCTTATCTTTGCCGGAAAAGTCGATTTTATCCTCATCACGCTTACTGATGTAACGCTCGGTGAAGTCGAGTGTTTCACCCTTAAGGTAAGCGTCAACAACCTTAACGCATTTATCAGCTTCGCCGATAGCAGCAATAGCAATTGACGCACCCTTGTTTGTAGCGTCACCGATAGCAAATACACCGTCAAGATTTGTTGCAAAAGTATCTTCGTCGGCAGAAATTGTACCTCTTTGAGTAAGGTCAACTACGCCTTCAAAATCGGTTGAATCAAGCTTTTGACCGATAGCCATAATTACGCTGTCAAGAGCGATGTATTCTGTCTTACCCTCGATAGGAACAGGCTTTCTTCTGCCCGAAGCGTCAGGCTCGCCGAGTTCCATAAGCTGAAGAGTCATACCTGAAACCTTGCCGTTTTCTGCGTGAATTTCAAGTGGGTTTGTGAGGAACTTATAAGTTACGCCCTCTTCTTTAGACTCTTTAATTTCAATTTCTTCGGCAGGCATTTCCTTTTCTGTTCTGCGATAGATTACATAAACTTCCTTGGCGCCGAGTCTTACGGCAGTTCTGCAAGCGTCCATAGCAGTATTACCACCACCACAAACAGCAACCTTTTCGCCGATTTCAACAGGATTGCCCTGAATTACACTTCTGAGGAAATCGATACCACCGTATACGCCTTCGGTATCTTCGCCCTTGACACGCATAGGAGTTGACTTCCAAGCACCCGGTGCAAGAATAACAGCGTCGTTAACGCTCTTAAGATTTTCAACAGTAATGTCACGACCGAGTTTAACATTATTGCAAAGGCGAACGCCTGTCTTTTCAATAAGCTTGATTTCTGCGTCAAGCACTTCCTTAGGAAGACGGTATTGTGGAATACCGTATCTGAGCATACCACCCATTTTGTCCATCATATCGAAAACGGTAACCTCGTGACCGAGCTGTGCAAGGTAATAAGCAGAAGTTAAACCGGCAGGACCACCACCGACAATGGCAACCTTTTTACCTGTCTTAGGTGCGCATTCAGGCACATAGCTGTCACCCTTAAGGTCAAGGTCGGCAGCAAAGCTTTTAAGCTGAACGATATTAATAGGTTCATCCACTTTACCTCTACGGCAAGCCTTCTCACAAGGATGAGGGCAAACACGGCCGATAGATGCAGGAAGTGGAATTTTATTTTTAATAAGCTTTAATGCAGAGTCAAATTCACCGTTGGCAATAAGACCTACATAGCCCTGACAATCTGTATTAGCAGGACAAGCAAGCTGGCAAGGAGCAATGCAGTCACCGTCGTGAGCCGACATAAGAAGTTCCATTGCAATCTTCCTTGACTTAACGACTCTTTCGCTTTCGGTATTGATTACCATACCGTCGCTTACCTTTGCTGAGCAAGAACGGAGAAGCTTAGGTATACCTTCGGCTTCAACTACGCAAAGACCGCAAGCGCCGTAAACTTCAACGGCTTCATCATAGCAAAGAGTAGGAATATAGATACCGTTTGCCCTTGCTGCTTCCAAAATTGTACTGCCCAAAGGAGCAGTAATTTCTTTACCGTTTATAGTTAATTTTACATTTTCCATTATATCTGCTCCTCCTTACTTTCTTACTACTGCGCCAAAGTGACAGTTAGCAAGGCACTTGCCACATTTGATACACTTGTTTACATCAATTGTATGAGCGCTCTTAACTTCGCCCGAAATAGCATTTACAGGGCAATTTCTTGCGCAAAGGGTACAACCCTTACACTTATCCTTGTCGATAGAATATTCAATAAGTGATGAACATTCGCCGGCAGGACATTTCTTTTCGTTAATATGAGCTTCGTATTCGTCACGGAAATATTTAATAGTAGTCAAAACAGGGTTAGGTGCAGTCTGACCGAGACCACAAAGCGCACCGTCCTTAATGCCGTAGCAAAGTTCTTCAAGAAGTTCAATGTCACCCTCTTGACCGTTACCCTCGGTAATTCTTGTAAGAATTTCAAGCATACGCTTAGTACCGATACGACAGTGGATACACTTGCCACAGCTTTCCTTAGCAGTGAAGTCAAGGAAGAACTTAGCCATACCGACCATACAAGTGCCCTCGTCCATAACAACCATACCACCTGAGCCCATAATTGCGCCGGTAGCACCGAGTGCTTTATAGTCGATTACAGTGTCGATAAGGCTTGCAGGGATACAACCACCTGACGGGCCACCCATCTGTACAGCCTTGAACGCTTTGTCACCTTTCATTCCACCACCAATGTCAAAGATAACATCACGAAGTGTTTTACCCATAGGAATTTCAACAAGGCCACTGCGCTTAACTTTACCTGTTACGGCGAATACCTTAGTACCCTTTGAGCCTTCGGTACCCATAGCAGCGAAAGCTTCGCCACCGTTGTTGATAATCCAGCTTACATTGGCAAATGTTTCAACATTGTTAATGTTAGACGGCTTTCTCCAATAACCACTTTGCGCAGGGAAAGGTGGCTTAAGCCTTGGCATACCCCTGTGACCTTCAAGTGATTCGATAAGTGCAGTTTCTTCGCCGCAAACGAATGCGCCTGCACCTGCTTTAATAGTCATCTTACAGCTAAAGTCGGTACCGAGAATATTGTCACCGAGATAGCCTGCCTCTGTAGCCTGCTTAATAGCTCTTTCAAGTCTTTTGATAGCAAGAGGATATTCGGCTCTTACATAAACTACTGCGTTTTTAGCACCGATAGCATATGCGCCGATAAGCATACCTTCAATAAGAGTATGTGGGTCTGACTCGATAACGGCTCTGTCCATAAATGCGCCAGGGTCACCCTCATCAGCATTACAGATAAGATACTTTTCGTCGCCCTCACTCTGCCTTGCAGCGTTCCACTTAAACCAAGTAGGGAAACCTGCGCCACCACGACCTGCAAGACCTGAAGTTTTGATAACCTCAATAACTTCCTCAGGAGTCATAGAGGTGAGTACCTTTTTAATAGCAGTGTAGCCGTCAGCCTCAACGAAATC
>JBNMGQ010000117.1:0-5624 GCA_050872345.1 Eubacterium sp. | reverse complement strand
GCCTTTCCAATCCCTCAGTCGGTAAACCGACAGCTCCCTTTGCAAGGGAGCCTTGACTTACTACGCTAAACTATAATTTACCACACAAAAGAAAATCTTCAGTGGATTTATAATCAAAGACATTCAAACAGCTCAATTCTTACATCTTGTTATCCGGTTTTAAATATATTATAATTAGAATATAAATTTATTTGAATGGTGGAAAATTTTATGGATGATGAGATTTTTGGCAAGATTATCGCTGAATATATAAATCACTTTGATTTTATCAATAATGACGAACATCGTGAATACGGCAAATGGATTTATTTTAAAGAATTTAAAGACAATTTTGACATAAACGCAGAAAATTTTGCCGATATGTTTAAAAAATCAATCAAAGACGCAAGTTTTCTTGTTAATAACTCTTTTGTATGTCCGACAAACGGTATCGTATATTTTGCACAAAAGCCTGAAACAAAAGAGCGTGTAAGAGCTATGTTTAAGGCTTTGTATGCCGATGACGGTGGAGATATTAAAGTGCGCCAAAATAAGATTGAAAAGTTCAGAGATGACTTCAATAATATGCTTGAAGAGTATGAGCCGAGTAAATGGAAGTATAAACAGGAATTTCGCAGCGCCTTGCTTTATTTGACCCTATATAGTCCTGATGAAAATTATCTGTTTAAATCAACGCAAGCCAAAAAATTTATGAAATATATTCAATACGGAAATGATTTCGGTAAAGGCTCTGATTTTAATTTAAAAGCGTACTACGATATGTGTAACGCAGTAGTTGACAAAATAAAAGAAATTCCTCAACTTGTTGAAATTCATAAAAACAGATTGAAAGATAATATGTATCAAGATGAAAACTTTACTTTGTTGACATTTGATATTATATTTTCAGCTTATACTTATGGCTTGTATAACGGTATTGAGTATAAGCAACCACCAAAAATGACAAAAGCCGAAAGAGAAGCTTATGCCAAAACTTTAGAACTTACAACTCAACTTGCCCAAACTCAAACCGAATTGGACAAAACAGTTGAAACTTTGGAAGAATTGCAAGATATATCAATTAATCATATGAAAGTTCAAAATAAAAAATACGGTAACGGTGTTGTCATCAATCAAAACGGCACAGCCATAACAATTGAATTTGCCGACAGAACTATGAAGTTTGAATTTCCTACTGCAGTCATTTCAGGACTTTTGAGCGTTGACGATGATTCAATAGTTGATTGCTTTAAAACAAGACTTGAGTTGGAAAAAAAGATGGACAAATTAACGAGGCAGGCAAACAGTTATAAAACCCGAATTAATAATAACGAAATTAGAAAAAAGACTTGATTTTTCGAGCCTTTTTTGTTATAATATCTCAGCATTCGTAGAAATACAAACGAATACGCACACATTCGAGTTAAGCCTTAGGTGATTTTTATGGGCTTTTGCCATACTCGATGTGGAGGAATTAACCTTAAAGGAGGAAATAATAATGGCAAATGTAGTTTCAATGAAACAACTTTTAGAAGCAGGTGTTCACTTCGGACACCAGACAAGAAGATGGAACCCTAAAATGGCTGAATACATCTTCACAGAGCGTAACGGCATCTACATCATCGACCTTCAGAAGACAGTTAAGAAGCTTGATGAAGCTTATATGTATGTTCGTGACCTCGCATCAGAAGGTGGCTCAATCATCTTCGTTGGTACAAAGAAGCAGGCTCAGGAATCAGTTAAGGAAGAAGCAGAGCGTTGCGCAATGCCATATGTAAATGCAAGATGGCTCGGTGGTATGCTCACTAACTTCAAGACTATCCGTGGCAGAGTTGCTCGTCTTGCTCAGCTTAAGGCTATGAGAGAAGACGGCACATTCGACCTTCTCCCTAAGAAGGAAGTTGTTGGCCTCGAGCTTGAAATTGAAAAGCTTGAAAAGTACCTTGGCGGTATCACAGAAATGAAGAAGATTCCTGACGCAATGTTCATCGTTGACCCACGCAAGGAAAGAATCGCTGTATCAGAAGCTATTAAGCTTGGTCTTCCAATCGTAGCTATCGTTGATACTAACTGTGACCCTGATGAAATCGACTATGTTATTCCTGGTAACGACGATGCTATCCGTGCAGTAAAGCTTATTGCAGGCGCAATTGCTGACGCTGTTATCGAAGGCAGAGACGGTAACGACACAGCAGAAGAAACAGCTGAAGAAGCTAAAGAAGAAGCTGCTGAATAATTTAATATAAATAATAACTATTTTTAGGAGGATAATATAATGGCATTTACAGCTCAAGATGTTAAGGCTCTTCGTGAGAAGACCGGCGTTGGTATGATGGAATGTAAAAAGGCTCTTGTTGAAGCTGATGGTGATATGGATAAGGCTGTTGACTTTCTTCGTGAAAGAGGTCTTGCAGCTGCTGCAAAGAAGGCAACAAGAATTGCTGCTGAAGGTGTAGTTCTTCCTTATTATGACGCAGAGGCTAAGAAGGGCGTTGTAGTAGAAGTTAACTCTGAAACAGACTTCGTTGCTAAGAACGAAAAGTTTATGAACTTCGTTGAAGGCGTTGCTAAGACTATTCTTGCAACAGACCCAGCCGATGTTGAAGCTCTTAAGGAAGAAAAGTTTGACGGTACTGACAGAACTGTTACCGAAACTCTTAACGACCTTGTTCTTTCAATCGGTGAAAATATGAAGGTTCGTCGTTTTGAAAGAATGGACGGCGTTGTTTCAACTTATATCCACGGTGGTGGATCAGTAGGCGTTATGGTTGGCTTTGATGTAGCTGACGAATCAAAGGCTGCTACTCCTGAATTTGACGCTATGGGTAAGAATGTTGCTATGCAGATTGCTGCTATGAGCCCTGCATATCTCGACGAAGCTTCAGTCCCTGCTGAAGTAGTTGAGCATGAAAAGACTATCCTTGCAGCTCAGATGAAGGAAGACCCTAAGATGGCTTCTAAGCCTGAAGCAGTTCTTGCTAAGATTGCAGCAGGTAAGATGGGCAAGTACTACAAAGAAAACTGCCTTGTTGACCAGGAATTTGTTCGTTCAGACCTTTTCCAGGGCGATGTAAAGGGCTATGTTGCATCAGTTGCTAAGGAACTCGGCACTGAAATCAAGCTCAACGGCTTCATCAGAATGATGAAGGGCGACGGCCTTGAAAAGAGAGAAGAAAACTTCGCTGAAGAAATTGCAAAGCAAATCAACGGCTAATTAAACCGTAAATTAAATAAACAATTATCGCTTGAAACTCCCTGTTTTAGGGGCTTTCAGGCGATTTTTTATACCTTTTTCCGACCACACAAAAATTGCAAGACCATCGTAAAATATCGCAAAATATCACCACTTGTCACCTTAATAATGGTCAGATTTGTGTCGCAAAAATGGTCGCTCTTTTTGACTCAAAAGTTGGTGGTACATTTCATAGATGTACTAATATTTGTATGTGGTAGCAAAATGCATAATTTCATAAATAAATCTAACAAAATATATAGGAAACATTATAAATTTATGTTATAATAAATAAGAATATATTAATTTAAAATGTCTTTTGGAGGATGTAGTATGATTACAGGTGCTATCAAAAATAAAGTTGATAAAATCTGGACAGATATATGGGCTGGTGGAATTACCAACCCTTTAACGGTAATTGAACAGCTTACATATTTTATGTTCATTCGTTCGCTTGATGAAAAGGAATTAGAAAACGAAGAATTTGAAAATATGACCGGTGAAGCTATGCCTAAGATGTTTCCACAAACGCCATCAGGTCAGTCGATGCGTTGGAGCAAATTTAAAAATAATGACCCAAGGGACATCTATGCAGTAATGTCACAAAGAATTTTTCCTGCAATAAAAAATATGAAAAACGGTCATTTGCCTGATTTTAACGAACAAGGCGAAATGATAGAAATCAGCGATGATAATATAGTAGAATCACAGGGTAGTACAGCATTTGCAAGATATATGGAAGACGCCATGTTTTTGATTCCAACGCCACAAGTCTTGCAAAAAATAATTACAGGCCTTGATGATTTATATGAACATGATATTTCTGATTTAGATATGCAAGGTGACCTTTACGAATATATGCTTGGAAAACTTGCAACTGCCGGTCAAAACGGACAGTTCCGTACACCAAAACATATTCGTGAAATGATGGTGGAACTTTTGTCGCCTACTCCCGATGATACAATTTGCGACCCGGCTTGTGGTACTGCCGGATTTTTAGTTAGTTCAGCTGAGTATATTCGCAACAAGTATGAGGATACAATGACTGAAAAACAGTGGGAACATTTTACCGGTCCTGCATTTTCAGGCTTTGATACGGACCGTACAATGCTTAGAATTTCGGCAATGAATTTGATGCTTCATTCGATCAGCAATCCTGATATTGATTATAAAGACAGTGTTTCAAAACAAAATGAAATAAGCGAAAAGTATACAATATGCCTTGCCAATCCACCTTTCAAAGGAACAGTAGACGCAGAAAGCATAAATGACAATCTTAAGGCTGTAACCAATACTAAGAAAACCGAGTTGTTGTTTTTAGCGTTGTTTTTACGAATGTTAAAAAAAGGTGGTCAATGTGCTTGTATTGTTCCGGATGGTGTATTGTTCGGTTCTTCAAAAGCGCATAAGTCTATAAGAAAAGAACTGGTTGAAAATCATCAACTACGTGCAGTGATTTCTATGCCTTCGGGAGTGTTCAAGCCTTATGCTGGAGTTTCCACTGCTGTTTTGGTGTTTACTAAAACCGGTGCAGGTGGAACAGATAAAGTTTGGTTTTATGATATGAAAGCCGACGGTTTCAGTTTAGACGATAAGCGTTCGGAAATCAATGAGAATGATATACCGGATATTATCGAGAGATTTCATCATTTAGAAAGCGAAGAAAATCGAAAACGCACAGATCAAAGTTTCTTTGTTCCAAAAGATGAAATTGTAGATAACGGATATGATTTGTCTATAAATAAGTATAAAAAGACTGAATATGTGCCTATAGAATATCCACCAACAAGTGAGATTTTAGATAAACTTGACCGGTTGGAAACTGAAATTACTGCCGGATTGAAAGAACTGAGGAAAATGTTATGATTAAACGAAATATTCTCGATTGTATGAAACTTGTTGGAAAAGCACCGTCCTATTATGAAAATGAAAAAACATATGTTAGTACCGGTGCTGTAGATTGTGATCATATAGACTATACGCAATCGGAAAAGGTTACATATGATAATCGTCCATCAAGAGCAAACCTTTCAGTAAATGAAGGCGATATATTGTTTGCTAAAATGTGTGGTACTAAAAAAACTTTATTAGTAGATAAAACTATGTCGGATTGTTTGTTCTCAACCGGATTTTATGCTGTAAGGGCAAATGAATCAGTTATCACTACGCAACTGTTATATTATCTATTGTCAAGTGATCAATTTCTTTCTCAGAAGGATCGAAATAGTTCAGGTGCAACACAAAAAGCAATTACAAATTCCGGTCTGAAAAAAATAAATGTATGTGTTCCTGATTTGAAAGAACAATTTGAAATAGAGAAAAGATTAACTTGCATAGATCAGATGATAGCAAAACAGCAAGAGCAATTAATTTTTTTAGATCAACTTGTGAAATCCCGATTTATCGAATTGTT
>JBNMGQ010000116.1:0-5641 GCA_050872345.1 Eubacterium sp. | reverse complement strand
TCAACTCTCGACGCACTTGACGCAACTATTTTTGAAATCAACACTGCTACGGCAAAAGTTGACGCAGGTGACTTTACCGACAGGCAATGGGCACTTGACAACAGAAAGCTTTACAATCACGGTCTTTCGTCAAACGAGCACAAAGTTAATTTAGGAGAGTAAGAATGAGTATAGAAAACGAAACCTGGAGCGAAATAATAATCACAGTTGACACCAAGGATATTGAAACTGCCGGCAACATAGCAAATATGGTTGTGCCTTACGGCATTTACATAGAAGATTATTCCGACCTTGAAAAAGAGGTTATGGAAATAGCACACATTGACCTTATTGAAGAAAGCTTACTTGAAGCCGACAGGTCAAAAGGTCTTATTCATGTGTATGTTAACCCACACGAAAATCCACTTGAAGCCGTTTCTTTCATTGAAGAAAGGCTCAAGGAACAAAATATCAATTATGAAATCAGAATTGATGACTGTGCTACAGAAGATTGGGTTAACAATTGGAAGCAGTATTTTCACCCTATGCCGATAGGCGAAAAACTTCTTATCCGTCCTACTTGGGAGGACGAATACGACGCAAAAGGCAGGAAGGTTCTCCACATTGAACCGGGTCTTGCTTTTGGTACCGGAAGCCACCCGACAACAAAATTATGCCTTGAAACGCTTGAAAAATACATTGACGAAAACTCAACTGTTCTTGACATAGGTTGTGGCAGTGGTATACTTTCAATTGCTTCCCTGCTTTTGGGTGCAAAAAGTGCTTTTGGCGTTGACATTGACTCACTTGCAGTTAAAACTGCTATGGCAAACGCAGAAGAAAACGGCTTTGACGAAAGTAAATTTAAGGCTGTTCAAGGTAACTTATCGGACAAAGTTACAGGCAAATTCAGCGTTGTTGTTGCAAACATTGTCGCCGATATTATTATGGAATTTAACAAGGAAGTCGGCAAGTTTTTAGAAGACGACGGCGTTTACATTACGGGTGGAATAATTGAAAGCCGAGAGGACGAAGTTCTTATGAGCTTTGCACAAAACGGATTTGAAGTTAAAGAACGCTTTGAAGAAAAAGGCTGGCTTGTATTTGTAGTTAAAAAGCAAAAGTAAACAGATATAGTTAAAGGGTGCTGAAAATCAGCACCCTTATATTTTTTACTATAATTATTTAGTTGTACTGCCGAAGCCACCGTCACGAACGCCATCGGTATCGTCATCAACAGTTATACCAAACTGAGTAAAGATACCTTGTGCAAAGCCGTCACCTGCATTAACTTCAGCCTTATGGCCGTCGTCGTGAGCGTCACAGCTGATTTTAATCATAATATGGCCCTCATTTGACGAGTTATAATAATCGGAGTCGATAATGCCGACAGTATTATCAAGCTGGCAACGATGCTTAAATCCGAGACCTGAGCGTGGATAAATCGAAAGCACCCAGCCTTCATTGATTTTTGAGCGAATACCGGTAGGCACCAAAGTGGACTTACCCTTTTCAAAAACGACATTACTCGGAGCGTAAAAATCATAACCTGCAGAGCCTGTTGTGGCACGCTTCGGTAGTTTTATACTGTCGTAAATTTCTTTAACATCAGTTGTATTAGGAAAATTCTTAAGCCAGTCCTTTTCAAACTGTTCAAAAGAAACCTTTTCAAATTTTGCTATTTTTTCCATTTTTTCACACCTTTCTTTTATCTTAAATATCTTAACACATATAAAAAAATAAAACAACCTTATTTTAACCCTGAAAAGAATTAAAACAAGATTGCCGAAATTATGCCGATTACAGACCGAAACTGACTGAAAGAGCGTGGTCAACCTTGCCCATATCGGTCGTATCAAGGCTACCCATTTTCTCCTTAAGTCTGCGTTTATCAATAGTTCTCACCTGTTCAAGAAGCACGACGCTGTCCTTTGCGAGTCCACAATTAACTGCATCCACCTCAATATGCGTAGGCAGAGCACTTTTATCCTTTTGTGATGTTATAGCAGCAGCAATAACGGTCGGTGAAAACTTATTTCCAATATCATTTTGAACTATCAAAACAGGTCTTACACCACCCTGCTCAGAGCCGACAACAGGACTTAAATCAGCATAATATATTTCGCCTCGTTTAATCAGCAAACCAATCACCTTCATATTTTTTCTGACTTTCTTTTCATCTTTATGATTAACCAAAATCTGCTTTTTTAAACATCACATTCCATTATATGTAAAAATTTAATAATGGCAAAAAGAAAAAGTTAACATAGTATAAAGAGTAAATCTATAAAGAAAGGTGATTTTATGGAAAAATATGTTGATTTATTTAAACCGTCCTTTTTGAAAAACGAAAAACGACCGTCCATCCCTGACGACGCAACGCCGACTATGGCATATATACCACTTCAGCTTGATTTAATGAGTTATGAAACAGACGAAGCACTTATGAACGGCACGCTGTTCCCTACTCTTGACAAACCTTTTATGCGTGGAAGGAGAGCAAAGTAATGGAAAAGAAGAAACTACTCAAAAGGCTTTCGGCACTTGGTTTTGCCATGTACGAATGCAGGCTTTACTGCGACACACACCCACAAGACACCGAAGCGTTGCAAATGCTAAACGAATACAAAAGTAAATACGAAGCAGTAAAAGCCGAATATGAAAAAGAATACGGACCTCTTACGCTAAACGGTTACAACAGCGACGAATGGCTTAAGGACCCGTGGCCGTGGGACTGAGTCGTCGCAAGTTCCGTATCGTTCAAAATAACTTTTGTTTATTTCCTTATGCAAAAGTTATTTATCACTCACTCCACTGCTCCTCCTCTCAAAATTTGTCGTACGGTGGTGCGTCAAATTTTGTATTATTGGTTTGCAAGTTCCGTATCGTTCAAAATAACTTTTGTTTATTTCCTTATGCAAAAGTTATTTATCACTCGCTCCACTGCTCCTCCTTTTCAAAATTTGTCGTGCGGTGGTGCGTCAAATTTTGTATTATTGGTTTGCAAGTTCCATATCGTTCAAAATAACTTTTGTTTATTTCCTTGTGCAAAAGTTATTTATCACTCGCTCCACTGCTCCTCCTCTCAAAATCTGTCGTACAGTAGTGCGTCAAATTTTGTTTTTTATTATTTATTAAATTTTCATCAATAGAAAATAATTCCTTGCTTCCCTCTGACGAGGGAAGTGGTGGCTTTGCCACCGATAGGAGAGAAAGGCGAACACAGTTCGCCCCTACAGTAATCTTATTCATATAGAAAATCAAAAAAAGGAGAGTCGATTGACTCTCCTAAAAATTATTTAGTTTTAACCGATTTAGCCTTTGACCAAGAGGAATAAACTTTATTACCGTTAACTACCTTATAGGTACGAATCCTTACATAATACTTTTTCTTTGCACTAAGTTTTTTAACGGTTGTTTTAGTAGTCTTTTGCTTTTTAATCGTTACGCTCTTTTTATTCTTCTTAAACTTTTTATCGGTTGAAAGTTGAAGCTGATAGCCTTTAACTCCGTTTGCTTTTTTCCAAGTAACGGTAATTGACTTTTTACCCTTTTTCAAGCTTTTGATTGAAGTTTGATTAGGCTTTGAAGCAAGTGCAAGCGAGGTTGTTGCCGTAGGCGAAGTGGTGCTGACAGAAGTTACAACAGTTGTAGAAGTTGTCGGTACAGTAGTTGTGGCAGTTGTTGTAACTGTAGGAGCAAGACCCGATACTGTAACCTGCTTATTATCGTTAATAGTCACTGTAACTGTTGAATCGTTTGCAGGTGTAACCGTAGTGTCAGAAACAGTTGTACCAAATTCTTCAGCCCAGAAATGAACATTGACATCATGTTCGCTGTCATAATAAGTTATATGCGCAACACCGATTGCAGTAAATCTTGAATCAAGCATTGCTCTTCTGTGACCCTGACCGTTATATTTCTCTGCATCTTCTCTCCAAGCGTTATGAACAGCGTCGGCGTCAAGCTGTTTCTCAGTCGGTGTAGCATAGCCGTACGCAATATTTTCACCTTTACCCTGAGATGAGTAATTATATTGAGTATATGCAGTAAACACACTTGAACCGTCAGGTCTGTCATGTGAGTAGTTAAAATAAAGCTCACAAGCTCTTTGCATAGCTATCTTTTCCAAAGTATAATCGTATGCAAGTGGCTTAGCGTCGGTAACATATGTTTTAGTTGTGTTGTCGTCATTCCAATACCAAGCGTCAGAGCCGGTACGAAAAGCATTAACTTTTGAAAGCACCGTCCTTGCTTCGCTTTGGCAAAACTTGACATTTACGCTTTGAGATGCATATGCGTTAACATTTGCAACTGTAAAAACACTTACTGCCATTATTAATGACATAAAAAGGCTTAAAATTTTTTTCATAACATTCTCCCATCATATAGCAATAAAGACTGTGAAAAAACAAATCACAGCCTTATATTATATTACATCTTTGAAATTTCGTCCCTGAAAGCTTCAACGCTGTCAAAAGCCTTATAAACAGACGCAAAACGAACATAGGCAACTTCGTCAATGTCCTTAAGCTTTTCCATAATAAGCTCACCGATTCTTGCAGAAGTAACCTCACGGTCGATTGCAGATTGAAGTGTAGTTTCAATTTCGCTTATAGCAGTTTCAAGTTCGTTAATGGTAACAGACCTTTTTTCGCAAGCACGAAGCATACCCTTTAAAATCTTGTTACGGTCAAAAACTTCACGGCTCTTATCCTTTTTGATTACGATAATAGGAACATCCTCAATTACTTCATAAGTGGTAAAACGCTTAGAACATCTCAAACATTCTCTTCTTCTTCTGATTCTTTCGTTTTCGTCGGTCGGACGAGAATCGATAACTTTACTTTCCTCATAACCACAAAACGGACATCTCATAGTAATCATCCTCCATATATCGATGATTATATATTATATCACAAGATATAGTAAATTGCAAGTATTTTTACTTTACAACAATATATAGTTAAGATTCAAGCTTTTTTGACTCATCTTCCCTTTTATTGTATATGAACATCCAAATAGCCATTGAGCAAATAATTACATATCCTAAAACAGACCACAAGTCAGGGAGCTGATGGTTTAAGAAGAAGTAGCCACTGATTGCAGTGAATATTACATTTGAATAATCGTATACGGAAATCTTACTGCTCGGTGCAAAAGTGTAAGCAGAAGTGATACCGAACTGACCGCCTGCTGCACCGACACCGACAAGAACTAAGCAAATCCACTGCTTAGTCGTCATAGGTTGAAAATTAAATATCAAAAACGGAGCCGTGCAAACGACGGAGAAAAGCGAGAAGAAGAAAACAGTAAATGTTCCGTTTTCGCCCTTGTTAGCCATATGCCTTACGCAGGTATATGCAGCACCTGCACCGACACCACCGAGAAATCCTGCAATTGACGGTAAAAGTTCAACATTTGAAAGCGACGGTTTTATTACAAAAAGTGAGCCTGCAAATGCAATTGCAATAGCCAAAGCCTGCTTAGGCTTAAACTTTTCCTTAAGGAAAATGAATGAAAAAATAAGAGTGAAAAACGGGCTCATTTTATTAAGCATTGCAGCGTCGGCAGTAGATGACATTTTAGTAGTGGCATAGAAATTGCCTATCATACCTGCAAGACCGAGTGACGAACGCATAAAATGATATTTCAAACAACC
>JBNMGQ010000115.1:0-5649 GCA_050872345.1 Eubacterium sp. | reverse complement strand
GTATAAGCCATTGTGCTTGCGCAGTAGTCAAAGCTCCACTTTGGTGGAAAAGCCTGCTTGCCACAAATGTGATTATACTGCTTCATTACAGAGAGCACATCGCCGAAAAATACATAATATACAAGATAGTTTTCATCTGTTTTGAAAAACTTGAAATGCTCGTAATAATTATTTATTTCCCTGCCCAAATCGACAAATGAATTATCGCTTGTATCATAATAAATACCGTATGTGCACACATCATTTTTGCAGATATAAAACGGAATGTGCTTATAAAGTGGGTCGGTATATTCTGCGTCAAAGCCCATACTGTCGGCAGTTTCGATTCTAAAGGTTTTGCCTTTTTTGTCAATTTTGCCTGCCTTGTCGCCAAGACCCAAAATATGCTCGTCATCAAACCTTGAAATATAATGATACGAGCCTTCGCCGAACTCACCCTCAATATTATACGCAAGTGGTGCACGGTCGCCGAAAATCCTTTGACCGTCCTTAGTATAAGTCAAAAGGAAATTGTTGAGGTCAACTTCAACTTGAATACCGTTTGGCAAAGTGAATTTTTCGCCGTTGTCGGTTTTTTCACTTTTCGGTGCATACATATCAAAACCGTCAAGCGACAGTTTATCCCTGCCAAGGTGAGTCAAATCGTTATTAGGATTAACTGTAAAAGTAGGAAGCATATCACTCCCATTTTTATACACAGCAACTCTGACAGCGCTTTGATTTATAAAATCAATTTGAGCCAATGTATCATCGCAAATATACCTTCTGCCACAATCATTTGAATCAAGCAAAGTGAATTTATGATTAAATCTCATTAAATTTCAAATCCTCCGTGGAATGTGTTATTAATCAATGTTGCATTTTGCCAAGAAGTAAGTTTAGTATCCTCGCAAAATGTCATTATCTTTTTACTGCCCTTTTCCCATTTTGGTATGGCGTTACAATTAGGGTCGCCCGTCTTTGCAAAAGCAATAAACGACTTTGCAAGCTGATTTGAAATGTCATAGTCAATCTTTTCAAACGGACGATAGCTGTTTGAAAGAGTTGAAAAAGCATAAAGCAAATCGCTTGAATGCCAAGCACCCTTATTGTCACCCGGTAAATCTCTTGCAAAAAGGTAAAGGTAGCAGTCGCTTTGACTGTCGGCTTTGACCCATTTTTTATCAATACCCTTGAGAATAATAGGAAACATATCATTTTTAGTAAGACCGATAATTTTCGGCATTTTAGGTATTGTTTTCATATTAAAAGTATCTTTTGTAAGAAGTTTGCCGTCATAAACCGGCATTGTGTAAAGCATAGTCATAGGGTTATTTTCTTTGCAGGCTCTGTCCCACGCTCTCCACAAAACTTCTTTGTCGACTTTTTTAAGCTCGAATATATTTCCACAGTCGGCATATTCGATAATTTGATTCCAAAAATCTCTTGTTTTTTCAGGCGTTAAAGGTCTGGCAACCTCTCTTTGTATTCCACCGCCACTCATCATAATCGCATTTTGGAAAAGATTTTTACAAAGTGGCGATGACATAAGAATATCAACGCTCATAGCACCGGCACTCTGACCTGCAAGAGTAATATTATTCGGATTGCCACCGAATGATGCAATGTTATCCTTAACCCATTTTATCGCAGTAACTTGGTCAAAAAGTCCAAAGTTACCACAAACGCCGTCATCATTTGCAATATCGGGATGAGAGCAAAAGCCGAATGCATTAAGCCTATAGTTAAACGATACGAAAATTACGCCGTTTTTCGCAAAATTAGTACCGTTAATATGATGCTCGTTTGAACTTCCACCGGTAAAACTTCCACCGTGAATATAGATAAACACCGGACAGTTTTCGGCATTTTTAGGTGAATATATATTAAGATACTGGCAGTCCTCACTGTAAGAAAACTTTAAGCCCTGCCTAAATTCCTTATGATAAAAAGCATTGACCTTTGCATCGTCAAGAAAAGCTCTGTGCTGAATTGAGCAGTCTTTAAATTCGGTTGCGTCATATGTTGAATCGAAGCTTTCCACCTGCTTTGGATATTCCCATCTGCCGGCTGTTGCATAACGCACGCCACGAAATTCGTAATGTTCTTCAAGGTCAAGTCCTTTAATTTTACCACAGTTTGTATTAATTTCTACTGTATTCATAAAATCACCCCTATGGTATCATTATAATAGAACGCAGTCGATTTTTCAATTGATTTGATATATAAAAATATCGTTTCTATTTGTGCAAATAGCACAAGCAGAAACGATTGTGGATTGATGATAAATTATGATTTATAATCGGTTAACACCACATTTAATTTTTCTCTCCCTCAGTCACTATCGTGACAGCTCCCTCGTCAGAGGGAGCCAAGTCCTTGCTTCCCTCTGACGAGGGAAGTGTCAGCTATGCTGACGATAGGAGAGATAGGCGAACTGTGTTCGCCTTTCCAATCCCTCAGTCGGTAAACCGACAGCTCCCTTTACAAGGGAGCCTTAATTTACTACGATAAACTATAATTCATCGTATCTTAACCAGCACTGCGCCGTGTGGTTCGACGGTGGCAGTGAAAGAATTTTTAAAATCGCCGAGGTCTTTATTTTGCCAAATATCAAAGATATTATATTTTGTATCCGGCATTAAAATTTCTGTTAAATCAAGCTTGATTTTTGAAGTCTTATCCTTAGTATTGAAAAGAGCAGCGTACTTACATTTTTTACCGTTTGACACCCAAATAACAGTACCCTTGCCGTTTTTCTCTTCTCTCAAAAGCTGATGTGCACCGAAAGAATTATTGTGCATATCAACATATTCTTCATTAGTCAAAAGTGACAAGGTCCACTCGTCGTTTTCAGGCAAATTGCCACCGAAGAAAAGAGGGCTTTTGAATATGCCCCAAAGGCTCATCATAGTGATTTGCTCAGGCTTTGTAAATTGAGTGTACCTGTCCTTAGGACCGTGGCAACTGTTGTTTTTGCAAAGTTTTCCGAGTGGAAGCATATCGCAATCGGGCCAGTTACCCTCTTTAACTTCGTTTTGCCAAGTGAAGCACTTATCAAACATATCGTGAAGTTTGTCCCATTTATCCCAAAAGTCACCTGGCATACGCCACATATTTGCATTTTTTTCAAGGTGCTTTGCGTTTTCGATATGAGCAGGACCGGGTGAAAGTGAAAGCACCATATCCCTGCCACAATTATCAATCGCTTTTCTGAGCATTTCAACTTCGTAATAAGCGCTGTAAGGTGTGTCCCACTGGCGAAATTCCGTAACTGCAATATCGTCGCACTTGATAAAATCAACGCCCCAGCTTGCATAAAGTTCAAAAATGCTGTTGTAGTAATCCTGTGCGCCGTCGCAGTTTTTCATACCGTACATATCGGTGTTCCATGAGCAGACACTGAAATGATGCGCAACTTCTCTTGCAGTATATTTACTGCCTTTGATAGGAGTATTTTTGTGCACTGCCTGACGAGGAATACCACGCATAATATGGATACCGAATTTAAGTCCGAGTGAATGAACATAATCGGCAATGCTCTTAAATCCGTTACCGTCTTTAGCGCTCGGAAAACGGTTAACAGCCGGCACAAGCCTGCCGTACTCGTCCATATCAAGCTCGGTAAAATTGTTATAATCATTGTCTTTTGCGTTTGGTTCGTACCACTGAATGTCGCAAACTATATACTGCCAGCCGTAAGGTTTAAGATATTTTGCCATATAGTCGGCATTTTCCTTAAGCTGTTTTTCGTTAACGGCTGCGCCGAAGCAATCCCAACTGTTCCAACCCATAGGTGGAGTTTTTGCCAAAAGAGTATGTTTCATATTTTCCTCCGAAAGGTGAATTATCAACTTCATATTATAATACAAAAATTTCAATGTCAACAATAATTTTGGTTATATATTAATTTATACTTTTGTATATATTTTGACAAAAAAGATTGATAAGAAGTCACCTTTGTGTTATCCTAAAGGTTATGGAAAATAAATTATATAAATATGAGCTTCACTGCCACACAGGTTGTGTTTCAAGATGCGGCAGAGTTGAGCCTGAAAAAATCGTACAACTTTATATTGAAAAAGGATATGACGGCATAGTCGTAACCGACCATTACAGCCCGATGACATTTGAGCCGAATTGGAACCCACAAAAGCAAATTGATTTTTATCTTGAGGGTTATAGGAGAATGAAAAAAGAGGCGCAAAAATATGACAACTTCACCGTGCTTTTAGGTATGGAGCTTCGCCATTACGGCACTGCAAACGACTATTTGATTTACGGAATTGACGAAGGATTTTTGTATTCGCAGGGTAATCTTATGGTGCCGTGGGAAAAGAAGATTTATGAGCTTTGCCACAGCAGAGGTTATCTTGTTTTTCAAGCGCATCCGTTTAGACCGTGTATAAGACGATGCAACGAAAACTACATTGACGGCATTGAAATATACAACGGCAAAACAAACAAAAAGCAAAACGAAAAAGCCGAAAAATGGGCAAAGGACTCCGGCAAGCTTGTGTGCTCCGGCTCTGATTTTCACACCTTGGCTCATACAGCCAGAGGTGGTATAATCACCAAAACTCAAATAAAAAATAACGATGACTTGCTCACTGTTCTTAAAAGTCAGGATTTTGAACTGATTAAAACATATTAAAGTAATTAAAAATTTTAATATTTATTGACGAAACGACAAATATTTTATATAATAAAATAAAAGCTTTGGTGGAAGGAGGACGCTTATGTGGCTTGATAAAAATAATATTGAAACTCTTTATGCGCCGAGAAAGCATAACTACAAGCACGAGCTTTTTGAAGCAGTTAAAAAGTTTGCCATTAATATAGCTAAAAAGCAGGATAGTTTTCGTAAAGAGTCACGAAAGATTCTCCTTGAAAGCAGAAAGAAGTCTTACGAGGAAATAAAGTGCAGAACAAAGACCGACCCAAAGGTTATTTTGTTTTCAACCTTTGACGGCAGAAGCTACGGCGACAGTCCGAAGGCTATTTACGAGTATATGCTCAGCGACGAAAGGTTTGAGGATTACACCTTTGTTTGGGCTTTTCGCAACCCTAAGCAGTTCACTTTTGTTTTGGATAACCCTAACACCGTTATCGTTACCGTTAACACAAAGGACTATGAGCTTGCGTGCGCCACGGCTAAATACTGGGTATACAATTACCGTATAAGCGACCATATTTACCCTAAAGACGACCAAGTTTACATTCAGCTTTGGCACGGAACTCCACTTAAAAGGCTCGGCTATGACATTAACATTTCTGACAATGCGATGAACTCGAAAAGTGAAATTCGTGACAAGTACAAAGTTGACGCCGAAAAATTCAAATATATACTTGCACCGTCGCATTTTGCTGCCGAAAAGTTTATATCGGCTTGGAACCTTGAAGAGGTCGGCAAAACCGACACGGTTGTTGAACTCGGTTACCCGAGGAACGACTTTTTGACAAATTACACCGAGGAAGATGTAAAAAATATTGTTGAAGAGTTGGAGCTTCCGAAGGATAAGAAATACATTCTTTACGCCCCTACCTGGCGTGACAATCAGCATCAGGCAGGCATAGGTTATGTGTACAAAACCGAAGTTGATTTTGATAAGCTTAGAGAAGCTCTCGGCGACGAATATATAATCCTTTTCAGGGCGCACTACCTTGTTG
>JBNMGQ010000114.1:0-5784 GCA_050872345.1 Eubacterium sp. | reverse complement strand
ACTGTTTCTCCCAAATTTGTTGCTTCCTACGGTCGCCAAATTTGGAGTTTCGTGTCTCTCGTGCTACGCACAATTCACTCGTCAGCCGTCAACCTTTTACAAACTATAATTTATATGGTGTAGGTTAGTGAAGGTATTATCCATACTTTATATATATAAATTTTATATATTTTTTTCCTATATAAAAAAGTTATATATAAACCCTTCATCTATCTACACCATTAAAAAAGGCACTGCATTTGCAGTGCCTTAAATATTTGATTATAGATTTAATCAGTCGTTTGCGTGACCTGTTGAACCGAATACAACATCAATCTTATGAGCAACAACCTCTTCGATAAGGTCTCTTGCAGGCTTAAGATACTGACGAGGGTCAAAGTGAGTTGGGTTCTCAGCAAAATGCTCTCTGATAGCAGCTGTCATAGCGATACGAATATCAGAGTCAACATTAATCTTACAAACAGCCATAGATGCAGCCTGACGAAGCATATCCTCAGGAATACCGATAGCATCAGGCATTTCGCCACCAAACTTGTTGATAAGCTTGATATGGTCTTGGTTAACTGAAGATGCACCGTGAAGTACGATTGGGAAACCAGGAAGCTTTTTGCCTACTTCTTCAAGAATGTCAAAACGAAGCTGTGGCTTCTGGCCAGGCTTAAACTTGTAAGCGCCGTGGCTTGTACCGATAGCGATAGCAAGTGAGTCAACACCTGTTCTTGTTACGAAGTCATAAACTTCTTCAGGTCTTGTGTAAGAAGCGTTTTCAGCGTCAACCTGAACATCATCCTCAACACCTGCAAGTGTACCAAGCTCGCCTTCAACAACTACGCCGTGAGCGTGAGCATATTCAACAACCTTCTTTGTAAGAGCAATATTCTCTTCATAAGGAAGTGAAGAACCGTCAATCATAACTGATGTAAAGCCACCGTCGATGCAGTCTTTACAAGTTTCAAAATCAGGACCGTGGTCAAGGTGAAGAGCAATCGGAAGACCTGTTTCCTCAGCTGCTGCATTTACCATAGCAACAAGATAGCCGTGTGAAGCGTACTTTCTTGCACCTGCTGAGCACTGAAGGATAACAGGAGCGTTAAGCTTCTTTGCTGCACGGGTGATACCCTGTACGATTTCCATATTGTTTACATTGAAAGCACCGATAGCATAACCGCCTTCGTATGCCTTTTTAAACATTTCAGTAGTAGTAACTAATGGCATTTTAAAATCTCCTATACTTACTTGAAAATTTAGTTAGTGGCATTACCACTTAACGCAGATATTATACAACATAAAAAGCAAAATATCAATATTAATATTATAACAATTTCAAATATGTTAACATTTTAACATTATTTTTGACTGTTTTCTTCTTTTATATCAAATTTTTCTTTTTCACTGCTGTCAATAATTCGCTTTGCAATATAAATCGGTCGCTTTTTTGTTTCAATATAGTTTTTGGCAAGATATTCGCCCATAATTCCGACAGTGAAAAGCTGAATACCACCCAAAAACGAAATGAGTATAACAAGTTGAGTAAAGCCGTCAACATTAATATTGCTTACAAGTTTTCTTATTACGGTGATGATAGCGTAAATAAGGCTCAAAAATACCGTTACGCCACCTATATATCCACTGATTTTAAGTGGTACGGTTGAAAATGCAATTATTCCGTCAATGCCGTATTTTAAAAGCTTGCTGAAATTGAAATGGCTTTTGCCGGTGAGCCTTTCCTCTGCTTCATAAGGAATATAAACGGTGTTGAAGCCTACCCAACTGAATATGCCCTTGCTGAAACGATAATATTCGCCCATTGAAAGGATAGCGTCTTTAACGCTTTTTCTGAATGTACGAAAGTCGCTTGCGCCGTCAACAAAATGAGTGTCGGTATATTTGTCTGCAATTTTGTAAAATTCCTTTTTGCAGAATTTTGAAAAAGCACTTTCGTGCCTGTTTTTTTGGCAAGCACAAACGCAGTCAACATCGCTGTCGTGCTCCAAAATATTTATCATATCAACTACAATTTGAGGATTTTGCTGTAAATCCGTATCTATTACAGTAATGTAGTCGCCGTTGCAGTGTTGAAGTCCTGCATATATTGCAGCTTCTTTGCCGAAGTTTCTCGAAAAGTCTATGATTTTAATATTTTGCTTGCTCTCTATGTTTAAATGTCTGAGCACATTAAATGTATTGTCCGTACTTCCGTCGTTAATAAAAATAATTTCGTAATCATCCGTGTTCGGAAAAGCATTGAGCACAGCATTTGCAAAAGGCTCAACATTTTTTTCTTCGTTATAACACGGACAGATGAATGATTGTTTCATTTTTTCACATCCTTTTTTCTATACTATGAAAATGACGGGCGAACACTGTTCGCCCCTACGAAAGTTTTATAAAATTAGTGTAGGGGCTGACATTGTCAGCCCGAATATTATTCCAAATTGTCTGTCAAAAGCATAATTGCCGTAAGGGCAGCGACCGGTGCAGTTTGAGTTCTTAAAATTCGAGGACCGAGTGAAGCAATTTTACCACCGTTGCTTTTAATCAGTTCCACTTCGCTTTCTTCAAATCCACCTTCGGGTCCTATATAAATCGAAACACTCTTAATATCGGGTGAAATCATACTTTTTAAGCTTTCACCACCACCCTCGTAAAAGAGTATTTTAAGCTCGCTTTCATCATTTTTAACTGCATTTTCAAGCTTTGTCATTGGCATAATTTCAGGTACGATACCTCTGCCGCTTTGCTGCGCAGCTTCAAGTGCAATTTTTTGATAGCGTTGGTTTTTCTTGTTAGCCTGCTTTTCGTCAGGTCTGCTGATACTTCTGTGAGTAAGAGTAGGGCACACGGCAGTAATGCCAAGTTCTGTGCATTTTTGAATAACATCTTCAAGCTTGCTTGCTTTCGGCACGCCTTGATAAAGCGTAACCTTAACACTTGGTTCGCTGTTGTTTGCCTGCTTGTAGCAAACAGAAAGAGTGACTAAATTTGAATCAATGCTGTCGATAATGCAACCGTAGTCGTTGCCGTCACCTGTTGTAAGAGTAAGCATATCACCGACTCTCATTCTAAGCGATTTTGCAATATGTCTTGACTGCTCTTCATTAAGTGTAATTTTGCCGTTCGGTTCAAAATCTATAAAAAGCTTTTGCATTTTTTCTCCTTATTTTAAATTGTTTCTTGCCCAGTGGAAAAGGTACTGCTGAGCAATTCCGGCTATACCGTTAAAACATTCAGGCAAGCCGTTTGGGTAATATTCCATAACCCTTTTCATCCAAACATCAACAGGAAAAGCGTCGTAAAATCCGAAGCCGAAAAGAAGCGCACAGTTTGCGACCTTAATACCGACTCCGTAAATTTTTAAAAGTTCTTTTCTTGCGTCTTCAAGTGGCATGGCTTTGATTTTGTCAAAATTGATTTCACCACTTGCAACCGATTTTGCAAGCCTTTCAAGGTATTTTGCCCTGTAGCCTGTTCCGAGCTTTTCAAAATCTTCAACACTCAAAGTGCTCAATTTTTCGGCAGTAGGGAAAGAGTAAAAACCGTCTTTTACCTTTTCGCCGTATTGCCTGCAAAGTCTTTCAATAATACCTTTTATCCTTTTGATATTATTTTGTTGGCTTATTACAAACGAGCAAAGAGCTTCCCAACTGTCTTGGTTAAGTATTCTTATTCCGTAGTATTCGTCAATTGTGTCACTTAACAATTCATCTTCTTTAAGTGTATCACAGATTTTAACATAATCTTTGTCAAAATCAAAGTATCTTTGCCAAATCTTAATAAAGTTTTCTTCGGTTGTGTCTTTTAATATAAATGTATTGTCGTCGATTTTTGCGATATTTAAAAATACATTTTGAACAACACCACTGTAGCTTGCGTCATCTTGTTTAACCCAACGAAATGCCTGTCCACAGTCAAGAGTTAAGTCGAGGTCGAAACACTCGACACCGTGTAAAATTATATCATTACCTTTTTGTTCAATATCCACATCAAAACCTCTTTGTCAATCGTTTTTATCAAATTGTAGTAATTTTGTAACTTCTGCGTACAAAGAGTATAACATTTTTTTGTCAATAGTAAAAGTGAAAATTAGCAAATTATACAAAATTTTCAGTTCATAAATGAACATTCAAAAATGTTGAAAACTATGTGTAAAGTTATGAAAACTCAAAAGATTTTAACCAAAAAAGAGTTTTCAACAGTTTAAAATCCCCAATTAATGCACATTTGAGCATAGTTTTTAACATTTTCCACAGAGTTTTCCACAATTGAAATAAAACTTGCTTTTCCACCTTTTTAGTCAAGTCGAAATTTTGTCAAGTAAAAAAATTTATAAGAATTAACAAAATTCGACAAAAAGAATTTAGAATAATTGATACACATTTTTCCTACACTAATTGTATAAATTTGAAACAGTTGAAAGGATTTTTGTAATGATAAAAGGTGTAAGCAAACAAATTTTGGAGGTTACAAACACAGATAATCCGTATTTTGAAAAAATAATATTTTTTGTAAAAAGCGAGTATCAGTCGACAGACAGAAAAAAATTACAAAAGGAAGCCGAAGCCGTAGCGTCGCTTAAGCAAAAACCACCCAAGCTTAAAATGACAAAAAAGCAGATTATAAAAATTTCGCTTTTATCGTTTTTGTTTACGCTTGCCGGTTGTGGCGTGACATATATTATTACATTATTAATATAGGTATAGGAGATTATCAATATGACAGTTTATAAAGCATTTCGTAATTTTATCATTTCTCTTTGGATAGTAGGTATTGTTGTGTCGGGTTCGATTATCGGTTACTCGGTTTACAAGATTTATGATTATAAACAGCAAAGCGAGTATGTAATATCAAAGCTCGGCTCAAGTGGTGACGAAGTAAAAAATATTCAAAAAAAGCTTTCGTCACTCGGCTTTTACAACGGTTCGGTTGACGGTGTTTACGGCAACGGTACAAAAAGCGCAGTCAAGGCTTTTCAAAAAAGCTGTGGCATAACGGCAGACGGTATTTGTGGCAAAACAACGCTTCTTTACCTCGGCTTAAGCAGTGGTTCGTCGTCAAGTAACAATACGCAGTATTCTAATTCGGATGTTGAACTTCTCGCAAAGGTTATCAGCGCCGAAGCAAGAGGTGAGTCATATGAAGGTCAGGTGGCAGTCGGTGCAGTAATTTTAAATAGGGTTAAGCATCCGTCGTTTCCTGATTCAATAAGTGGCGTGGTTTATCAAAAGGATGCGTTCTCCTGTGTTAACGATTCAAACTGGTATGCACAAGTTGCCGACTCGTCAAAACGAGCAGCAATTGATGCACTCAACGGCTGGGACCCGTCCGGTGGAGCAGTTTATTATTTTAACGCATCCAAAACAAATGATACCTTTATGCACTCCCGTCAGGTGGTTAAGACAATAGGAAATCATAAATTTTGTATATAGATTTCGGTTGTGAATAAGCAGCCATAACCGCACCGAGATTTCAAACAATTAGATTGTTTATTTCAACATTGCAAATCGATTATAAAATTATCTTTATCAATGACGCAGGAATGATACGATTTTAGGTATCTAAAGATACCGTAATCGTATCGTTGGTGCTTCGAGCCTTTCGCTCAGGGGCAGTACCATCGTACAGCACCCTTCCCGAAAAACTCGATTCCGACTACTTCTTCGCAACCTTACTCATTCGTATTTTAGGCTCCCTTGCAAAGGGAGCTGTCGGTTTACCGACTGAGGGATTGGCAGGCGACCACAGGTCGCCCCTACGATAGTCTTATCATTTCAGGCTATCTAAATT
>JBNMGQ010000113.1:0-5852 GCA_050872345.1 Eubacterium sp. | reverse complement strand
CTTCACCACTGAGTTTAAGTAAAATTCTTTTATAAGCAATACTCATTTTTCTACCTCCGAATAAAAGAGTCGTTTTTCTTCTTTTATATAATAATATAAAATTAACATAAAGTAAATATTAATATTAAAAATATACTATTAAAAAATGATTACAATAACATTTTCGGCAAAAAGATACCGACAAAGCACAAGACTTCATCGGTAAATAAAAATGTTTTAAATTTATTTTGGCAGGAGCAAGCCCCTGCCCTACGACATCACTGCCTAATCAAGCTTTTGAAGATTTTTGTACACTTGCTTTTTTAAGAAGTGCATAGTCCTTTGCGTTGATTACACCGTCACCGGAAAGTTCAACAAGATAGCCGTTAGTTACATCGGCGCTGTTTTTGTTGACATTTTTAACATTCCAGAAAGTTAAAACAACTGTCGGATTTGCAGTATAAACATCCTCGCAAACAGAGCATTTGTATGTAAGCTTACCGGTTGATGAGTCAAAGCCTGTATAAACATATTTATGACTTCCCGGTGCGTCAACCGTACGAAGTCTTGTTTGACCACACTTATCGTAGTTACATGTATCCTGATACCTTGAATTTACAACGCAATTACCTTTAATCAGAGTTTTAGTAGTGTAATTACCTTCAACCCATTCAAGGTGAACGACCTGTGCTTCTTTTGCGTCATTACAGCGAGAGCAAACTTCCTGCCTAATAACATGATCCGGATGGCCCTCAATAGCAGTGTCAATCTCCTTATAATCGTGACCTGTTGCAGAAAGGACAATATCATATTGCTCGCCACAAATTGAGCAAGTTGCAGTTGCCGAGCCGTCCTCGGTGCAAGAAGATTTTTTAGTTATTGTATAAGTATTCGGGTCAGGAGTATGACCGAGTGGTGAAGTTTCCTCTTTTGAAAGTGCGCCACATCTTGAGCACTTATAAGTGATATATCCACCTGCTGTACAAGTAGATTTGACCTCGCTTTGAAGTACATTATCGTGACCGAGAGCCTCAATATTTTCACTCTTAGTCAAATTACAGTTTTTACACTTATAATAAATCTTACCGACTGCAGTACATGTAGGTTCGGTTCTTGAAGTTTCCTCCCAAACATGCTCGCCGTTTGCAGGCAATGTTACATTTCTGCGTTCTCCACAAATGTTGCAAGTGTCAAGCTGAACACCGTTAATAACGCACTTAGGCTCAGTCAAAACAATAGAAGTATACTGACCTTCAACCCATTCAACATGAGTAGGTGTAGACTGCTTTTCACCACAGACGGTACAGGTTTGAACAAGATATGTATGACCGTCGACAGAAGTATTGTCGAGTGTTTCGGTTTCGTCAGAGAAAGTATGACCGGTTGCAGGAATCGTTTGAGTTACATCCTGACCACATACAGAGCATTTACCTGTTTCTTCGCCGTCCTCGGTACAAGTAGCCTTCTTTGTTACGGTAGGATTATCGATTGTATGACCTGTTTTAGCAACGGCTTTACGCTCTGTTTTGCCACAGCCTTCAATCTTACAAGTTTTCTTTTCCCAACCGGGTGTAGTGCAGGTAGCATTACATTCGTAATCATAATAACCTTCAACAAAGCTTACATGAGTAATAATCTTGTTTTCAGCCTTACAAACGGTGCACTGCTGATACTCATATGTGTGACCGTCAATAGCAGTATTGTCTTCCTTTTCAACTGTTTCCCAGCTGTGACCTTTGGCAGGAAGTTCGGTTTCAGACACTACAAAACCACAATTGTCACAAACCTGAGTAGTAGTACCTGTTTCGGTACAGGTAGGTTCAAGAGTAATAACCTCGTGAGTCGACTCGTGGTCGCAAGCGTCAATACTTTCAAATTTATAACCCTTAGCAGTAGCATAAGTTTGAGCAGTTGAACCGGAGTGACCTCTGACTAAAAGGCTTTGCTGAGAGCCGTTGAACGGGTCCTTGCCACCACTTGCGTCGGTTTGACCTATACCGTCAAACACGCAGTTAGCATTATAAACCGTTACGCTTTGCATAGCAGTACAGTTAGCAAAGCCACGGATATTGATTTTAACAATTGTTTCCGGAATTTCAAGGCTTACAAACTTACAGCCGTAAAAACTCCAAGGTGAAACCTCTGTAATAGTTGAAGAAAAGTTAACCTTAGTAACACCTGCGTTTCTAAATGCCATATTACCTGTTTCGGTCATACCGGTACCGTAAGTAACAGTAGCAAGCGCAGTACAGTCCTCAAAAGCACTCAAACCGATTGAAGTTAAACTGTCCGGAAACTTGATTGACTTCAAAGAAGTACAGCCATTAAAAGCAAAAGTACCGATAGAAGTAAGTTTATCGTTTAAAATGACGGTTGTAAGTGAAGTACAATCAAGGAAGCAATACTGACCGATTGACTCAAGATTAGCAGGCATAGTAATTGATTTTAACGCCGTACATTCACGGAAAGTGCCGTACTTTGCAACAATAGTGTCACTCATCTTAGTAAGAGTAGACGGCAAGGATACACTTTCGGCAACAGTACATTTATTAAAAAGCAATGTGCCGAGTGAAGTAACACCTTCCTCAACTACAATACTTTTAATCAAATCTCTTGACTTATTCCACGGTGCAAGACCCTTAAGAGCAGTTTCACCGTAATCTTTAGTAGCGCCCGTGCCGGAAAGAGTAAGAACACCTGTAGAAGTATTCAAATTCCATTTAACATTATCGCCGCAAGTACCACTTGTCGGATTTGCTGCACCGAATACCGATGTTACATTAAAGCAAAAAAGGGTTGTAACAAGCATTGCAAGAACTATAATTAATGAGGTTAATTTTTTCATATTGTCACCCGAGATATAAAATTTCAACAGTTTTAAACAAACTATACATATAAAATATAGCATATTATTACAATATATTCAAGCCATTTAGATACAAAATAGCTTATAAATACAAAAAAAAGACAGCCACCGAAAAAGTGACTGCCTGATTTTATGTATTAAGATTACGCCATAAAGGAGCGAATAACTGCTTCACAATCCTTCTTATCCATAATCTTCGGTACAGGGTAAAGTGGGTTACCTTCTTTAAGAGCACGCTCAATAAGGATAGGTAAATCTTCTTCCTTGATGAAATCAAACTTCTCAGGGATATTCATATTCCTGTTAAGAGTTCTGATAGCTTCAATGAAAGCTTTGCCCTTACCTGCTGTGTCAAGACCCTTGCCGACGCCAACAATATCAGCAAGCTTAGCAAGCTGAGGATAAGCAGCATCTGCATAGTAATCAAGAACATATGGCAAAATAACAGCATTTGCAAGACCGTGAGGTGTGCCGTAAAGACCACCGAGATTATGAGCAATAGCGTGAACATAACCTACATAAGCGTGTGTAAATGCACGACCTGCAAGATATGAACCCTTAAGCATATTACCTCTTGCTTCAAGGTCCTTGCCGTTATTATAAGCTTCTTCGATATTGTCAAAAATAAGCTTAGTAGCTTCTTCTGCTTCTCTGATGGTATCCTTAGTATTACTCTTACCGATATAAGCCTCAACTGCGTGAGTGAGAGCATCCATACCTGTTGTAGAAGTAATATGAGGTGGCAAACCGACAGTAAGTTCAGGGTCAAGTACAGCGTACTTAGGACGAAGACAAGTATCGTTAATGGCATTCTTCTCGTGTGTTTCGGGGTCGGTTACTACTGCAGCAACAGTTGTTTCCGAACCTGTACCTGCTGTTGTAGGAACAGCGAAGAACGGTGGAAGTGCCTTATGAACTTTAAGCTGACCTCTCATAGCACGAACAGACTGCTTAGGCTTTACAACCCTTGCACCTGCTGCTTTAGCGCAGTCCATTGAAGAACCGCCGCCGAATGCTATAATGCCCTGACAGTTGTTTTGATTATACATATCCTTACATTCTTCAATGTTAGGGATAGTAGGGTTAGGTTGGACGCCATCATAAACAACATATTCCACGCCGACTTCTTCCAGTTTCTTGAATAAAGGATCAAGAAGATTTAAGCTCATAAGCCCTTTATCGGTCACGACTAAAACCTTGTTAATACCTTTGCTCTTTATGAACTCAGGCAATTTAAGTACACTGCCTGCACCCTCAAGAAGTTGTGGTTCGGACCAGTCCATAAAACACATTGCAACCTTAAAAACTCTCTGGTAAATTCTGTACCAAATCTTTTTAAGTTCCCAAAGCATATTACAATTCCTCCTTTTCTTTAATATTTCTATTCTATTGTAACTGTTTAAACTTCTTTTTTCAAGTGTTTTATAAAATACTCTTTTAAAATTTTATTTCATATGATATTATTGAGTTATAATTATTTCATAATTAATCAGAGGTCTTAAGATATGAGTGGCGAAAAAATTATATTTTGTGGCAATAATTCGGATTTTTTGGATGAAAGATTAATTCGATTTTCGAACAAATCAAACGGTGGTACGGCTTTTCGTATTCCGAGTTTAATAAGAAGTGGAAAAACTCTTATTGCAGCAATTGACAAGCAGACTTGTGGCGCTGACTGGGGATATATTGAAATTGCGATAAGACGAAGTGAAGACGGTGGCGAAAGCTGGAGCGACATTGAAACCATAGCAGTTCCACCTGCAAGAAAGACAATGCTCAGCGACGAATGCTATGCATCGGCATTTTACATTGACCCGTGTATGGCAATTGCACCAAACGGCGATGTAATTATGATTGCTGACTTTTATCCTGAATGTAAAGGACTTCACAACCGTGCGCTTCTTGACAAGCACAAAACTCCGTATTCACTTTATGAAAACGAACTTAGACCTACTCTTTACGACCGTGACGGTAATTTTTACATAATCGACAGAAACTACAGAATACTCGACCACAAGCACAATGACACAGGGCTTAAGGTTAAATTTGAAAACGGATATGTTTTCGACGGTGACAACTATGTCGGCAACATTCATTTAAACGGAAAATCACCGAGCAATGTTAACGAGGCTCATGTGCAGACCACTTTCGGTGCACCTCTCAAAGCACCGAAAAGAAATTATATTTTTATGCTCAGAAGCTCTGACCACGGCAAAACTTGGAGCAAACCACAGGATATTACCGGCAACATTTTAAATAAAAAGGACGGCACATTTTTAGGTGTTGCACCCGGAGTCGGCATTACGACTCACAAGGGCAGAATCGTTATGCCACTTTATGTTGACAGAAAGCAAAATGTTTCAATTTACAGCATTGACAACGGCGAAACATGGCACAGAATGGCAAGCCATCCGTATGCCGAAAACATTGACGAATGGCAAATGGTTCAGGCACCAGGTGGCGCAATCATTGCACTCGGCAGGCAAAAGACTTACGGCAAAATACCGATGTCAATTTCATATGACGACGGCAAAACTTGGCTTAAAGCAGGCAAAACCGATTTGTACGCACCAAAGTGTCAGAAGAGCATTATCAGTATCGGCGATTATGTTTTCTGCTCCCATCCGAGTGAAAAGAAAAGAGAGAACGGCGTTATCACAGTCGGAAAATTTTATAAATCAAAAGGCAAAACTGCAGGCATTAATTGGTACAGCGAAACTGTTATTAATGAGGGATTTTTTGCATATTCCTGCTTAACAAGAGTTGATGACGAACATATCGGACTTCTCTATGAAGCAGCACCGAGTTCGCTCGTTTTGTTTAAGAAATTTAAAATCACAGATTTAATATAATTAGGTTATTGTAATATCGGGCGAACACAGTGTATAGTGTAATAAGATAGTTTACAAAAAGTGTAAGAACATACTTTACAAAAAAGTGATAAAATTAACGGCAAAAAGGAGAAAAATAAATGCCGTTAATTGAAAGGACAAAAGAAAGTATGAGG
>JBNMGQ010000112.1:0-5883 GCA_050872345.1 Eubacterium sp. | reverse complement strand
CGATACAGTGAACTGATTTTTAAATTCCGTGCCTAAATCGTCAAGAATAAGTAAATCGGTGGTTAAAATTTCACTTTCGTAATATTTTAAATTATCCATTCTGCCGAAATTTTCGTTTTGCAAATCACGAAGAATGTTTTGTGCAGTGCCGTAAATGACGCTGTAGCCACGATTGATAACAACATTGGCAATTGCAAGCGAAAGGTGAGTTTTACCAAGACCTGTGTTGCCCATAAAAAGTAAGCTTTTTGAATTTTTAGTAAATGTGGTTGCATAACGAATGCAGTTTTCCTTTATGATTTCTGCTTTCTTTCTCGGGCAAACTCCGTCCTCTCCTTCTTCAGGGTAGTAAGCCGTGTTGAAAGAGTCAAATGTACATTCTTTAATCGGAGCAATTTTTTCAATCTTTTCCCGTTCAATGTCTTTTAAAAGATTTACATAGCATTTGCATCTTCTGCCGTTGATAAATCCTGTGTCCTCACAAGCAGGGCAAAAGTATTTAATGCTCATTGCGTCATCGTCGTAGCCGTTCGCTTTTAAAAGCTGTTTTTTTCTGTTTTGAAGCGCAATGCTGTCAATTCTCAGTTTGTCAATATCGGCTTTAGGGTCCTTACTTGTGAAAAAAGTTTTTGAAATGTTAAGACCTATTTGCGCAAGCTTTATTTGAATAGTTTTAAGCTCAGGAATTTCATTGCTTATTTTTTCAATTCTGTCCTGCGCTTCGAGTGTGGCACGCTCTTTTCTTCTGTCAAGAATCGATTGCGCTTTTTCGTAAGTTTCTGTTGTGTAAGACATAATGTACCTGCCTAAATTTCTGTATTGTTCATAGCTCTGCGCTTAATTTCTTCCAAATTATATGAAGGCTTACTCTTAAGCTTGTCGCTTTTTTGCTCTTTTTCTGCTTTGTTTTTGGCAAATTCCTGCCTTTCCTTTTCAACATCGGCAGGAGTTTTAATGTTCGATTTTTTCCACTTTTTCAGTATCGAATTTATGTAACTCAGCTTTGGCTCAGGAATGTTTTCTTTCATAATGTCAGAAGCTAATGTAATCATAGTTATGTCGAAATCTTCAAACCAAGCCATAACCATTTCTCTTTGCTTAACAGTCGGTTTCCTGTGCCTGATACCGGTAATTGCGATGATTTCATTCCACATTCTGTTGCTTTTTTCAATTTCACTCAGCTTTTCTTCGGCTAAGTCGATACTGTCGATACCTTCGTCCGACCAATTTTTAGCCATAGCGTTTATGTATGCAAAACTGATTGACATACCTTTTTGTTTTTCGTTTCTGTAATATTCAAGTATCATCAGCACAACTTCAGGCTTTAAACCGTAGTAGTTAACCATATTGATTATTATTGCCTGTTCGGCAGTGCTTATCGTCCTGCCGAGAACTCGTTGTGCTTCGTTAACGAGCAGTTGAAGATTTTTGTCACTTCTAAGAAGCATTACAATATCCTTAGGCGATAGGGTAGGCGCACTTATTGTTTCTTTTACAATAACCTTTTCTTCGCTGACTTTCGGCTTTGCTTCGATTTTTTGTGGCTCAACCACATTTCCGTTTTGCGATATTATTCCTTCTTCAACCCAAAACTCAAGTAAATTGTCTGTATCGCTTATTGTTTGACCGAGTGCTTTGGCGATTTCTTCACTGCTTGCCTGTCCGTTGTGCCTGAAAATATATAGCAACGCTTTGAGCTGATATTCGCTTGCAAGCTTCAAATATTCGTCAACAAGCTTAGTCGGTAAATTAAAAATTCCGTTTTCCCATACTGCTGAAAACGGTAACGCTTTATAATCCATAGTTTGTTCCTCTTTCTTATTTTATATGATAACAAAAAACGCCGATAATGTAAACAGATAAATAGTTACAATTTTTTTCAAAAAAGTCTTGACAAATGCGTTTTTGTTGTGTATAATTCATCTTGCACTTGCGGATGTAGCTCACCCGGTAGAGCGCAACCTTGCCAAGGTTGAGGTAGCGAGTTCGAGCCTCGTCATCCGCTCCAAAACAAAAAGCACCGATTTTTTTCGGTGCTTTTTTCTTTTCAATACAATTACGAGGCTCGAAAAGGGCAATTCGCAGAATAGAAACAGTCTGGTGGACTGTTTCGGTGCCCGGGTGCGTGCCGAAGAAAGCTTTAGCTTTCAATGGGCGAGCCTCGTCATCCGCTCCAAAATAAAAAAGACACCTTCGGGTGTCTTTTTTGTTTTCAATATAATTATTATATTCGTATCCTTATTATTTTTATCTTTACTTTATTGTCAATCGGTGTTATACTCTTTTAGTAATGAAAAACGAAGAGGTATGATTATGCATCAGGATGTAGAAAAGATACTTGTAACCGAGGAAGAACTCAACCATATTGCTCACCGTTTGGCAGCGCAAATTACAAAGGATTTTGAAGGAAAGAAGCTCCTTCTTGTAGGAGTGCTTAAAGGTTCGATTTATTTCTTTACCGACCTTTCAAGGTATATTGACCTTCCTTGTAATATCGATTTTATTCAGGCTTCAAGCTACGGCAGTGGTACTGTTTCAAGTGGTAATATTAAAATTATTAAGGATATTGCCGATGATTTGACAGGCTTTGATGTATTGCTTGTTGAGGATATTCTTGATACAGGCAACACTCTTAAATATATTCACGATATGCTTTCAAAGCGTAACCCTGAGTCAATCAGCGTTGTTACACTTCTTGACAAGCCTGCAAGAAGAGTTGCAGACATTAAGGCTGACTATGTAGGTACTGATGTGCCTGACGCATTTGTTGTCGGATACGGTCTTGATTATGACCAGTATTATCGTAACCTTCCGTATATCGGTGTGCTCAAAAAGAGCATTTATGAAAAATAATTAATTATAATCAATTTAATATGTAACGGTTCTTTTGAAGAAAAGATTAAAAGGGAATCAAGTGTGAATCTTGAGCAACAGCCATTACCGTATTTGACGAAGAAAGGTCAACAGCCATTGGGAAACTGAGAAGGCGACTTTTCATGCTTAGCTATATCATCAGTCGGGAGACCTGCCGTAAAATTTTAATTCAGCTTTTGGGCAAAGGAGAGCAATGATTTAAAGTCCACACTAAAAGTGCGTCTGCCCTTGTCCAAACGGATAAGGGTATTTTTTATGCAAAAAACATTATCAATTTTTTTATCATTTATTTTAATAATAACTGTGTTTTGCGCTTGCTCAAAGCAAAATGAAGAAGTACAAAGTACAACTTCAACAACTGCCACGCAAGTGACAAGTACTTCTTTTGAAACGACGAAAGCCGAAACTAAAGAAAGCAAGGCTGAAACAAAAGAGTCAATAACAGTAAAAGCTAAAGCTAAAAGCAAAAAAGCGACAACCGTAAAAGCAGATGAAACTACTGCAAAAAAAACCGATAAAAAAACTTCAAAGAAAAGTTCGACTAAAGCCACAGAGCAAACTTCCAAGAAAGCAACAAAGAAAACAACGAAAGCTATTACAACAACTAAAAAAGCTGAAAAAACAACAAAGAACAGTAAAAAGACTCAGTCAAAATCATCTGTTAAGTCAACGCAAAGTGCAGTTACAACCGACAGCTATACGGTAACAACAGCTGCATCTCATTCACAAGTTGATAAGACTACTGCAAAAACCACAACAAAGACCACTTCAAAAGTTACTTCCACCACTTCGTCTAAAAAGACTTGTACAATAACTATTGAGTGCAAATCAATTCTTGACAATATGGACAAGCTTGCTAAGGGTCACGAAGCGTATGTACCGAGTGACGGTATAATTGTTGACAATTACAAGGCTACATTTAACGGCAAGGCTACCGTTTATGATTTGCTTAAAAAAGCGTGTGATGACAATAAGATTCCATACAGTGCAAAAACCACGACTTACAGCGTTTATATCTCCGGTATAAATAATCTTGACGAATTTGACTGTGGTCAAAACAGTGGCTGGATGTACAGCGTCAACGGTAAATTTCCGAATGTAAGCTGTGATTCAACCAAACTTAAAGACGGTGATAAGGTTGTATTTACATACACCTGTTCATATAAAAATTAAATTCATATTAGGAGGTTAATAAATATGAAAAAATTAATTTCTGTCGCTGTTGCACTTTGCGTTGCAATTACTTCACTTTTCACAGGCATTTATGCAATGGCTGACAACAATGTCACAAGTAAGGACATTAAGGAAAAACTTAATGACACTGCAACTTATCTTTTGTCCGAAAAGAAAGCCGATTTCGGTGTTACTAACGCAAAAGACCTTGTTGCTTATATTAACGCAGGTGTTGATGTGAGCGATTACAAGGATGAATTTGTATCAAGCGTTAATGACAACCTTACTGCAAACGACGGTAAAATCGTAACAATCGTTAAAACAGATTACGACGAAAATTGGGCACCTGTTAAGGTTTACAACGAAGAATCAGCAGGCGTATATGCAAATGTAATTATTGCACTTGATTATTTCGGTTTCGATGCTAAAGACTATGAAGGCGTTAACCTTGTTGACAATTTCAAGAATGTTAAGCTTAATAAAGATTATGAAAACCCATATCTTTTCTCTTCAGTCTTTACAGTAGCTTCAAAGTATGCACTTGCAGATACTCTTAAAACAGCTCAAAATTTCCTTTTAAACAACTTCTATGAATTTGGTACAGGTTCAACATATTATACAAGCACAGACAGTGATGCTCAGCTTGTAATTGCTCTTGCTCCTTATTCGGATAAGTTCCAGTCTGTAATTGATGATACATTCGATTCTATTGAATCTTTCAAGGCAGACGGTGGCTATCTCTACAACCTTGACAACACATACGGCGAGCCTGCAATCAACGGTGACTCAACTGCTCTTGCACTTGCTGCTTATTCATCGGTAAACGACCTTGAAAAGGCACAAAAAGTTTACAGCGACCTTGAAAAGAACTTTGAATGTAAAGACACAAAGGGTGCTTATGCTTACACTGCAGACGGTGACGAAAACGCATTGGCAACAGCAGACGCATTCACAGGTCTTACAAAGTTCTATGACGCTCTTAAGGCTAAAGAGGATTACGAAGCTACAACAACTACAACAACCACCACAACTACTACAGCTCCTGCTACTTCAACAACAGCTACAACTACAACTTCAACTACTGCCACCACAACAACTAAGGCAACAACAAAGTATGCTAAGGACGGCAGTTATGTAAACGCTAAAGCAAAGAAAGCTTCAATCAAGAAGCTTACTAATGGTAAGAAGTCTGTAAAAGCTACATGGAAAAAGGTAACAGGTGTTACAGGTTATCAAATCCAGATTTCAACTTCAAAGAAGTTCAGCAGAGAAACAAGCACTTATTCAATCACTAAAAACAGCACAACAAGTAAAACTTTCAAGAGCCTTAAGGCTAAGAAAACTTATTATGTTCGCATTCGTGCATATAAGAACACAAAAGTAAACGGCAAGACTGTTAAGGTTTACTCAAAGTGGAGCGCAGTTAAATCTGTTAAAACAAAATAATATTTAAAACTGAGGGCACCGTTTTTACGGTGCTCTTAGACTGTCGATAAAGTGGTTAAACCGTGATAGATTATAACGGCGCAATTAGACTATTCGTAGGGCAGGGGCTTGCTCCTGCCAAAAATAATATTAAACAGTTAATAGTAGTGAGTAATTATATAATGGCTTCCCCTTGAAGGAAAGCCGTCATCTATGTTGACTTATGAGGTAAAAAGGCGACCACAGGTCGCCCCTACGAAAGTATTGTCATTTTAGACTATCTAAATTAGAAAAATCACCGTAGGGGCGAACTGTGTGTCAAGAGGAACATAGTTTACAGTTTGTGTAAGAACATACTTTACACTTTTTCGGTTATAGAATATCGAGGATCGTTATCAATAAGGTAAGCTT
>JBNMGQ010000111.1:0-6105 GCA_050872345.1 Eubacterium sp. | reverse complement strand
GTGCAGTAGTCGTATTAGTACCGAACGCTTCCTGATTAAAGAAGTTGCCCCATCTGCCGATACCTTGACCGATTAAAAGACCCAAGCCACCTAAATCAAGAAGATTTCTAAAGTCAATTTTACCAATCTTGCAGCCGATAATTGCTCCGATAAATGCACCGATTATACCACCGTAAATTGCTATGCCACCGTTCCAAATCTGTGGAATTTCAACGAGGTGGTCTTTATAATACGACCATTCAAATATTACATAGTACGCTCTTGCGCATATTATACCCAAAATAGTACCCCAAATGAGCACATCCGTCATACCGTCAAGACTCATTTTCCACTTATAAGCCATTCTGCCACCGTAAAGCACGGCAAGTGCAAATCCGAAAGCAATTATTATACCGTACCAGTGAATACTGTAGTTTCCTATAGTAAAAGCAATTGACGGAATATCAAAATCAATTCCGAGCCCTTCAAAATAAACTCTTGTATAATCACTCATATTTATTCCTCGCTCTGTTTTACTACCGAAAGTGCACTGTACTTTTCATCCATCATATCGGCAAGTCGAGCTTCAATATCACTCTTCTTAACATTTTTAAATACTTCGACACTGTCAAAAATGCCGTAGCCACCGAAATGAGCGCCGATAATACCGTTTGCAATAGTATCGACATCGTTATAAGACATAATTTCTTTGCCGTAAAGCGAACGCCTTACTGCTTCAAACTGTTTGTCGCTGATACCCTCTTGCTTAAGTCGTTTGATTTCAGCTTTAATTTGATTTGCAACTTCCTTAGGATTTTCACTTTCACCGTCAAAAATTACCGATTCATAACCGTAGCCGATGAAATATTCCTTTGAAAAGCTTTCGTTAATAAGACCCTGAGAGAAAAGCGAATTATAAAGCCTTGAAGTATTGCCTGCTATAATTTCAAGCAGAATATTTGTTTCAACTATAGTTTTAAGGTCCTGCACCGGCTTTTCGCATTTTTCCTTATATCCAAAAGAGAATACAGGAATACTCATTGCAAGGTTATATTCGGTATAATCTGATACAACACTTCTTTCTTCCTTTTCAAATGCACGCTCAATTTGAACATCGGGCGCTTTCTTAAGCATTCTGTCACAAACTTCGAGAACTTCGTCAACGCTGACGTTACCGACAACGGCAAGCGCCATATTGTGAAGATTGTAAAAAGTATCGTAGCAGTCATAAAGAAGTTTGTCCGTAATTTGAGCAATTGACTCAACAGTTCCGGCAATATCAATTCTTACCGGATGCTTATGATAAAGAAGCCTTAAAAGGTTAAATGTGCTCATCCAAGAAGCCACATCATAATACATTGTTATTTCCTGACCGATAATGCCCTGCTCTTTTTCAACAGTTTCCTTAGTAAAATAAGGATGAGTTACAAAATCGAGTAAAATTTCAAGTGAGTCTTTAAAATTATCACTGCACTGGAAAAGATAACAAGTACGGTCAAAAGAAGTATAGGCGTTTGCAGAAGCGCCGGTTTTGGCATATCTTGCAAATGCGTCAAGCTCTTCACTTTCAAAAAGCTTATGCTCAAGAAAATGAGCAATGCCCTCGGGAACGGTTGTCCATTCATTTTTATCCGAACGCTTAAACTTAGTATCGATTGAGCCGTAGTTAGTGCCGAAAACTGCATAGGTTGACGAATAATTTTCCTTAGGCATAACATAAATCTTTAAACCTGATTTATGGTCAATTTCATAATATTTTTCGTTAAGTGATGAAGATTTTATTTCTTTCATTATTCTTCCTCCGAACCTACAAGCTTATAAACTGTATCAAGCGATAAAAGATTAGCACATTTTACAATCTGCTCTTTTGTAACTGAATTAATTTCATTTGCAACATCGCTCGGTGATTTAATTTTTTCATCGGTAATTTGGTTAATATACCAAGACTCGAGCGCTTCAGGTGTATCGCCGATTGACATAACGGCATCACTGAGTGCCATTTTTGAAGAGTCAAACTCTTCGTCAAAATCGCCCGATTTAATAACCTCAAGCTGATGCATAATTTCATTTACAGCCTTGTCCATATTTTCCTCAAGGCAACCCGATTGAATCATAATATAGCTTTTAAGCCTTGTATAGCGTGCCGAACAGTAATAGCAAAGACTCATCTTTTCTCTTACATTTGCAAAAAGTTTTGAGTAAGGGCCGCCACCGAAAATATCGCAAAAACTACGCATAGCTTTAGTAAGTTCTTCATCAGGCTTAACATTTGCCCTAAATCCCATAACAAGCTTGCCTTGTTTTACATCAATTCTCTCAAGATAATTTTTAACTTCTTTAGCTTCAGGGACAAATACAGGCTTCGGCAAAGCTTCATATTCTCTTGAAACAAAAGAAAATACTATTTTCAAATAATCGTAAACCTTGTCAACATTTACATCGCCGACTAAGGTTACAAATATTTTGGCTTTCTTAAGCATATCAAGCCAAGCCTTTGTAACTGCTTCAGAGTCAAGAGCTTCGACATTTGAAACAGTACCGTACTTATTAACTGCATAAGGTTCGCCGGCAAACATTTTTGCTTCTGTCTGCCTTAAAACATATACTCTTTTTTCGTTTTCTTCGCTGTTCAACTTTTCGGTAAGGATTCTTTTTTCATTTTCAACATCGTCACTGTAAAATTCGCCGTTCTCATTAAGCCTCGGTTTAACCAAAAGAGAAGTTAAAAGCTTAATACAGTCAAAAGAAATACTTTCACCGTCAAGCGAAAATCTGTCATCAAGGCAGGTAGCACTGAGTGAAAGAACCTGACTCTCGCCCACCTTTGTAACGCTGTCATAAACAGTAGCGCCGTAAAGAGCAGCAAGCCTTCTGTTAAGTTCAATCATATTAGGGTACTCTTCGCACCTTCTTGCCACAAGACCCAATGCAAGAGCGTTTGCCGAAGCAGTTTGCTCTTTCAAAGGCAAAGCAAGACTTATTGTAATTTGATTTGTTTTAAATCTGTTTGCAGGTATTGCAACAAGGTCAACACCGTCACAGATTTCTTTTTTAATAAATTCCACTTTTTAATCCTCCGAAAAAGATAATAAAGTATTAATTACAACTAACTTATATAATATAACATATTATTACCATAATTTCCATATTTTATTAGTTAATTAATTATTAAAAGAGTAAATAAAGAAGTGCCAAAATAAGCATATTGTCTGCGCCCTCCCTTGAAAGGAGCATAATAAGAGCCAATATTATAAGTGACGAATCGTCTTTTTCTTCATTATCTTTTATTGTTTCATCATTATTTTGTTGGTTTTCTTTGTGGATTTCATTCTTATTATTGTCGGAAATATCTTCCTGACTTTTCAAGCTGTTTGCTCTTTTTTGCATATCGCTTACACGCTTTTTTGCTTCGTTAATATCCTGCTCTGAAAAATACGGCAATTAAAACAGCTCCTTTAAAAGTGGCAACACCTCAAACAGCTTGATTATTTTTAACGCTTGGTCGGCTTTATTTTGTGTTTCCGGTCTTAAATGTGGCTTAAGTGCCATAATCAAATCTACATTTTTATTAGGGGTATTATTCATTTTGTCAAATATTGATTTGGCTTTCATAATCATATTAAAGTCAAGACTGTCAAGCCCAAGTGAGTTTAGTGCCTGAAGCGCATTTGTATTATTTTGATTTGACGGTGTTTGAACTTTAGGCGCAGTATTTTGGCTTTGCGTATTATCGGGTGGATTGTCGCCCAAAATGGACGACGCCACACCCTTTAACATATTTATATCATCCGGTGTTAAATTTGAAATAATGTCGTTAAGATTAGAAGTATCCAAAATTATTTCCCTTCTTTTAATTTTTTCATAAGTTCTTTTGCTTCGGGTGAAGAAAGCAATTTATCTAAGGCTTCTTTATTTGACAAAGTTTCCTTTAACTGCTTTGTTGCACTTTTCGATAAGTTTTTGTTAACAAAATCATCAAGTTTTCCGTTATCGGCTGCTTCTTTCATTTTAGACACATCAAATCCAAGCTTTTGATTAAGCTTATTCATATCGTTATTTTTCATTGCAATATCTGCTCCTTTGGTATATAATCTTAATATAATCTATGAAAAAGCAAGAGGTTTTATGAATGAGAATTGTAGTTTTATCTGATTCACACAGAAATGTGGGAAAGCTGTTTGAAGCAGTTGAAAAACATATTGAAAACGCAGATTTATTTATCTTTTTAGGTGACGGCGAAGATGATTTTGACTCTGTCATTGACGCTTATCCTAAAATCAAATACGAAAGGGTTTCAGGCAATTGCGATTGGTATTCAAATTATCCTGACAAACTTGAAATTGAATTTGCAGGAAAAAGAATCTTTTTCAGCCACGGTCACCCATATGGCGTTAAACACGGATACCAAATGATTATAGATGAGGCTAAAAAGAGAGGCGCTGATATTGTACTTTTCGGTCATACGCATAATCAGTATACTGATTATATCGATGGGCTTTATGTTATGAATCCGGGCAGCGTCGGTATGAACGGCGAATACGGTGTAATTGACATTACCGATAAGGGCGATGTTATGCTGATTGAGGAAAAGTTGAAGTAAATTAGAGATTATAGTTTATCTCTCCCTCAGTCAACAAAGTTGACAGCTCCCTCGTCAGAGGGAGCCGAGTCCTTGCTTCCCTCTGACGAGGGAAGTGTCAGCTATGCTGACGATAGGAGAGAATGATATAATGTGGCGTCAGCCGTCAACCGATTATAAAATTCAAACGCAAAAAAGGAAGAACGAGATTAATCGTTCTTCCTTAATTTTTTATGTAATATTAGATTATTCGCCCTTCATTTCAAGGAGCTTTGCTTTACCCTCGAAAGATGCCTTTGAAAGTTTGATTGAATCAAAGATAGCTGCTTCGATTTCGTCAGGGGTACAACCGAGTTCCTTAGTATCATCGGTAGGAATAAAGAGGTTCATACCCATAATATCAGCAAGACCTACAGGGTCAATACCACTTTCAACATTACGAGATGCATAATCCTTACGCATCACATGACCGAACATTTGGAAAAATACCTTAGGGCAGTCAACAATCTTACGGTCAGGAGTGCCGTCCATTGCTCTGTAAACAATCTTAAGGACCTCTCTCCAAGTCACCTTGTAGCAAGACATACCGTATGCTCTTGCGCCCTTAACTTTTTCGGCAGCGCCAACGATTGCCTCACCAACCTGACGAACGGTAAGCATAGCTGTACCACCTGCAGGATACATAGTAAACGGCATTTTTTCAAATCTTTGAAGCTGTTCGATAAGGATAACCCAAACAGGTCTTCTGCCCGGCTGAGTACCGAAGATATATGGAAGTTCAAGAACTGCTACACCCATATCGTCATCGGCATACTTGAAAGCAACTTCTTCCTGTTCAACACGAGAACGGATATATGGGTGCTTTTCGCAAAGCTGCATATCAGGTCTTTCCTTAGCGAGCCAAGCGAAATATGAGCCGAGAACAACACATCTCTTAACGCCACACTTCTTAGCCATCTTCAAGCAACGCTCGGTTGGGTCGATATTATATTTTTTATAAGCGTCATATACAGGATGTGGAAATTCAACTCTTTCGTCAACACCTGCTGCATAAACAAAAGCATCAACACCTGTCATTGCCTTTTCAAGCTCTTCGTCGGTAAGCTCGAGGAAGTTACCGAATTCAATATCCATTTCCTTAGGAATAGGAGCACCTTCCGGAAGAGGTGGCAACGCAATAGTTTTAACCTTATGGCCACGGTCAATAAAAATTTGAGCGGCAGCAGAGCCTAAAAGACCTGTACCACCGAAAATAAGAACATTCATCAAAATATCCCCCTTTAATATATTGTTAATATTATAACAGCAAATAATACACTCGTCAACAAAATTATTAATTAATTATAAACTTTTAAATAAATGAATGTTCAAGCGTTACAACAAGGTTTAAATTCTCATCATATTTCTTAAACAAAGCCATAATATCGTTTAAAATTTTAGTTGTGTCATTATTTTTGTCAAACGGAACGACCAAGTCGAAAATAAGATTTTTATGAGTCTCACCGTTAACCATTCTGAAATCATGGAAAGAATATTCACTGTTATAG
>JBNMGQ010000110.1:0-6168 GCA_050872345.1 Eubacterium sp. | reverse complement strand
TCAGTTCACTGTATCGTGTTTATACAACATTATAAATTCTCGTCTTTGCGCACAGCTTCCTACAATTATTTCAACCAACTATACCTTTGAAGAGCTGGAAGACAAATACGACCAGCGCATCACTTCAAGAATAACGGGTCAATATTCAACGCTTATTTTAGTCGGCAACGACATAAGATATATAAAATAAAAGAAGGGATATAAATGAAAGATTTATTAATTAAAATCAAAAATTTATCAATCATTACAATTATTGCTTCATTCGTTATGGCTTTAGTGCTTTTGATTTGGCCGAGCCAGTCAATCAGCATTGTAAGTATCATAACCGGTGCCACAATGATAGTGCTCGGTGTTGCTTCTTGGATTTATTATTTTGCAAAAGACAAAAGCGTTTTGCTTGCAAGTGCCGGAACGGTTTCGCTCATTGTCGGCATTATCGTTTGCGTAAAATATCAAAGCATAATTGCAATTTTGCTGTTTCTTTTCGGTGTGTTTATCACATTGAGTGGTGCCGTTGATTTAATCACTTCATTTTATTCAAAAGCAAGTGGGCTCGGCAGTTGGGGTGTATCGTCGCTTCTTTCGATTGCAGTGCTGATTTTCGGCATTATAATTATGGTTAACCCAACTAAAACAAGTACTGCCCTTGTAAGGCTTGTAGGCGTCGGTTTGCTCGTTTATGCAATCGTTGACCTTGTAACATTCGTTCAGGTTAAAAAGGCTGCAAAAGAGATTAAAGAAGAGTTTAAGAACATTGAGCCACCGATTATCGAATCGGATGCATATGAAGTTGATAGCGACGGCGAAATTGATGTAGACGGTAAGGAAGTTTAATGACGAAAGCTTCAATTCGTCGAGGACGCCGACCCCTACATTACTCTAAATACAAAATACCTTGGAGGTAAGTTTTATGTACTCAATAGGTCAAGTATCGGAAATGTTTGATTTGCCAATATCAACAATAAGATATTACGACAAGGAAGGTTTATTTCCGGATATTAAAAGAGAATCAGGAATCAGAAAATTCAGCGACAAAGCGCTTGAATCACTCAAAATAATTGAATGTTTGAAAAAATCAGGACTTGAAATAAAAGATATTAAGCAATATATGGCTTGGTGCAATCAAGGTTCTGATACATATGTTCAAAGAAAAGAGCTTTTTGAAAAACAAAAGGCTCAGGTTGAAAACGAAATCGAAAAGCTTAACAAAACACTTGCAATGCTCAATTTCAAATGTTGGTATTACGACACGGCAATAGCAGACGGAAATGAGAACAGAATCAATGAAATGAAGCCGAACAATTTCCCACCTGAAATTCAAAAGCTTTACAATTACGCTCATAGCGAAGATTGACAATAAAAAACAAGGGTACTTACAAAAATGTAAGTACCCTTATTTTTTATGCAATATACAGTAAACGCTCAAAAGAGCATTTACCTGTATATCACATTTTCATTAATTATTTATCGTTTTTCTTCTTACGAAACTTAACAATTAATACTGTTACGCCTGAAACAACAGCTACTGCAGCAACACAAATAAGGATAAACCAAACAATATTGTTTTGAATCCAGAATCGTGTCTGTGCCTTTACATCTGTTGTTACAAGGAAGTTGTCAACCAAAAGACCGTTTGGTTCTTTATTGGTATCAAAGTTTGTATTGCCTGCTGCGTCGGTACATTTAACACTGATTGACTGAGAATCACTGCTTTGCTTAATTGTTGTTGTCCAAACGAATTGACCGTTTGACATATACTTATTAAGCTCTTTACCACTTGCACTGAGCACTACACTGCCGTTAACAGAAATTTCAACATTAGTAAGCAAGACATCATCAGATACCTTAACTGTAACATCCTGACTCGGCTTAGCATAAGTTTCGCCGGAAGTTGCACCGGAAATAACAGCTACAGGCTTTGTTCTGTCTACAACAAAGTTAACCTTTAAGTCATCTTCCATTGTAAGCTCACTGTATTCGTTATTGTTAGCTCTGTCCTTAGATTCAATTGAAACCTTGTATTCGGCTTCATCGGCAAAGCAACTCTTATCAATAATGTAAGAATACTTCTGCCAAGAATCATCTTTGCTTGTGTTTTCAACCTTAACATAGCTTAATGCATCAATTACTTCGTCATTCTTAGTAATCTTAACATTCTTCTTCAAATCTGAACCGGTAAGAGTATCAACATTGATTTCGTCGATAACAATATCGTTGTCAACATTTTGAACATAATACTTACCGACAAGCTTTCTTGTTGCGTTGTTAACGCTGTAGGTTGAACCGTTTCTGTTTACGGAGAAGGTGAAGAAATTGCTTCTGCCGTTAGTAACACTTTGGTTAGCAGTCTTATTTTTAGCCGAATTATATGTAATGTTCTCCACCTTATTACCTGCACAGTCCATTACATTAAGAACTAAGTTATAAAGACCGTCCTGCTTAATATCGGCTACAGTATACTTAACTTCTTCTCTGTCTGACTTAGAAATCTTGAAGTCAGCGTACTTGCTGTTTGAATCAAGACCGACATAATTAAGTTCACCCGAAACATCGTTTTTATCAACGCTGTTGTTATTATAATTATCACCGATATTTTTATCATTGATAGTTACAGTAAGTGGAATTTGAACCTTTTCAGAGCCGTTCTTACCGTTATTTGCAGAATGGAGAACAGTATCGCTTACAACAACCTTAGGGGCTGTTTTATCAATAGTAAACTGTTCGCAATCATCGGAAGCATACTCTGCCTTGTTAAGCTTTCTTTCAGCCAAGTCAACATAGTCAAAAGCAAATGTGTAATCGCCTTCGGCAGAAATTGTAAATGTTGTGGTATGCTTTGTTGAATTAGTTCTGTCAAGACCAGTTTGGTCAGCCTTCCAACTGAGGTTCTTCATAACCTGTGCTTCACCGTCTTTTGTAACGGTAACAACAGCGTCAGAAGCACGGAAGTTTCTTTCTGTTACAACTACTGTAACTGTTCTGTCTTCATTAAAGAAGTACTTTTTATTCTTTGACTCACCTGTCATTGAAATTTGAGCCTTAGGAGCTGTTTTATCAATGATAAACTTCTTTGCTGCGCTGCCTACAAACTTAGTATTCTTTTGTGCTGTAAGACCTGTTAAGTCCTTAAATGTTGCACCGAGAGAATAGTCACCTTCGGCAGAAATTACAAATGAAGTTGTATGAGTAGTTGCATCGGTTGAATTAATGCTTGATTCAGATGCCTGCCACTTAAGCTTAGCACCGTTTCTTGAAACATCCTTGCTGTTCTTTTGAATAAGCATATCAAAGTCTTTTGCCTTAAAGTTTCTTTCGGTTACTGTTACCGTAACAGTTCTGCTTTCGTCAAAATACTTTTTGTTCTTTGCTTCTTTATCAAGTGAAACCTGAATGCTCGGTGCAGTCTTATCAATACCGAAAGTGTAATAATCGTAAGACTTATTGCCGGCACGGTCTGTAAGTTCAACAAGTAAAACAATATCATTACTGTTATTCTTAACTGTAATGTCACGACTCATCGATGTAACAAGATTATTATCGGTTTCATCTTTCTTCCAAGTTGCATCTGAAATTTCGCCGACATTATTTACTGTTACACTGCCCTGCTGATTATTCTTTGCATCTTGGTCTTCCTGACCGATTACCTTCCAATCAATTTGCTTAATACCTGAATATTCATCCTTAACGGTAACACCGAATGTTACATTTGAATTGTAAAGAGGTACCTTGTCATTATCGTCTCTTTCAGGTACAGCATCCTTAACTGTTGCGTTACCGTCATACTTGTAAGCGTAAGCATAGTTTTCAGTAGCTGTTGCTTCCTGTTTTGGTGTGATAGCGATTGTTGACTTTTCGCTGTGCTTGTTTACATCTTCGATAACTGAATTGTAAGGTTCTACATAACCGTCATGGTTCTTATTAATTAAACTTAAATATTGGTCAAGAACTATACCGTTAGTTTGCTTTAATGTCGGATAATTGCCTGCATAGTCGGTTGCTCTTGCAAGAATATTACCCTTGAAAGGACCTTTAATCAAATATGTAACTTGTGAAGAACCGACAGTATTGTTAACCGACTGAACGAATGTTGAATCAACTACAGAAACACTTGCAGGAGAACCGTCAACATTTATTGCAAGAAGGTCAATATTTTGAATACCCGAAGTATGGTTGTTTGCGCCGTTTTCGTTATAGTCGGTAGCATAAACTGTTATCTTTGTATCTTTTTCAAAGTAATAGTTATATGTACTGTCATCGGCAACAGTTGCAACCTTTTCATTATTCTTATACACTTCATTGCCGATATATGCCTTACCCTGTGTATCAAATGAGAAATCGGTAATCATTGGTGCATACACATCAATATAGCCTGTGTACTCGTTTTCAAAAGCATTGTTAGCATTATCCTTTGCCTTTACAACAAGCTTATAAACGCCGTCCTTTGCCTTATCAACCTGAGATGTATTAACCTTGAAATCAATATTTCTTACAATACTGTTTCCGTTTTTGTCATACATCTTAGCAATTGAATTACCTGTTTCGTCAGTTGTTACTTCCTGATTGTTAATTGTTACCTGAACATCGCCGATACCTGCGTTTTGGTCCTTAATGCTTACTGAGAATGAGAAGTCCTTAGCAAAAGTATCTTTTGATGCATAATCGGCATTTTTATCAATCTGAATATTGATAATACCGTTTTCAGGTGTTTGTTCGTCAATCTTTCCTGTGTCGGCAATAACACCTGAATATTCGTTGCCGTTTGAATCCTTAATTGTATTAGCTGATGATGAAAGCTGTGACTTATCAACAACTACTGCATTTAACGAATTACGGAACTCAGAAGGAATTTGGAACTTGTATGACCAAATCTGTTCACCGTTTGAGGTGTCTGAGGTTACGCTTAAATTTTCAGTATTTACTGTAAGTTGAGTATCGGCAATACTTCCGATAGCTTCCTTAATATTTGTTGTGGCATAGTTAATTGTATTAACACCTGAAGTTTTATCCTTAGCTGTAATGAATATTGTTGCAGGATAATCTGCAAGTTTTTCATTGAAAATACCGAATGTGATTGTATCCAATACTTTATATACAATTGCAACATTTGATGTGATTGAAATTTCAGGTTCAACGGTATCATATGTAAGTTTGTCTGCTGTGTCATATGACGAAGCGTTGAAGGCCTTATCTTTACAATTAGCTGTAATAATGTAGTTAGCATTATTTTCTTCAAGTGGTACTGTAATTGTATGTACATTGCCCTGTGTTGTCCAGTTATCGGCATTTGCACAGTATGACTTAATCATTTCTTCAACAGATTTAATGCTTGTATCATTAGTAAATACATCTTGACCTACTACATTTTTAGCAGTAATTGTCGAAGCGAAATAATCAGCGTTAAAGTTATGCTCTTTTACAGTGAACTTAAGCTGTGGCTGAGTTTGAGCATTGTAATATTTAATACCGTCAATTTCCTGAACTGCATTGTTATAGCTTGAGGTAATTACAGGTGCAGTCTTATCAATTGTGAAATCAGTCTTTGAGTAAGTACCCGTATTACCTGACTTATCGGTGTATGAAATATTAAGAGTATAATCACCCTCATCGGCAAGTTCAAATGTACCTTGCCAATTGTCTGTATTGTTTACTCTTGCCCAGTTGTTAATATCATATGTTTTAACCGACTGGTTACCGTTATCATCAATGATTTGTGCTGAAATCTTTATGTCCTTTTCACCAAATTCGCCGTCCATAAAGTTTTCTTCATTAACATTGAGAGTCACATTTACATTCTTATCATAATAAGAAATACCGCCTTCAACATTTGCCGGAGCATTGTATGAAGCTGTAATTTCCGGATTAATTGTATCAACAACTATTGTCTTATCATCTGTTACACTTTCAGGAGCATTGTTTGAATTATCAACAGCCTTTGCTGTTACCTGACCTCTGAACTGTGCAGGAATTTCAAACGTGGTTTCAAATGATGACTTGTCATTTTCATCCTGTGTAGGTGTTGCGTTTGACGAACTGCCACCTACATTTGCTGTATTAACAGTATCGTTTACATCAAAGCTATATTCAAAATGATTGATACCTGAAATATTGTCAGTTGACTTTAATGTAACTTCGCAAGGTAATAATTTACCGAAGAAGCCGAATGTGATA
>JBNMGQ010000109.1:0-6185 GCA_050872345.1 Eubacterium sp. | reverse complement strand
CGCCTTTATAACTACTCACTACGAAACAGTCCACCGGACTGTTTCTCCCAAATTTGTTGCTTCCTTTGGTCGCCAAATTTGGAGTCTCGTGTCTCTTGTGCTACGCACAATTCACTCGTCAGCCGTCAACCGATTATAAACTATAATTTATCTCAACAACTACAAGTAAGTCTTACGCCGAGTTTTTTAAGCACATTTTCGTCCACATGAGAAAGGACAACGGACGAATGCATTTCGCAATTTTTAAGCGAAGAAAGCTGATTGAGTGCAAGCTTTGCCTTTTCGTCATTCACTGCAGAAATTGAAAGTGCAATAAGAGTTTCGTCGGTATGAAGTCGTGGGTTTTTATTGCCGAGGTGGCTTATCTTAAGTTCCTGAATAGGCTTGATAACCTCAGGTGAAATGAGAAGAACGCCGTCGTCGATACCTGCAAGCTTTTTGAGTGCATTGAGAAGCATAGCAGATGAGCAACCGAGAAGCTCGGAAGTTTTGCCGGTTACGATTTCACCGTTTGGAAGTTCGATTGCAGAAGCAGGAGCACCCGTTTCCTCGGCACGCTTCATTGCTTCAACATAACACTTCCTGTCCTCAACAGAGAGTCCTGCGTTATTCATAAGAAGTTCAAGCTTATAAATTTCATCCTTTGAGCTTCTGCCCTTAATTTGATTGCATTTGGCAGTGAAAAATCTCCTGATAATTTCCTGATTTGAAGCTTCTCTTACTGCTTCGTCATCAAAAATGCAATTGCCTGCCATATTTACACCCATATCGGTAGGTGACTTATAAGGGCACTTGCCGTAAATCTTGTCAAATGTTGCCTTAAGCACAGGGAAAATTTCAACATCACGGTTATAGTTTACGGTAGTTTCGCCGTAAGCTTCAAGGTGCCAAGGGTCAATCATATTGACATCGTTAAGGTCGGCAGTTGCAGCTTCGTACGCAATATTAACAGGATGATTGAGTGGAATATTCCAAATAGGGAAAGTTTCAAACTTAGCATAGCCTGCTTTGATTCCACGCTTATTTTCGTGATAAAGCTGTGAAAGGCAGGTTGCCATTTTGCCACTGCCCGGACCCGGTGCAGTAATAACAACGAGTGAACGGCTTGTTTCGATATAGTCATTTTTGCCGTAACCTTCATCGCTTACGATTTTGCTGATATTTGCAGGATAACCGTCGATAAGATAGTGGTGATAAAAAGCGATGCCCTTATCCTTAAGTTGCTGTTCAAAAGCATTTGTTTTAGGTGTTGAAATATATTTAGTAAGCACAACACTGCCCACCATCAAACCCATACCTTCAAATGCGTCAATAAGCCTGAATGTATCCGTACCGTAAGTAATTCCGAGGTCGCCACGGATTTTACTGTTCTCAATATCCTCTGCGCTGATAACAATTACTATTTCTGCCTGTTCCTTAAGCTGAAGAAGCATTTGAAGCTTACTGTCAGGCTCAAAGCCCGGAAGAACTCTTGAAGCGTGGTAATCGTCGAAAAGCTTACCACCGAACTCCAAGTAAAGTTTGCCACCAAATTCACTTATTCTCTCTTTAATTCTTTGCGACTGCATTTGCAAATACTTGTCGTTATCAAATCCTTTTTTATACATATTTCCTCTCCGTAAATCTAACAAATAAAATAAAAAAACGGCTGTACTCACATACAACCGTTTGTACTTAAATATTATACAGAAAAGAAAAGTGTAAATCAATAGTAAATATAACTAATTATAGATTAAAAATTTTGTCAAAGAGTAAAATCGGTTTCAATAAGCTTGGAGCTGTTTTCGGGTGAATAGAGCCAATAGTCGATATGGTCGCTGTCGTTAAAATAAACAAGGTCGCTGTTTTCGTCAACACGGTTATAAGCCTCAACGATAATCAGCTTAATTTTCATCTTTTGAGGTATCACCGATTTGATATAAACGGCAACGCTTTGACCCTCAAAAAGGTCCGATTGAAGCTCGGCAAGACCTGCAAGATTCGGCGCAAGTTCTATGAACACACCGTAGTCTTCAATACTTCTCACAACGCCGGTGACTGTTTCGCCGACTGAAAATCGTTGCGCATTTTCCTCCCATGTACCGAGAAGTTCCTTGAGCGAAAATGTCAGCTTTTCATCTTCTCTTTTGCGCAAAACGACCTTGATTTTTTGACCTTCGCAAAGGCGCTGATTCGGGTGGCTTATCCTTGACACCGACAGCATATCGATAGGAATAAGTGAATTTATGCCTGCGCCTATATCAATAAATGCGCCGAATTTTTCAAGGTGAGTCACACGAGCGTCTATCACATCGCCGGCGACAAGCTTGTCAAGATATTCACTCTTACAGCTTTGCTGAGCCATTCTTCGAGATAAAAGCGCACAGGTATTGCCGAATACATCACGCTGAAAGCCGATGATATTAAAACAAACATTTTTGCCGACTTTCGATATAAGCGCTATGTCACGAACGCTTCCGTCGGCTATTCCGATTGCGCCCTCCTCCCTCGGTATTATTCCTCGTATAACACCAAGGTCGATATGTAAATTATGCTCCTTGTCACAAAGAAGCACCCTGCCCTCAACAATTTCTTTTTTCATTATTGCTTCTTTAATTTCGTCAACGCTTGCAAATGTTTTGGTAAGGCTCGAATTTAAACCTTCCGGATAGAACTTCATTTTGTCACTCTTTTCATTTTATCTTTATGTTTATATGTATATGTGAAAAGAGTGTAATTTATTACATATTATAGTTATAGAATATTTGATTGAAAAGAATATAATACAAAATCTGTCGCACCACTGTACGGCAGATTTTGAGAGGAGGAGCAGTGGAATGAGTGATAAATAACTTTTGCTCAAATTATAAACAAAAGTTATTTTGAGCGATATGGAACTTGCGACGACGAAAAAGGAGCACCTCTTTCGAGATGCTCCTAAATAAGTGAACTTATTACTTTCTTGTGATACCCTTTGTTTCCTTAAGGTAATCGTCAGATGCAGGGAATGAGTTCTTATAAGTAATTGTAAGAGATGCGCTCTTATCCTTAATTACTGTTACGGTTGCGTGGTTAACAGCAACTTCAGCAATCATATTGTAGTCAGCCTTGGTGATTTCGTTAGTCTTTGTATTAATTGTACAAACAACTGTACCACCCTTGTAAGTAACCTTAATGTTATCTTCTGCTGTACCCTGTGCAAATGAGATAACGCTGATTTGTGCTACAGTACCACTGATGTCACCGAGAACTTCAAAGAAGTCACCCTGTGAGTCCTCACCTCTCATACTCATTTCAGCAGCCTTAGGCTGAATTGTCATAGTGATAGTACCGTCGCCGTTATCAACAATGTTAGCATCAAGAATATCGTCAGCCTTTACATATGACTTTGTGAAATCCTTTTCGCCAGGGTCTTTTTCGTCAACATTGTAGTTATCAAGCTTAGGGTTACGGTTGTTACAAGGAACAAGACCGTAAATGTTAGGGCTGAACAAACCACCAACGATACCGGGAACGAGCTTGTTAATAACAGCATTTTCCTTACCGTCAATCATAACAGCGCCAACATTAAGCTCTTCATTACCGAGAAGCTTGTAGAATGTTTCAGTCTGACCGTCCTCGTTAGTATACTCAGCAGTAAGGCTCTTAGTGTAGTCATAAGCCTTAACATAGTAATTAGCAACATCTTCAAGTGACTTGAACTCAATACCACCGTATGTACCTGCTTCAAATGACTTATCAAGTACAGACTTATCTTCTGACGAACCACTTTGAGCATCGTCAGTGCTCTGATTCTGCCAGCTACCGTCTTTAATCTGATGAATAGCTGTAATAGCTCCGTTTGTTACATAATTGATTTTTGCACATCCTGCAAATGAGCTTGCAATTAAACCTGTAGCAAGTACAATAGACAAGCCTTTTTTCACATATTTGTTCATTTTCAGGGTTCCCCTTTCAGAATTATACGAATCCGTTTTATCAAACGCTACATATTAAATTTATATTAAATCACACAAAATGTCAATAGAAATTTTAAAAATAAGTCATAATTTTTAAAAAATTTATTTTTGCGTTGAGATTTATACACATATATGGTATAATATCGTGTAAATAATACAAATAGTAATCAATGTATAAATCAAAATAAAACCAAGGAGTGATAAATATGAGATGTAAAAACTGTGGTGCCGACAATGACGACAACAGATACATATGCGAAGTATGTGGCTCGCCACTTTATGACGAAGATGACATTGAGCAAATCGAAGCAAACGACAACGAAAAAACTCAAACCTTTAAAGCTGTAAGTCAAAACAATGCTTCACAAGGTCAGAGTAATAATAATTATGATTATGACGAAGAAGAAGAATATGACGAAAGAGCAAATCACAGCCAAAACGGCAAAAACGACAAAGGCAACAAGGGTGCCGAAAAGAAGAGCATAATCATCATTGCTGTTTTAGCCGTTATCCTTATTGCGATTATCGCTTCCGTCGTTGCCATTGCGCACAACAAAAACAGTGACAAGAAGGAAGAAACTTCATCTTTAACAAAAATTTCTTCCATGGCTGACGACGAAGATTCGTCAACGAATAAATACTCAACAACCAAAAAGGAAACAACTACCAAGGAAACCACCGAATCAACAACCGAAAAGACTACCAAAGCAAAAACAACTGCAAGCCTTTGGATAATCAACACAAGTTCAAGTGGTGGTGGCGAAGCCGAAGGTGACGGCAAGTACGAAAACGGCAAAACCGTTACTCTTATTGCCCGTGCAGACGACGGTTACAAATTCGACGGCTGGTATTCAAACGGAGTTAAGGTCAGCGACAGCGAGGAATATTCTTTCACTGCCAACCAAAACGCAAGCTTTTCTGCTGTTTTCTCACCGGTTGAAACTCAGGCACCTTCAACTACAGCTTCAGCCGACACTCAGCTTCCGTCTGATTCCGAGCTTGTTTTCGGCGAATAATATAATACAATTTTATCAGAGGTAAAAAATGACTAAAGGTGAAGAAGCAAAAGAATTGTTTATGACAGGTCTTAACTGCGCACAGGCTGTTGCTTGCGCTTTCAGCGACGAAATGGGTATGGACAGCGAGCTTGTCAAAAAACTTACAACAGGATTTGGCGCAGGTATCGGCAGAATGAGAGAAGTTTGCGGTACCGTTTCAGGCACTGCGTTCGTTATTTCTGCTCTTTATGACGACGATAAATCAGGAATTTACAAGCGTATTCAGGAATGTGCAAACGAGTTTAGGAATATCAACGGCTCGGTAGTTTGCCGTGAACTTTTAGGTTTGAGCGAGCCGGGTCCGGACTCTCCGCTTGCCGAAATGAGGACGAAGGAATACTACAAAAAGCGTCCTTGCGCCGAGCTTGTGGAACTCAGCGCAAACATTCTTGAAAAATATATTTCAAATAATCCTTATAAAAATTAAAAAAAGTGTTGCATTTTAACTTCTTTTGTGTTATATTGTTTAAGCACAAAAAAGTGCAACACATAAATGCGCCGGTAGCTCAGCTGGATAGAGTGACTGGCTACGAACCAGTAGGTCGCAGGTTCGAGTCCTGTCCGGCGTACCAAAAAAGCCATTAGGTATTTTCACCTGATGGCTTTTTTATTATGTTTGTGTTAAATGGACTCGAACCTACGACTCGTCCAAAAAAATTGCGTGTTTAAATAAATTTTTTCATAAGCAATTATCCTTGAAAAATTTATAACAAACACTTCATTTCTTTCTCCTCTACCCACCAAGTCTCACGACTTGTCGGGTACCCATATTCCAAATTTGGCGAGCCTGAGCGAGCAACAAATTTGGGAGAAACAGTCCGGTGGACTGTTTCGTAGTGAGTAGTTTAATATTTTTTCTCTCCCTCAGTCACTATCGTGACAGCTCCCTCGTCAGAGGGAGCCAAGTCCTTGCTTCCCTCTGACGAGGGAAGTGTCAGCTATGCTGACGATAGGAGAGATAGGCGAACACAGTTCGCCCGTTAATCCCTCCGTCACGCAAGCGTGCCACCTCCCTTTTCAAAGGAGGCTTAATTCGGTTAACCCTACTCCAAATTATAATTTATCTAAAATGCTAAGTATTGCAAAATATCATTTTAAAGTTATAATAGAAAAAGAGGTGATTGCTATGGAATACAGCGAAAAGGATTTTTTAGAAACCGGCGACCATAAAAACAAGGAACTCAGCATT
>JBNMGQ010000108.1:0-6219 GCA_050872345.1 Eubacterium sp. | reverse complement strand
TCTCCTATCGTCAGCATAGCTGACACTTCCCTCGTCAGAGGGAAGCAAGAACTTGGCTCCCTCTGACGAGGGAGCTGTCACGATAGTGACTGAGGGAGAGAAAAAATACAATGTGGCGTCAGCCGTCAACCGATTATAAACATTAATTTATATTACCACCTCATTTTGCATATTATTAATGGTGGGAAAAATGAAAATATTTAATTTAACCTTAAACACATTTGAGGGGATACTGCTTTTTTGTTTATCGCTTCTTTTAATAATATTTTCAAAAGAAGCACGAGTCGGTGCATACGACGGTTTAAAGCTTGCGATGAACACGGTTTTGCCGAGCCTTTTGCCACTTTTGATAATATTTTTAACCGTTATGAAAACGGGCGTAAGGTCGCTTTTTTCAAAGTGCTTCGGCTTTATTTCACGATATGTTTTCAATCTGCCGGAGGTTGCAATTTCGTCATTCATTTTCGGTATGCTCGGTGGGTATCCTACGGGTGCGCTTCTTTGCGAGCAGATGTATGAGTTAAACGATTTGAGCTGTGCGCAGGCAAAAAGAATGATGTGTTTCAACTTTTGTGGTGGTTGTGGATTCATTATTACTGCTGTTGGAAGCGCAACATTCGGCGATACTAAAATCGGTTTTCTGCTGTTTGCGTCAAATGTGATAAGCTCGTTTCTTCTCGGATTTATTTTGTCATTTAAAGAAAAAAGAATAAAAAAGGGCACATATTCTTTTTCGGAATATGTACCCTTGGGTGACGCACTTTGTAAGTCCACTGAAAAAGCAACTCAAAGCGTTCTTGTTATTACTGCATACATAGTTTTGTTTTCAAGCGTGTGTGGTATTTTTAAAATACCCGATATTTTTCTGCCGATTATGGAGATTACAAACGGAGTTTGCAAAGGCGAATTTTCGCTTCCACTCACATCGGCTTTTCTCTCTTTCGGTGGCATCTGTATTCACCTTCAGCTTTCAGGCATTATGCGAAAGCTTGGCTTGAGCTATTTTGAATTTTTCTTTTTCAGAGCGCTTGCCGGTCTGATTTCATATTTTGTGATGAAACTGTTGCTTTTAATCTTTCCGACAAGCGTTGATGTCTTTGCCACTTCAAGCATACCTGTCAAATTTTCAAGCGTGAATTTGACCTTGTCCGTTTTGCTGATTATCGGTTGCTTTGTAAGTGTGCTTGATTTAAACGGCAGAAAGAAAACGGTTTAAAAATGCTCCCATACATAATCGATAGCTTCTTGCCCACAAGCCGTTACTATTTTTCCGTCTGTTTTATAAATTACAAGCCACGGTATACCGTTTTCAGTGCCCGAAGTGCAGTGATGCTCAGATGTGCGCCAATAATTTTCTGTGCTGTTTTCTACAATTGTCAGCGCATAGGTGATAGGCTTATCGGGTGCCAAAATCGGCATAATCGGAGTCATTGCAACATTGAAAAGGACAGTGTATTTTGTGTCAGAGCTTGATGAAGATGGTACAAAGTTTTCCGTCAAAGCAATAGCTCCCGTTACCATACCGTAGTTGTCGTCGTCTTCAGAACTCGGAGTGAAAACTTTAACACTCTGAATTGTCATTTTTTCAAAGTTTAAATGAACTTCAAAGTCTTGCGTATCCTCGCTTTGATTATATAAGTCGTACGAAGTGCCTGCTTTTACAATTTCGGAATTTTCCAGCATAGTCATATATTCGTCAATTGCAGGATATTCGCTGTCATCTTCATAAACATAACTGTCGTCTGTTTCTTCCTCTGTACTTTGCGTTTGAGCTTGCGTAATTTCAACGCTTGTGCTTTGAGTGACGGAGATTGATTCGTTCGTTGTGGTTGTTGTGTCAACTTCTGCTTTTTTAACCCTGCCGTTTAATGCAATTATAACTATGAGAAGTATTACGATTAAAGTCGACAGGATGGCTGAGATTAAAGCAAATTCTTTACCTTTCATATTTATAGCCTTTCAAAGATTATTTGCTTTTGACACTCGACTTAACCTTAGTCCAAGCGCTGTAATACTTTTTGCCCTTTACTGTTTTGTATGCTCTGACTCTTATAACAGGTCTTGACATATCAAATGACCAGTCACTCCATTTTGAAACATAACCTGTCTTGCTTCCTTTTTTTATGTTTGCAAGACGCTTGTATTTGCCGTTTATGCTCAAATACTCAATCTGATAACCCGAAGCGTTCTTAACTTTTTTGTAGTTTACTTTAAATTGCTTTGTTGAATGGTGAGCGTAAACTGTTGCCTTAACACCGGTTACCTTTTTAGGTGAATATTTTGATTTAGTCGATTTTGAGGAAGAACCTGACGATAATGTCCTTATTGTTGCAGTGCTGCTGTAGTTACTGTATATATCGTCGCAGTATGATTTTATTCTGATATTGTATGCTGTAGAAGGGGAGAGCTTACTGATTGTAACGCTTTCGCTTGTTACTGTTTTGTATACCTTCCATTTTTTCTTTTTGCTGTTGTACACTTCTACAACATATTTTTTTGCGCCAAATACTTTGTCCCACTTGAGTTTGAGTGAATTGTTAGTACGCTTAGAGGTATAAATACCGTCTACCTGCTTCAAAATTATAGAATAATTTGCACTTATTGTACCACTGTATAATCCACAACCGGTAACGGTGAGAGTAGCAGTACCCGGATAAACATTGTTGATATATTCGACGGTGTAGTTGCTTGTAGGCCAAAGCTCGCTGCCCAAAGGAGAATATACTTTTATGCTCGGAATTATGGCAGTGCCGTCTGCATAAAATGAAGTGGCATCATAGTAAAAATATATTCTGTATCCTGAAATGTCGATAGGCGAAATGGTAAAGTTAACGGTTTTTGTGCCTGTGTACTTGCCCCTTCCTGTAACGGTTACAGTTGCAGTGCCGGGATAAATGTTGTTTTGGTAGGTCACGGTGTAATCCGTAATTCCCTCAAGTGCGTTGCCGTATTGGTCAACGAGGGTAACTCTCGGTTTTATCTCTTCGCCGTTTGCAATAAAATTATAGCCTGAAAGAGTTAAAGTGTAGTTTGTAATGTCACGAGGTAAAATGGTATAGTCTGCGCTTGTGCCTCCCTTGTAAAGCCCCATACCTTCAATAGTTACCGTGGCAGTGCCTACAGCATTGCCACCATAGTAAGAGTAAACATAATAATCGACGCCTTCGTAAAGAAGTGTTCCGAGCATTGAAGTGACGGTAAATTGAGGATAAGTGTAATTGTCATCAACAATATAAGCACTAGGATTTACATTAATGTTTGCAAGGTTTAAATTGCCCCAAATTTGATACTGCGTTGAAATTGTATTTTCGTAGTAGCCTATACCTGTTACTTCAAGTACTGCCTGACCCGGTGCAACATTATTTTTGCAATTTACAGTGTAATCAACACCCGGTATGAGCTTTGCACCCATACAGTTGTAAACCGAAAAATCAGGTGTAATCGGCGTACCGTTTTCGGTATATTCGCTTTTGTTTAATTTAATTTCGGAGTCGTTTAATTTTTCTTTAATTGTAAATGTTGACGAGAGTGAGCCGGTGCAGTAATTTGTACCGGTGATTTTAATTGTACCTATGCCCGGTGCTCTGTTATTTTGGTAAGTAACGGTGTAATCCTTACCGTTTACAAGCGTTCTGCCGTTTGGTGAAACGACTGTAATGTCAGGATAAACTTCGCCACCGTTTGTGTACATAATGTCGTCGTCATCATAAGTGATTTTTGAATCTGTTATATCCTCGTAAACATATGTGTCAAACTTTTCACTGAAGTCGCCACATTTAACGGTAATTGTGTTTTTGCCTACAGTACCCTTGAAACCGGATACGGTGAAATTGTCAGTAAACGCCCATTCGCCGAATGAATTAAAACTCATAACTTTTAAACCGGTGGAATCAAATTTTTCACCGTAGTTATAATTCGCCTTTTTAGGCAAAGTGTAAATCGAAATTCCTATTTTTTCACTGTCGAGGCTTTGAAGTGCAATTGTGCTGTTGCTTATTTTCCAAACATTGTCAAAGTCGAGTGATGAAAAACTGCTTTGATTTGAAAAATTACTTTTACTTATAAGTGTTGTTTTATTATAGTAGTCGTTAACACCACTTGTAGAAAGTGCATACGACTGCGATTTTACGCCAAGGTAGTCAACTGCGTAGCCTGAGCCGTTGTTAACTGTGCCTGCATTTACACAGCCGTATGCATATGAGCCGATACCTCTTGCATTTGAGCCGTTACCCTTTACTGTGCCGAAGTTAATGCAGTTGCTGACTTTGGTGCTTTGACCTATACCGTATGCGTGGTTAGTACTTGTAACACTGCCGTAGTTGGCACAGTTTGAAATGCCGGTGCTGTTATAATTGTCTGAATTAAGTGGGCAGATACCACCGGCGTTATCCGTTGAATGAACAGCGCCTTTGTTTATACAGCTTTCAATAATATTTGCGTTTTTGCAGGCAATACCACCCGATGAAGTTTCAGAAAGTGCAGTGTAGCTTGTGCTGATGTCGGACAGATTAATGCATTTTCTGATAATACCGTTTTCGGCATTTAAAAGGCACATTGAACCGTCTGTCTCTTCGGTTTTGCAGTTTTCAAGCAAGCCGTTGTTTGTGTAGCAAATGCCGGTTTCAAGTGTGGTTGAAGTTACACGGCAGTTTTCGATTGTGCCTTGGTTGTAATATGCAATTCCGGATTTTGAAAATGTAGAATTTTCAAGCGAAAGATTTTTGATTTCACCCTTATTGATATATGAAACCAAATATAAGCCTTTCGCATTTTTTACGGTGTGACCTCTGCCGTCGAGCACACCGGTGAATGTGCCTGTGTTTTCAAGCGTGTATTTACCTGTAAAGCTAATATCGTTTGAAAGGTAGAAGTTACCGTCAGGATTTTGCTCAATTTTTGCAAAATCTTTTTCATTCGATATTGCCGTCGGTTCGTTTGTCGCTGCGTTTGATAAAATCGGCAACGCAACAGTTATAGCTATTACGGAAAATAAAGCTATAAACATTTGATAAATTGATTTGTTTTTCATAATGACACTCCTTTTTATTGATACAATAATTATAGGTCAGTTTCACCCTAAAGTCAATAGGTCAATATGACATAATATTTAAGAGGTGGATAATATGTCAAGGCTTAAAGAATTAAGAAAAATGCGTGGATATACGCAAATCAAAATGCAAATGCTGACAGGAATTGACCAAAGCGATTATTCAAAAATCGAAAACGGCAGAAGGTATTACACCTTTGAGCAGTGCAAGAAAATTGCTTTGGCACTTGATACGAGTATGGACTACCTTGCAGGACTTACGGACGATGTACGACCGTACAGACGCAGAAGATAAATGAGAAAAACAAAACGCAGTTTACACCTATAATCTTTATCGAATGATAAGAGTGGGCGCAAACTGCGTTTTCTAATATAATATGTATTTTATTAACTTGTCATTTTTTCAAACATTTTATTCATTCGAGTTTTAAGAGCCGAATTTTGCGGATTTGAAAGTTCAAAGTCGTTTTTCAAAATTTCCTTTGCGCAAATTTGTGCGTTTTGAAGAGTGTCAATATCCTCAACCATATCGGCAATTTTAAGCTCGGGCAGACCGTGTTGACGAGAGCCGAAAAAGTCACCCGGACCTCGTTGCTTCAAATCGGTGTCGGCAATTTTGAAGCCGTCGCTGTACATTTTCATTGTCATAAGCCTTTGCCTTGCCGTTTCGCTTTTTGTGTCGGATACAAGTACGCAAAAGCTTTTTTTATTTCCTCTGCCGACTCTGCCTCTAAGCTGATGAAGCGTTGACAGACCGAAGCGTTCGGCGTTTTCAATCACCATAATTGTTGCGTTCGGCACATCGACGCCGACTTCGATAACCGTTGTCGAAACAAGAATACTTACATTGCCGTCGGCAAAAGATTTCATTATTTATTCTTTGTCTTTCGCTTTCATTTTGCCGTGAAGTATGCCGAGGTTGTACCCTTTAAATTCACCGTTTGCAAGTTCTTCGGCAAATTCTTCGGCACTTTTTAAATCGTTCTCATTTTCCTCAACGGCAGGGCAGACAATGTAGCACTGCTCACCACGGCCGATTGCGTCTTTGATAAATGTGTAAAGCCTTTTGTTGTAGCGAGAGTCAACGACATCAGTACGAATTTCCTGCCTGCCCGGCGGAAGCTCGTCAAGAATACTAATGTCGAGGTCGCCGTAAAGGATAAGACCGAGCG
>JBNMGQ010000107.1:0-6355 GCA_050872345.1 Eubacterium sp. | reverse complement strand
GTAAGGTTGCGAAGAAGTAGTCAGAATCGAGTTTTTCGGGAAGGGTGCTGTACGATGGTACTGCCCCTGAGCGAAAGGCTCGAAGCACCAACGATACGATTACGGTATCCTTTAGATACCTAAAATCGTATCGTTCCTGCGTTATTGATATAAATTATTTAATAATCAATTCGTAACATTGAAATAAATTGTCTGATTGTTTGATAATTCGGTGCGGTTATGGCTACTTATTCACAGCCGCAAACATTAATTTATATTCATCATTCATTATGAATTGCCGTAAGGGCGCTGACTTTAACAGAACGATTAGCAGGGGAAAGACCTGCAAGAACGCCGACACCGACTGAAAACAGGATTCCTGCAATAGCCAGCCACGGTGGAATTGAAGATACGCAAATCTTCATACCACTGCTCATATCAGCCATACCACTCATAACTTTTTTAGCTACGATATTTGCGACTATTGATATTATGTAGCTTATCGTTATTCCTATTACGCCGCCAAATAAGCCTATTATTCCTGCTTCGTAAAGGAACATATTCTTTATATCTCTAATATCACAGCCGAGAACCTTCATTATGCCTATTTCTTTTGTTCTTTCATACACACTCATTACCATGGTGTTACTTATGCCAAATGCTGCTACAAACATTGATACGGCACCGATAGCGCCGAGCACAAGCTGAACTATACGCATAACTTTCTTTTGTTGCTGTAAGCCTTCATCGTCTGTTGAACAGCTGTAGCCTTTATTTTGAATTTCATTTTTAACTTGCTCAACATCTTTTGAACTGTCACAGTAAACATTAATTGAACTGTATTCAAGCTTATAATTTTTTATTTGGCTTAAACGGTTACTTTCTGCAACGAGTTGCTTTGCTTGGTCAAGGTCAATATAAAAAGCAGTGTTTGAATCATAGTCGTTGCTTGTTTGCTTAAGAGTACCTATGATATTAAGCTTTTGAACGCCACCGGTAGTCTGCTGTGAACTTGCGCTTGAGTCACTATTACCTGTTGAGTCAATTGAAGCAGAATTATTATAACTTGAAGAATCGGAATCACTGCTTTGATTTTTTGCAGAAATAGTAATGCTGTCTTTCATCAAATCAAGCTCACTGTCTGTAATATTATAATTTTCGTCATATTTATATTTTGGTGGGTTACCTTGAACATCATAAAAGCTTGTAACAGTATCGGTACCTGCAAGGCAGGCATTTTTTTCGCCGACTTTTTTAAAATCACCCTGTTTTGTCTTGTATCCGAGCATTTCCATTTCTTTAAGCGGAATACCGTAAACGGAACTGCCGTAAGTATATTTGCCACGACTGATATTTACATAACTGCTGATTTCAAGAGTCGGTACAACTGTTTTTACTTTATTAATCTTGGAAAAATATGAAACAGCACTGTCGTCAAAAGGCATAGCCTGTTGTTGTTCTCCGTTATCATTAGTGTAGTCACCCATAGAGTATACGCTTATTTTGTTAAGCGTTGAATCGGATTCGTACTGCGAAGTAATCATTTTGTCAATACCGAGTCCGATTGACACCATTATTATGATAGCACAAGTTCCGACTACAACGCCGGCTATGGTGAGCCTTGTTCGAGTTCGTCTGTTTCTCAGATTTTGCCAAGCCATTGCAAAGAGGTCAGATTTTTTTCATCGAACTTTACATCGCCTTTCTTATGCTTTTTCTTTTTAATAACTATAATTGCAACAATAATAGCAATAAGTGCAACGCCACCGACGCTTGCACCGATAATTATTTTTTTAGTGTTGCTGTTGTCGGTTGTATCAGCGCTTGCATCTGTGCTTGTGTCGTCTGTTACATCCTCAAATGGGTCGGATGCTTCCTGAACAGTTACTTTAAATTCCTGCTCAATGCTCTTCTTTTCCATATTTTCGTTTTCATATTCAAATACAAGTTTTAATTTGTAATCGCCTGTATCGTTGAATGTTACTGGAAGAGTGTAGTTACTTGCAAACTGTCCACCTGCTTCAATATTGCCGACATATGCACTGTTAAGTTCTTTACCCTTTGAATTGAGAAGCTTAACTGTACCGTTTGAAAGCTTTGTTTGACCTGCGTTGATGATTTGGAAAGCACAGTCGTTTTCTTCGCCGACATTAATTGTTTTGTCTGCAAGTGCTACCTGCTGAAATTGAACCTTGTCAGGCTGAACTACAGGAATGCTCATTGTAAGGTCGTTTGAAGCACTTTGTTTTCCACCTTCAACATATTCGTATGAAACGGTTGCAGTAATCGGATAAACACCTGATGTTGCACTTGTAAGGCAAGAAAACTTTTTGCTTACTGTTACGGTTTGGTTTGGCTTAATCGTTTTAAGTGAAATTGTGTCTGTACCGTCGGCAACTACAAATGTGTCGCCACCTGCAAGCTTTACAAGTACATTTTGTGCCTTAATTGATGATGAGTTGTTTTTGATAGAAAATGAAAGGTTAAACTGCTTGCCACCTGAAATTGTGCTGCCACCGTAGTTAAAACTTGAGATTATAAGCTGTGGTGTAAGTGCAGTGCCTTTTTTTGATTTTGCCTTCTTCTTTTCTGTTACTTTAATGCTGAATGTAAATTCTGCACTGCCTTGTTGCTTTTCACCGTTTACTGTGTATTCGTATGTAACACTTGCAGTAATAGGATACATTCCGGTTTTAAGACTTGAATTACAAATAAAGTTTTTAGAAAATGAAGCAGTACCTGATTTAGCAATGCCTGAGCTGTAAAGTGCGTCAACATCACTTGCAATTGAAAATGCGTCACCACCTGAAAGGCGAACATTTACATTTGATACATTGTATTGTGTACTCTTGTTTGTAAGTTTAAAACTAAGCTTGAATTTATCGCCGTTTTGTAAATTTGACTTGCTTGTTGAATATGTTGCTACAAGGCTTGGTGTGTCGCCCTGAGCAGTAGTTGAGGCAGAAGCTTGACTGACGGATACTGTATAAGTAAAATCTGCCGAACCTTGAGTCAATACACCGTCCTCCATATATGTGTATGAAGCGCTTACTGCGATAGGGTACATACCCTTTGTTGTAGCAGCGTTTACATAAAAATTCTTGCTAAACTGAGCCGATTGGTTGTTTGAAAGAGTTTCTCTGTAAATTGTGTCAACATCGTTTGATACGGTGAAAGCGTCGCCACCTGAAAGACGAAGTGTAAGATTTTTTATGTCTGTATTTTTGCTTGAATTTTTAACCTTGAAGGTTAAAGCGAAAGTGTCGCCGGCATAAATTGTCTGCTTGTCAACGCTGAAACCGTCGGAAATTAAATTTACGCTTTGAGCACTTGACGGCGTGTCGCTTGCGCTGTCGTCTGCAAATGCGATTGCCTGTTGTGGAAATAACATCATAATCACAACTAAAATTGAAGTAAATAATTGTAGCTTTTTCATATCTTTTCTCCTATTTATTTGTATATTCTTTTGATACGATTCTGCCGTCGGATATTTTGACTGTTATGTCAGAATATTTTGCTACATTGGAATCGTGGGTTACCATAACGAGTGTTTGCTTTTTTGTGTGTACAAGCTCTGTAATAAGGTTCATAACCTCAATGGTCGTTTTGCTGTCGAGGTTACCGGTTGGCTCATCGGCAAAAATCACACTTGGGTCTGTCACAAAGGCTCGTGCAATGCCGACTCTTTGCTGTTGACCGCCACTCATTTCCTTTGGCTTGTGCTTGTATCTGTTTTCAATTCCTACAAGCTTAAGCATTTCCATTGCTTTTTGCTCTCGTTCTTCTTTGTCGACTCCTTTAAACATTAACGGAAGCGCAACATTTTCAAGCGCTGTCATAGTCGGCAAAAGGTTGTACGACTGGAAAATAAATCCGGTATAAAGCTGCCTGAATTTTGCAAGTTGCTCTTCGCTTAAATTGTCGATTCTGTATTTGCCGATATAAACCTGACCTGCACTCGGTCGTTCAATTCCGGCAAGCATATTTAAAAGTGTTGATTTACCCGAACCCGAAGTACCGAGAATAGCGCAAATCATATTTCTTTCTATTTCCAAATTGACTTTGTCAAGTGCTATTACTTCTTCTTCGCCGACTTTGTAATGCCTTGACAGGTCAATCGTTTTTATTAAAGTATCGTTTTGCATAGCGTCCTCCTTAACAGTTTATTGATAACTGTGCTATATGTGCTATCACAGTTATCTACGGCTTCAGTATAGCATTAAGAATATATGTTGTCAATACAAATTTTTATTATTTTTTCAAAAATTATTTTATGTTGAAATTATGTACTTTGGGTGTATAATATAAATGTATTTATTAAGTAATTTGGGAGGAAAAATTTATGCTTGATAAAAGAAAAGTTGTTATAATCGGTGCCGGTCATGTAGGCTCTCATGTCGCTATGGCACTTTGTTTTCAGGGCTCTTGTGATGAAATAGTATTTATTGATACCGACCACGAAAAGGCTGTTGCCAACTGTTATGATGTTGCCGACGCTTGCCTTTTCTTAGGTTCAACTACTAAGATTAAAGTCGGCGATTATGAAGATTGTAAGGACGCCGACATTATCGTTAACTCAATCGGTATGCCTCGTAAACCGGGTCAAACAAGGCTTGATATGCTCGACGATTCAATCAGAATGTTAAAGGATGTAGTTGAAAATCTTAAGCCTATTGATTTTAAAGGCATTTTCGTTTCAATCACAAATCCTGCCGATGTCATTGCAAACTATGCAAGAGTTCACCTCGGTTTGCCGAGAGAAAGATGCTTTTCAACCGGTACTTCACTCGATACTGCAAGACTTAAGAGAACAGTCAGCGAGCTTGCAGATATTGACCGTAGAAGTGTAACAACCTGCGCTATCGGTGAACACGGCGACTCTTCATTCGTTCCTTTTTCTACTCTTACCTTAGGTGGTAAAAATTATAAGGAACTTCAGGAAGCTAAGCCTGAAAAGTACAGCAAGCTTACCGAGGATTTTGTTCTTGAAAGAACTCGTTATATCGGCTACGAGATAATCAACGGCAAAGGCTCGACAGAGTTTGGTATCGGTGCTGCTTGCGCTGATATTTGCAAGGCTATTTTCCACGACGAAAAAAGAGTTATTCCTGCGTCAGTTTTGCTTGAAGGTGAATACGGTATCAACGGCGTTGCTTGTGGTGTTCCTTGCGTTATCGGCAGAAACGGTATTGAGGATATTATCGAGCTTCCACTTAATGATAAAGAAAAAGAACAGATGGCGCACACCTGTTCTGTAATTAAAGATTACTGCGAAAGAGCTGAAAAGGTACAGTAATGAATTTTAAGAGTCGTTATTTAAACGGCTCTTATTTTTTTATAAAAAACTCTTGACCTAAAGTTAACTTTATATGTTATGATTAAGAAAAAACAAAGGAGAATTGTTATGAATAAACCGTTTATCGTATGCCATATGATGATGTCGCTTGACGGCAGAATCGATTGCGCTATGACTTCAAAACTTAAAGGTGTAGAAGATTATTATGCTACACTTGACAGTTTAAATCTTGACTCTACACTCAGTGGCAGAGTTACTGCCGAACTTGAAATGGCTTTGCCGGGTAAGTTTGAATCCGAAACTTATACAAAGCTTGGCAGGGAAGCTTACAATAAACTTTTTGATGCCGACGGCTACGAAATTGTAGTTGATACAAAGGGTACACTTCTTTGGGAAGTTCAGACCGATACCGAAAAGCCACTTCTTATTATCACAAGTGAAAATGTGTCAAAAGAATATATTGACTACTTGGAATCGAATAATATCTCTTGGATTGCAACGGGTAAAGAAAGAATTGACCTTGCAAAAGCTTGCGAAATTTTAAGCGATGAATTTGGAGTAAAGCGTATGGGTATTGTCGGTGGTCCGATGATTAATACAGCGTTTTTAAAAGCAGACCTTCTTGATGAAATCAGTATCCTTCTCGGTGTCGGTATCGATGGCAGGAAAGGTATGCCAAGCGTTTTCGACGGACTCGATATGGACGCCGATGTCACACCACTCAACCTTGAGGATGTTCAAAAATTCCCTTCCGGCGCTGTTTGGATTAGGTATAAATTATAGTTTGCGTCGTCACAAACTCCGTATCGTTCGTGACGAATTTCTTTAATATTTAATTTTAAATTCATCCCTCGCTCGCTTCGTTGCTCCTCCTTTTCAAAATTTGTCGTACAGTGGTGCGTCAAATTTTGTATGGGAAAAGGTTGACGGCTGACGCCACATTATAAGGCTTCCCCTTGAGGGGAAGCTGTCAGCTCCCTTTACACAAGGGAGCCTAAAATACGAATGAGTAAGGTTGCGAAGAAGTAGTCAGAATCGAGTTTTTCGGGAAGGGTGCTGTACGATGGTACTGCCCCTGAG
>JBNMGQ010000106.1:0-6385 GCA_050872345.1 Eubacterium sp. | reverse complement strand
TAATATTAGTATATAATTTATATATACTAAAACTGAAAGGGGTATATTATGCGCAAGACAATTAACATAAATAAAAATTGGAAATTTTCAAAAGACGCTTCAAGCGTTCCGACCGACTTGCCGAATGATTGGCAGGAGCTTGATTTACCGTACACATGGAACGGTGAAGACGGTCAAGACGGTGGCAATGACTATTACAGGGGTAAAGGCTATTTTGCAAAAGTATTAAACAAATCGGATATGCCTGAGGGCGACGAAGTTTACCTTCAGCTTGACGGTGTTAACTCAACAGGCACAGTATATTTTAACGGTAAAAAGCTTTGCGAACACAACGGTGGTTACTCAACATTCAGAGTTAAGCTTGACGACATTGAGGATGAGAACTTACTTGTAATCGTTGCCGACAACTCACCTAACGATTATGTATATCCACAGGTTGCCGACTTCACATTTTACGGCGGTATTTACCGTGATGTAAAACTTATCGGCGTATTGAATCAGCATTTTGACCTTGATTTTTACGGTGCACCCGGTATTGCTGTCACTCCGCAAATCAACGGTGACAACGCTAATATTAAAATTGACGCCTACTGCAACGGCGAAGTTGAATTTGAAATTACAGACGGTAACGAAGTTGTTGCAAAAGCAAGTGCCAACGGTAAAAATCCAAGCGTTAACCTTGAGATTAAGGATGTGCACCTTTGGAACGGTACAATTGACCCATTCCTTTATACTGCAAGTGCTAAACTTATTTCAAACGGTGAAGTTGTTGACGAAGTTAAAACTCGTTTCGGTTGCAGAACATTTGAAATTGACCCTAACAAAGGATTCATTTTAAACGGAAAAGAGTATCCGCTTCGTGGCGTCAGCAGGCATCAGGACAGGCCACATATCGGTAATGCGCTTTTGCCTGAGCATCACAAGGAAGATATGGACCTTATCTGCGAAATGGGCGCAAACACAATCCGTCTTGCACATTATCAGCACGCACAATATTTTTATGACTTATGCGATGAGAGAGGTATTGTAGTTTGGGCTGAAATTCCATACATTTCAAAGCATCTTGATAAGGGTGTTGAAAATACAAAAAGCCAGATGAAAGAGCTTATTTACCAAAACTACAACCATCCGAGCATAGTAGTTTGGGGTCTTTCAAATGAGATTTCAATGGGTGGCGCCTCCCCTGCTATCGTTGAAAATCATAAAATGCTCAACGACCTTGTTCATTCACTCGACAAAACAAGACTCACTACAGAGGCTGTACTCACTGCTTGTAACATTACTGAAGAATATGTACACATTTCTGATGTATTGTCGTACAACCATTACTTCGGTTGGTACGGCGGTGATGTGTCAATGTACGGTCCTTGGTTTGATAATTTCCACAAGAAGTATCCGAACAAGGCAATCGGTATGAGTGAATACGGCTGTGAAGCACTCAACTGGCACACAAGCAATCCTGAGCAAGGCGACTACACCGAAGAATATCAGGCATATTATCACGAAGAGGTTATCAAACAAATTGCTAAAAGACCTTATCTTTGGGCAACTCATGTTTGGAATATGTTTGACTTTGCTGCCGATGCAAGAGCCGAAGGTGGCGAAAACGGTATGAACCACAAAGGTCTTATCACTTTTGACAGAAAGTACAAAAAGGACAGCTTTTATGCTTATCAGGCTTGGCTTTCAAAAACTCCTATGCTTCACATTTGTGGCAAGAGATATGTTGACAGAGTTGAAGATGTAACAAAAGTAACCGTTTACACCAACTGCGACGAAGTCGAACTTTTTGCAAACGGTGAAAGTGTCGGCAAGCAGAAGAAAGGCGAATTTCCGTTCTTCCACTTTGAAGTTAAAAATGCAGGTGAAACAAAGCTTGTTGCAAAAGCCGGTGACCTTACCGACGAAGCCGAAATTAAAAAGGTTGACAAATTTAACGAAGCTTACAGACTCAAGGAAGAAGGCGCTGTTATCAACTGGTTTGAGATTGATACACCGACCGGATATTACAGCGTAAACGATACTTTAGGTGACATTCTTTCCACATTCAGAGGTAAGATTTGTGCCGTTAAAATTCTTTTGAAGATGAAGAAAGCGCTCACACCGAATGAACCTAAAAAGAAGGGCGAAAAGAAAAAGGGCGCCGAAATTATGGGCTTCAAGATTAACGACATAAACAAAACTATGATTGATATGATGAAAGGCTTTACCGTTAAGCGTGGACTTATGATGCTTGGCGGTAAATTCACAAAGGAACAAATCCTTGAAATCAACGCTATGCTCAACAAGGTAAAAAAGAAGTAATATGAAAAATAAAATCATAAGGATAATAATAACCTTAATCGGTTGCTTATTTATCCTGTTTTACATAGGTCCGTTAATTTCTCCGGGCGAGTATAATATCGGTTTAATCACCGGTTTATGCTTTGGACTGCTTATGATTTTATATGCAATTTTCTTTAATAAAATCAACACACTTATAAAAAATATCAATAAAAAGAAAATCGGAAAAGCTTTTTTAGGTATTGTTTCTACTGTTGTTGCGCTTTGCTTATGCGTCGGAATATTTACCTTTGGCAATGTGCTAAAGTGCAGTTTCAAAAGTGACGAAAAGAGTAATGTTGCAATAGTTCTCGGCTGTATTGTCAACGGTGACAAGCCCGGCATATTTTTGCGTGGTCGAATTAATGCGGCTTATAATTACTTAAATGACAACCCTGATGCTATTGCAATTCTCAGCGGTGGTCAAGGCAAAGGTGAAAATATCAGCGAAGCGCAGTGTATGTTTAACGAGCTGACTTCAAAAGGTATTGACAAAAGCAGGCTTTATATTGAAGATAAATCAACTTCAACGAGAGAAAATTTTAAATACAGCGCTCAGCTTATGAAAAATAATAACATTAACTGCGACAAAATAACTGTTATTACTAATGATTTTCACGAATACAGAGCAAATTCTTTTGCAAAGAAAAACGGTTTGACTCCGCTAAGGTATCCGAGCAAAACGCCTTGGAACGGATATATGCCGTTTGCTACGAGAGAAATTTACGGCATTATTTATCAGGTCTATTTAAACAGATAAAATCAGCTCCCTGTTTTAGGGAGCTGATATTTAGGTATCAAGTTAGTTATCACTAACCGATAAATGAAAGGAAAGTACTATGAAACACATTCATTTTGACATTGATAAAGACGGATTTTACGGTGCATATTGGGAAAATAAAAGCGAATCACACAGCTGCATAATAGCCATGCTCGGTGATGACCCTGAGGATTACATGGCAAGAAGTGCAGTTAAATGGTTGCTTAATCTCGGTGTGAATGTTCTAACAATGTCACCGGACAAAAAGGATTACGGCCACCACAACTATCCACTTGAACGAATTGAAGATGCAATCAAGTGGCTTAAGGCACATTCAAACACAAAAATCGGAATTGCCGGTGCATCAACCACTGGCACGCTTGCGCTTACAAGTGCATCAATGTTTAACGATATTACATTGACAATTGCAATGACTCCGAGTGATTTTATTTGGCAAGGTTTTAAACAGGGCAATCGTGACGGTTGCAAGGAATGGCCTATTGAGGGCGAATCGTTATTTTCTTATCAAGGCAAGCCGTTACCGTATATGCCGTTTTGCTATAAGCACCCACAATATTGGCAAACAATTGCTAAAGAAGCAAAAGAAACGGGCAGTATCTTAGCTTCGACAAAGCTGTTTAACGATTCGGAAAAAGCGCATCCGATTACGGAGGATGAATTTATAAAAGTTGAAAACATAAAGGGAAAATTGCTTGTAGTCGGTGCTAAAGATGATGTATTATGGGATACTGCAAAATACATAAACCGTATAAAAAATCGTATTGAAACTAGACCACACACCTGTGATTTGGAAGCAGTTATTTACGACCACGCAACGCATTTTGTTTTCCCTGAAGGTATGCTCAAAAAGATGCTTCCTATCGGTTCAAAGCTGATTATAAGCTTTGCTTTTAAATATTCAAAGAAATTCTCAAACGAGTGTAAAGAATCAAGAATCGACATAGATAAGCGAATGACAAAAGCAATCAAAGAATGGTGCAAGTAAAAACTTGGTTTGATATTATAAATAGTAAAAGGAGGGCAAATGCCCTCCTTTTTGTGCTTTTGAATTAGTTTATTTTGTTTTAACGCTCTTTGCGCTTGACCAAGCAGAAAATACTTTCTTGCCGTTTACTGTCTTGTATGTACGCATACGAACATAGTAAGTCTTTTTAGCCTTGAGCTTCTTAACAGTTTTTGAAGTAGCCTTTGTACCCTTTACGGTTACAGTCTTATTGCCCTTCTTAAACTTCTTATTTGTTGAATACTGGATTTGGTAACCATTGATACTCTTAACCTTTTTCCACTTTACTGTGAAAGACTTCTTGCCTTTCTTAACAGAAGAAATCTTAACCTTCTTGTTGTTCTTAGGCTTAGCAGTAGTTGTTGCAGGAGTCTGAACAGGTGTTGTAGGCTGAACAGGAGCAGTAGGTGTCTGAGCCGGTGTTGCAGGAGTTGAAGGCTGAGTAGGTGTAGTCGGCTGTGATGGAGTTGGTGTAGGAGTAGGTGTTGGTGTCGGAGTCGGAGTTGGAGTAGGTGTAGAAGTTGTTAATGTTACAGGAACTTCAATAACATGACCACAGTAAGCTAAATAAATAATATTATTACCACCGACTGTCCAAGGATTATCATATGTTTGATTATCGTTATAAGTATATACAGTAGCATTGATATAATTACCTTGTGCATTAATAAAACTGTAATACCAATCATCTTCATCATCGATTGTTATTTTGCAAGTAAAAATATCAGATGTGCCATCAGTATAATTTACTTTTAACTGTGCTCCGTCATAAAATACCCTTTTCGAGTAATTATAATAGTAATAATCAGGATCCTCCTTATCTGCATTGCTAACTACAACATTACCAAGATATTCAAATGACTTTACCGGATTCGGATTAATGTCAATGTAGAATGTTGTCGGACAAGAATTGATTATTACTGTACATTCAACATTTTTACCGGGTTGAAGGTGATTTGTATTTTGCGCTGTATAACATTCAATATCATAAGGGAAAGTCTTACCTTCATCATTTATAAAATCATCATATTCGTCTTGATAAGCATATATTGACATACTTTTATCAGTTTTTGTTACTGTGATGTAATTTCCCTGTGAGTAAACAACATCCCAAATATTATATTCATTATAATAATCACCGTTTTTATCGGTTCTAATATAACTGTCAACACCTTCTGTAAGAGTATGCTTATCTTTTACATTAAGTGTAATATCAGCTATATCTGTTTTAGAAAGTGTGAAAGTGATTTGATCTGCAGCTCTGTAATTATAAAAATAGAAATAATATGTTTTACCCTTTACAAGTTGATATTCAAGATAGAAATTCAAATCATCATTATCATCCTCTCTTTGAATCAAGTTCTTGTTTTCATCGCATAAATAGATTACAGGGTCAGGCACGCTATTGTCTGCATCATTATCATAATTATATTTTGATTCAAACGAATAAACAGCAGTTTGATCCGGTACAAATGAATACCAATAGCACTCATATTCACTGTTGCCGTCATCATCATAATAATCATCTGAAACATTTACTGTGTTTTCGCCCTCTTTGAGTGAGCCTGCGTCATAATCTTTAGCAAATGCAGAAAAGTTGACACAAAGCACAGATGTCAAAAGCATTACTGAAGATATTAAAATACTAATAACCTTTTTCATAAAAATCTCCTTTTCAATTTATTTCTATGTTATTAGATAATAACATTATATCAAATGCAAAAAGGAAAATAAAGGAATTTTTATTTACATTTTCGTAACAAAAAAGGACCTGAAGAATTAACTTCAAGTCCTTAATTATATATTTAGGTATTATCAGTCAACAAGCTCGATGATGCACATCTCTGCTGCGTCACCACGACGAGGGCCTGTTTTGATAATACGGCAATAACCGCCGTTTCTTTCTGCGTACTTAGGAGCAATCTCATCAAAAAGCTTCTTAACTACATCTTCCTTAGTTACATAAGAAAGTACCTGTCTTCTTGAATGAAGAGTATCGTTCTTACCGAGAGTAATCATCTTCTCAGTCATTGCACGAACTTCTTTTGCTCTTGTAACGGTAGTTTCAATCTTGCCGTTTTCTAAAAGAAAAGTAACCATACCTCTGAGCATAGACTTTCTATGGTCAGTAGGGCGTCCTAACTTTCTGCTACCTGGCATTGAAATTCCCTCCTTTAGTCCTCATCCTTAGCAAGTCCGAAACCTAATGAGCCGAGCTTTGCTACGACCTCATCAAGTGACTTACGGCCAAGGTTTCTAACTTTCATCATATCTTCTTC
>JBNMGQ010000105.1:0-6511 GCA_050872345.1 Eubacterium sp. | reverse complement strand
CCTTTGCACGACGGCGAGCAAGTACCTTTCTGCCGTTCTTAGTTGACATTCTCTGTCTGAAACCGTGTACCTTCTGTGCGTGTCTCTTCTTTGGCTGGTAAGTTCTCTTCATTTTTTTCACTCCATTTCTGAAAATCAAACTTGTCTTAATTTTCGTTTGCTCTGTGCGGTATAGCACAGGCGTGCGGAATTTGTTTCAATAAAAAATTATAGATAGAAACACTTTCCACAATATCGGTAGATATTATATATTAGTTTTACGCCTTTTGTCAATAAAAAAATAATTATTCTTGTATTTATTTTATTATTATATTATAATAACACTATATGTTGGGTAGTAAAATACCGAGTACACAAGAATATCAAGTATTAAGGAGAAAGCTATGATTGGTATTATCGGTGCAATGGACACTGAGGTGGACAATATAAAATCAAAAGTTGAAAACAAAGCGCTGTCAAGCATTGCCGGCGTTGAATTTGTGTGTGGCTTTATTGACGATGTTAATGTTTGCGTTGCAAAATGCTCACCGGGTAAGGTTAATGCTGCGCTTTGCACTCAGGCTATGATTGACAATTTTGATATTGATATGATTATCAATGTCGGCGTCGCTTGTTCACTTTGTGAAGATGTAATTATTAAAAATGTGGTTATCGCAACGGATGTATGCGAATATGATATTGACATTACTGCTTTGGGCGAACCGAGAGGATTTATCAACGGTCTTAATGTTATTAAGGTTGAAGCCGATGAAAAAATTTCCGAACAGCTTGCAAGGGTTGCAATTAATCAGGGCGAAAAAATCCACCGTGGAACTATCGCAAGTGGTGACACCTTCATAGCAGACAATGAGCTTAAAAAAATGCTTTCATCTCAATTTGATGCAATTTGTGGCGAAATGGAGGGTGGCGCAATCGGTCACACCTGCGCTGCAAACAATGTGCCTTTTGCAGTTCTGCGTTCAATCAGCGACGGTGGCAACGAAAACGCCCAGCTTGATTATCCGACATTTAAAAAAATCGCCGCAGAAATATCCACGGCGATTATCCTTGATTTTATCAAGCTTCAAAAAAATCAATACTCTTTATTCTAATACAAAAGTATTGTAAATAATATCTTCTGCCTTTTCGATAAGGCTGTGAAGCGCAGTCTTTTCGCCGAGGTCCGAGCCGGTTCTTGACTTATCCTCGATAAATACAAACCTTGCGTCCTCAATTGAAAGTGCAGCAGATGCAAGCTCACGACCCAAAGTGTAATCAAGCCTGAACATTTCCTTAGGAAGCATACCTGCTTTTGCAAGCGTTATTGCGCCACGGTAAACGCAAAGTGTATAGTAGTCCGAAACATAGTTGAGCGCACCCTCGTCACTGCCTGTAGCAACAAGGTCAATCAAATACTTTGTGGCTTTTCCAAGCGTAAAGATTGAAAACTCACCACTTTCTTCTTCCTTGTCTGCAAGTGCGTCAATGTCAAGTCCGTTTCTGCTTTTGCTCACACCTAAAAGGTAATCGGTAGTAACACCGTAATATTCACTGCAACGAATAACGAAATCAAGACCGCATTCTCTTATTCCTTTTTCATAATGGCTCAAAAGAGCCTGAGAAATACCAAGGTCGGTAGCAGCTTTCTTTTGGCTGATACCTCTTTCTTTTCTAAGCTGTGAAAGTATTGAGGCGAACTTCGAAATTTTTTCAGCCTTGTCAGCTTTAGCTTCTCTTTTTTCTTCTAATTTTGTACTCATAAATGACACCTCGATTTATTACAAATAGTATTATATCACCGTATTACAGTTTGTAAAGCGTGATTTCCTATTTGTAATACTTTGTAATATTTGGCTTAAAAAGGAGCATTACAATATGAAATCATATAATCTTTATTTCTTCCGTCACGGAATTACGAAAGGAAACTTAAACGCACAGTATATTGGGCATACTGATTTGCCACTCACTACAGATAGTATAAACGAACTTCATTCTATCAAGGCAAAGCACCATTATCCAAAAGTTGACGCAGTTTTTTCTTCTCCTCTTAAAAGGTGTAAGGACTCTGCCGAAATTATGTTTCCCGACAATGCAATAATCACAATTGATGATTTTATCGAATATAACTTCGGCGAATTTGAGCAGTGCACTGCCGAAGATTTAAAGGATAACGAGGATTTCAAGGCTTGGATAGGTGGGGGAGTTCACGCAAAAACACCTTACGGCGAAAGCAACGCCGAATTTGCTCAGCGCATTTGTTCGGCATTTGAAAAGGTTATCGACGGTTGTATCAAAACAGGCACTCAAAATATTGCAATTGTCGGTCACGCAGGTGTACTTATGACTCTTCTTGCATACTACGGCTTGCCTGAGGCGCCTATGGCTCACTGGCAAATGGACCCGGGCTATGGCTTCAAACTTCGCATCACACCGTCACTTTGGATGCGTGCAAATAAAATTGAAGTTGTGGATACAGCACCGGAGAGTATGAATAAAACCGATTAAGCCTCCCTTGTGTAAAGGGAGGGGGACCACGCTTGCGTGGTGGAGGGATTGTTGCCTTTTATCCCCTCAGTCAGCAAAGCTGACAGCTCCCCTTTATAACATTAAAAGGGGAGCCTTAATTCTTAACACATAAAAAAGCCACTTCAATCGAAGTGGCTTTTATCATATCATATTCAATTTATTTAACCGAACCACCGTTATTTGATGATGCGTAACCGATCCATGTTGTACCTACATTGAAGTTTACATCATTACCGTTTGTGTCCTTAACTTCAAGAACGCCGTTATTAACAGTCCAATTAATATCAACTACTGTGCCGTCGGTAGCAAGCTTACCCTTACCACCTGCAAGTTTGTAGTTACAATAAACTTCTGCAGAACCACTGTTCTTGTAGTTAGCCTTTGAAACATATTCTGTCTCGTCAAAGAGAACGAGAAGATTCTTTCTTGCTACATCTGTTTTGTAGTCGTTGCAATGATACATCTTGTCGTCGGTATTATAAGTCCAATCTCTTGTTGCAGTTCTGCTTGAGAAGGTAAGACCGAGAGTGTTACATTCTGTATCGCTTACAGTTGATTCTTCGTCTGCAAAGTTGAACTTTGTATATTTGCTCTGGTCAGCGTCTGTTCTGAAGCCTTCGCCCTTGATAGCGTCGGCAATCTTGCTGCCGTACATAACACCTGTATGCTCGGTTGAAACATTTCTTGATGAATCCCTGCCGAAAAGTGCAACCTTGCCACTGTATGTCATTTGGTTGATATGGTCAACATTATCTTTTCTGAATACGGTATTTGCACCGATATAAGCAGTACCTCTCTTAGTCTGGCTCTGACCCCAGTGAAGGAAGATTGCATCAAAAAGCTCAGAGAACTTAATGTATGGAGGTCTTGCACTTCTCATAGGACCGATTTGCGAAGGAACAGCAGTATAATCTGCATACATCCAAAGCATTCTTGTTTCGCCGCCTTCAACTTCGCCTTCAACGATAATGTCAGGTGGGTTCTTATCATCAGCGATACCCCATTGAGGTCTTGCAGATACCGAGTTTTCAACAACGCAGGCAACAGGTCTTTTACCTACTGCTTTTTGGTTGAAATCGCTTGAACCGGTAAGTGGATTTTTCTTAGAAACAACAGCTTGCTCGGTAGTAGCTTCCTGCGAAACCGAAGCCGGCGCAGTTGTATTTTCATCCTTTGAGCCTTTGTTCTTAACAGCAAAAACAACGGCAACAGCAATTGCAACAACGAGTACAACAACAATTGCAATGATTATAGGCTTATTGTTTTTCTTAGGCTTTTTAGGTGTTTTATTTTCGGTAGGCACTGTTTTTTCCTCCCTAATTACCTTTGGTGCTTCTTCCTTTTGAGCAGTATTAAAATCATTAAATTCCTCAAAGCTTACGCCTTTGCTTTCCTTAGGCTGTGGTTTTTGCTCACTTTCCTGACTTTGACTGCTTACTTCTGCTTCACGCTTAAACTGAGGTGTAGGAGTTGCACTTTCGCTTTTCTTCTCCTCAGGGTTGGTGGATTTTATATTTTTAATTTCGTTTAATATTTCATCTAATTCATCTGAATCAGGCATAACAATACCCCTTTCAATATTTAATAAACACATTGTACCATATATGGTTAAATATTTCACTATATTTTTTTAAAATTTTAAAATTTATTGATTTAAATCGACACATGTAGTAAAATACTTATGATTGGAGGCGATATTTTGGCTAAAACAATACCGATGATAATTACTAATGACAGCATACTTGTTAAGGATAAAGAAAGCGATGAGTTTAAAACTTTTAATATGCCTGCTTTGTCCGACATTCCAAACATTCCTTTTTATCACCAATTTGCCGAAAAAATTGCCGAATGTCAATATTACTTCAAAGAATATATGAAAACTCTTTACGGTAAAAAGCTTTCAAAATATATTTTTGCTATTATCGTTCCGGATGATACAAGCAAGCTTGAATCAATTTTTATCAACGAATTTTTTGTTAATTCGGGTGCGTGCAAGGCTGTTGCGCAAATGCCTATGGCGCTTGCACTCTCTAAGGAAGATAATAAATATGTCAGCATTTCAAAGTCAAACAGAAATGTTATAGTCGAGTATGTTCGCAACCACGAAAGCGTTGTTACTAAGTATTACGACGCAACAACTGCCGACAAAAGTGTCATTGAGGAAGACGCAAAAAGGCTTCATATCGACCTTGAATACGAAAAAGTTCCTGTTTATGTTAACAATTTTAATATGAATTTGGACGAATATACAAATTTTGACGCTGTTATTTCGCCTAAACAATTTATGGAAAAAATTGCAGAAATTGATGTCGAAAAGCTATAATAAAAAACACACCCTTGCAAAACATAATTGCAGGGGTGATTTTTTTGAAAAATAATGATAAAAAAAATAAGCGTAAAAATAAAAATAAGTTTAACGATTACACTTCGTTCTTGAATCCTGAAATCGTCCAAGCCGACCCACAGGGTATGTATACCGGCGTTCCTGCCGATATGTACTATAACGATGAACTCGAAATGCCTGTTCAGGACGCAGACGATTTGTAAATTTATAATCTAAATAATCTCAATAACCGTATGGGCGAACACTGTTCGCCCGTTTTTTAATTTAATGAAATCACCAAAAATAAAATATTTTCCTTCGGGGTCCCCGAAAAGCGTAAGCTTTTTAGGGAGAGGAGGAACGACGAAATGAGTGAGCTGATGACCTTCATCTAAGCAATAAAAAAGTCGTCACGAACGATATGTAGTCCGTGACGACGATGGCGGAGTGGGTGGGATTTGAACCCACGGGTGATTGCTCACACGATGGATTTCGAGTCCATGCCGTTATGACCTCTTCGGTACCACTCCGTATTTTCAGAATATTGATAAAGTGGCTAAACCACGCCGAGTTATAAATCTTAGTTAGACTATTCGTAGGGCAGGGGCTTGCTCCTGCCAAACAAAATTCATCCAGTTAGCATTTAAAAATGTCAAGGACATCGAGTCCTTGCCATTTTTGGCGCTTTTCATTTTTTGCTCAGAGTGAATTGTGCAAAGCACAAGAGACACTAAACTCCAAATTTGGTGACCGTAGGGAACAACAAATTTGGGAGAAACAGTCCAGTGGACTGTTTCGTAGTTAGTGAGTTTAATGTACAGCACCCTTCCCAAGAAAATGAAATTTATCTCACTTTCTCAAATTCTGTTTTATGCTTGTTTATTTTATACTCTTTTAGCATTTTTGTCAATATTGAAAGTAATTATATTTTATGATAAAATAGTTTTATTACAAACAACAATACATACTATGGAGTTAAACTTATGGTTGCAATAATTGATTACGGTGCCGGTAACCTTTCAAGTGTGAAAAAAGCGCTTGATTATCTCGGTGCCGAAAGTGAAATAACACAGGATAAAGATAAAATAATGTCGGCAAGTCATGTCATTTTACCGGGTGTCGGTTCGTTCGGCGACGCTATGGCATCAATGAAAGAGCGAGGACTTGTTGACACGGTAAAAGAAGCTGCAAGAAAAAAGAATTTTCTCGGTATTTGCCTTGGTTTGCAGTTGCTTTTTGAAAGCAGTGACGAAAGCCCGAATGTTGAAGGACTCGGAATATTAAAGGGTAAAATCGTTTCTATCCCTAAGGATAACGGACTTAAAGTTCCACATATCGGTTGGAACAGCGTAAGCCTTAAGCAAAAGGACGGCATTTTTAAAAATATTGATGACGAAAGTTATTTTTATTTTGTACACTCTTTTTACCTTGACGGTGCAGATGATGATGTCGTTGCAGGTGTAACAAATTACGGTGTTGAAATAGAATGTGCAGTTCAAAAAGGCAAGCTTTGCGCAACTCAGTTTCACCCTGAAAAAAGCAGTAAAGTCGGTTTGGCTTTGCTTAAAAACTTTTTGGAAATGGGGGATGAGTAATGTACGCTAAAAGAATTATACCTTGCCTTGATGTTAAAAACGGACGAGTAGTTAAAGGTGTTTCGTTTGTCGATTTGCGTGATGCAGG
>JBNMGQ010000104.1:0-6543 GCA_050872345.1 Eubacterium sp. | reverse complement strand
GTTGCGAAGAAGTAGTCAGAATCGAGTTTTTCGGGAAGGGTGCTGTACGATGGTACTGCCCCTGAGCGAAAGGCTCGAAGCACCAACGATACGATTACGGTATCCTTTAGATACCTAAAATCGTATCGTTCCTGCGCTACTAATATAGATTATTTGATATTCAATTAGCAATATTGAAATAAATAGTCTAATTGTTTGAAACCTCGGTGCGGTTATGGCTGCTTATTCACAGCCGTAAACTATAATTTACAAAAAAACCACCGAGGAAATTAATCTTCGGTGGTTTCGTTTTTATGTTGATATATTTACTTTTTAAGTTTAATACCGTCGGAGTCAAGTTTATCGATAACTGTATTAACAATATCCATAACCTCTTCACGGGTAAGAGTTTTTTCAGGATGGGAGAATGTTATACGAGTTGTGATAGACTTTGTTTCACCGTCCGAATAAGTATCAACTACTTCAATCTTCTTAACAAGTTGGCTCTTGGCAGCAACGATAGCAGCCTTAATCGGAGCGAACTTATCGGTTACAAATGAAAGGTCAATTTCCATAGCAGGATACTTTGACGGTTCTTCATAGTGAATACTGTCATTTACAAGAGAAGCGAATGCTTTAACATCGATTTCTGCAAATACGATTGAAGCTTTCTTATCAATCTTCTTTGAAACAACAGGATGAACGATACCGATTGTGCCGAGGTCAGCTCCGTCACAAATTACCGAGTTAAGATTTCTCGGATGCTCATATGAATGAGTTTGAGCCTTTGGAGCAAATTCAAGTGACTTATGCTTAATATTGTCGGTAAATGTTGCAAGCATATCACGAAGCTCAAAATAAAGCTTTTCAACGCTCTTAGTCTTGCTAAAGAGTGTGATTGCAAGCATTTTATGCTCATCTACAAGGTTATCGCTGTTAAGACCCTTAGCAACTCTGCCGATTTCAAACACGCCGAAATCGGTGCTGTATGCAGTGTTGTACTTAACCTGACAAAGTTGAGTAGGTACGATAGAATTACGGATAGTTTCAATATTAGGGTTTGTTGCGTTAACAAGTTTAATATTATCCTCAACTTCAATACCGAGTTGCTTATATTCATCATAGTAAGCCCAAACATACGAATGAAGTTCGTGAAGATTGAAATGATTTACAAGAATATCCTTAATCTTGTCCTCATCTGTCTTTTCGACAGCAGGACGAACAGGATAAAGAGGAGCAACGGCAGTATGAATAGCGAAGTTATCATAGCCGTAAATTCTTGTAATTTCCTCGATAATATCTGCCTTGATTGTAACATCCTTAGTAGCTCTCCAGCTTGGAACAATTACGCTGAAATTATCATTTTCAACCTTTGCATCAAAGCCGAGTGAAGTAAGAGTTGAAATGATAGTATCGTTATCGATTTCAATACCTGTATACTTATCAACAAAAGCCTTGTCAAAGTCAAGTTCAACAGTATCGTAGTGGAATGCGTATTCATCGGTAAGTGAAGAAACAACCTTGACGCCACTGTCAACATCAGTCATAAGCTTAACGAAACGAGCAATTGCAGGAACTGTCATTTCAGGGTCAAGGCACTTTTCATAACGCATAGAAGCGTCTGTACGATGAGAAAGACGAACAGTTGACTTACGAATTGAAACAGCGTTGAAGGTTGCCGATTCAAGAGTAAGAGTATGAGTATCGTCAACAATTTCACTGTCAAGTCCACCCATAATACCGGCAATGGCAACAGGTGTATTGTCGTTACAAATCATAAGTGTATTTTCGTCAATATTTCTTTCAACACCGTCAAGAGTTTGGAATTTGAAAGGAGTATCGAAACGCTTAATTCTAATCTTTTCAACCTTCCTTGAGTCGAAAGCGTGCATTGGCTGACCCATTTCAAGCATAAGATAGTTTGTAAGGTCGGCAAGGAAATTGATAGCACGCATACCACAATAGAAAAGACGGATACGCATATTAACAGGCGAAACGGTTGTGTTGATATTTTCAACCTGCAAGCAAGAATATCTCTGGCAAAGTGGGTCCTCTATCTTCATATCAACCTTAGGCAAGTCGTTATATTTGCTCAAATCAACAGTTTCAAGTGGTTTAAGTTCTCTGCCTGCAAGAGCAGCAAATTCACGGGCAATGCCATAGTGACCCCAAAGGTCAGGACGGTTGGTAAGTGACTTATTGTCAACCTCAAAGATAATATCGTCAACCTGATATGCTTCTTTAATATCGGTACCGTTTGGCAAATCGTCTGTGATTTCCATAATACCACTGTTATCGTCGGAAATACCGATTTCCTTTTCACTGCAGCACATACCGTTTGAAGTATAACCTGCAAGCTTACGAGGAGCAATTTCAATATCACCAATCTTAGCGCCTACCTTAGCAAAAGCAGTTTTTAAACCTACTCTTACATTAGGTGCACCACAAACTACATCGATAAGTTCACCTTCGCCTGCATCAACCTTAAGAAGATGAAGCTTTTTAGAATCAGGGTGATTTTCAACCGATTTAATCTCTGCTACAACGATACCGCTTATGTCTGAGCCTTTGAAGAAAATTTCATTTTCAACCTCGGCAGTAGAAAGAGAGAAACGATGGATAAGGTCAACCTTATCAAGACCTGTAAAATCAACAAAGTCTGAAATCCAATTCATTGATAAAAACATAATTAATTACCTCCCTTTCTTAATTTTCGTCGTCGGTAAACTGTGACAAAGTCTTTAAGTTACCACTGTTTAAATCACGAATATCTTTAATACCGTATTTCATCATAACAAGCCTTGTAAGACCTAAGCCGAATGCAAAACCTGTATATTCGTCAGGGTCAATTCCACCTGCTTTGAGAACTTCAGGGTGAATCATACCACAAGGGCAAAGTTCAAGCCAACCACTGTGCTTACAGCTTGGGCAACCTTCGCCACCACAGATAAGACAGCTTATATCAAGTTCAAAACCCGGTTCCACGAATGGGAAAAAGCCCGGACGAAGTCTAACCTTAATATCCTTTTGGAATACTTCGGAAAGCATAGTTTTCATAAAGTAAATAAGGTTTGAGATAGAAATATTCTTATCAACCATTACACCTTCCATTTGGAAGAAAGTATTTTCGTGGCAGGCATCTGTAGCTTCATTTCTAAAGCATCTGCCGGGGAAAATAGCCTTGATAGGTACACCGTCATTAACAAGTGCGTCCCTATACTTTTTATAAATAGCGTTTTGAGCAGCAGAAGTCTGGCTCTTTAAAAGCTGACCGTTTTCAAGATAATAAGTATCCTGCATATCACGGGCAGGATGATGCTTAGGAATATTAAGTGATTCAAAGCATTCATAATCGGTTACGATTTCGCTGTAATCCTCAACAGTAAATCCCATTGACTTAAATATTCTTTCACATTCTCTTTGAACAAGAGTGATAGGATGATATGAACCTCTATCCATTTTAGGTGGCATAGAAAGGTCAAACTCAGGCATAAGTTCAATTTCTTTTTGAATTTCCTTTTCCTTAAGTTCCTGTGTTTTTTCGCTGATTTTTTCGTTAACAAGACCTTTAAGCTCATTAACCTTTTGACCGAAAGCTTTTCTTTCGTCATTAGAAAGTTCTTTCATTCCCTTAAGAAGGTCGGTTACACTACCCTTTTTGCCAAGATATGAAACTCTGATATTTTCAATATCAGCAAGATTGTCAATCCTGTCAAGTTCGGATACAAACTTTTCTTTAAGGCTTAAAATTTTGTTATCCATAATTTCCTCCGTATTTTTTGCAATAAAAAAACGCCTCAATAAAATTGAGACGAATAAATCCGTGGTACCACTCAAATTGCATATATAATAAGTATATATGCCACTCTTTTCCTTAACGCAGAAATACGCCCTACTTTTAATAGGAAGCTCGTGAGTCGAAATTTGGTAATAAAGATTATTAGGTGCTTTCAGCAAGCGCACCATTCTCTGAAAATAAGTGCTTTATTACCTACTGTGGCAAAGCCACTCAGTCATTGCATTTCATTTATTACAAAGATTATAAACCAAAAAATAGTTATAAGTCAAGTATTTTTGCAATATAAATTAAAAAAAGGTATTGTAATTTTGGTTAAATATGTATATAATTAGAATATAATGCTTTACAGGGAGGTGACTTTACCATGACTGATAAAACTATGACATTTAGAATTGGTGACGATCACGAGGATGTTATGAAAGAAACCTTGACAGAGGTCTTTGATGCATTGCAGGAAAAGGGCTACAACCCTATTAACCAAATAGTAGGTTATATTCTTTCGGAGGATCCGACATATATTACCACTCACAATAACGCAAGAAGTTTAATAAGACGACTTGACCGTGATGAGCTTTTGGCTGCAATGGTAAAGTCTTATCTCGACTAAAACAAAGGAGGGTTATCTTTGGCAGATAATAATAAGGAAAAATTCCTTGAATACAAAGGTAAGCCTTTGGTTAGATGTGGCAATACAATTTACTACGGCAGTATGAGCGACCCATATGTAATTTGTTTAAAAATTCTCAGCGATGAGAATATTAAAGGTCTTAAGGTTTCAGGCAAGGTTGCAATTCAGCTTGTCAACACTGACCCATCAGTTACATCACCAAAGGAAAAAATAGTAAAGAAAAGTGAAAAGAACGGTCTTTTCAATGCACTTGATTTAGGTGCAGTTTGGCTTGAAAGAGCTTTAAAAAAGCAATAATGAATTGATAAGCGTCGGGCAAATGCTTGGCGCTTTCTTTTTTTTTAAAAGTTTTAAACCATTGAAGTATTAATATAATTATGTTATACTGTTCTAACTGATATATTTAAGGGGAAATTTATGTCTAATCTAATTGAAACAGTGTACAACTTCCTTTGGGGAGATTTGATTACGCTGAACATTAAGGGAACCACCATAGGTATCCCTTTACTTGTTATATTACTGATTCCGGCAGGCATTTATTTTACGATAAGGACAAGGTTTATGCCTATTCGCAAAATGCCACAGATGATTAAAGCAGTCGGCGAGAAAAAGGACGACAAGAGCAGTTTGTCAACTTTTCAAACGCTGATTGTGTCAACTGCTACAAGAGTCGGTATGGGCAACCTTGTCGGTGTTGTAGCAGCAATATCAATCGGTGGCGCAGGCGCTGTATTTTGGATGTGGATTTCTGCATTCTTAGGTGCTTCAACAGCTTATATTGAGGGCACACTTGCTCAACTTCACAAAAAGAAGGACCCACTTTACGGTGGTTACCACGGTGGTCCGGCATATTACATTCACGACTTTGTGGAGCAGAAAAGAAAGAAAAAAATCAAGAAATCTATTCTTGCGCTTTTGTTTGCATTTTTCGGTTTGGTTTGTTGGTGTGGCATAAGTCAGGTTGTAAGCAACTCGGTTACTTCTGCTTTTAAAAACGCTTTCTCAATTCCACCGATTTATACCACTATTGCAATTGTTATAATTGCTGCAATAATAGTTTTGAGGAAAAATGCGACTGTTAAATTTCTCGATATTGTAGTGCCGATTATGGCAGTATTATACTTCGTAATCACATTATTTATAATAATCAAGAACATTAATTTAATGCCGAGTGTATTTGACAGAATTTTCAAAGAAGCATTCGGAATCAAGCAAGTTGCAGGTGGTGGATTCGGTGCTGTGCTTATGAACGGTATTAAAAGAGGATTATTTTCTAACGAAGCAGGTTCGGGTTCGGCACCTTGTGCAGCAGCTGCAGCAGAAGGCAAAAAGCCCGAAACAGTAGGTATGGTTCAATCACTCGGTGTTCTTATTGACACCGTTGTAATTTGCACATGCACTGCAATGATTATGCTTCTTGTTCCTGAAGACATAACAAAAGGCTTGCAAGGTATGGACCTTTTGCAATGTGCAATGAACTATCACCTTGGCTCTTTCGGTACAATTTTCGTTGCCGTAATACTCTTCCTGTTCAGCTTTTCAACATTCCTCGGCATACTCTTTTACGCAAGAAGTAATGTTGCTTATATTTGTGGCAACAATTGGTGGAGTCAAACGCTTTACAAAATAGTAGCACTTGTTATGCTTTTCGTCGGTGGACTTCAAGCGTACACAATTGTGTGGGACCTCGGTGATGTAGGCATAGGACTTATGACAATTATCAATTTAATCATACTTGTTCCTATGTCAAAAGAAGCACTGAAGTTGCTTGATAAAAAAGAAAATTAATAATTAATGGGCGAACCGAGTTCGCCCATTTTTTTGTGTTATTGAGTGTTATAAATTATGGTTTATAAAAGGTTGACGGCTGACTCCACATTATAAAGGCGAACACAGTTCACCCCTACGAAAGTTTTATCATTTTAGACTATCTAATTAGAAAAATCACCGTAGGGGCGAACTGTGTTCGCCTAACAATCCCTCAGTCGGCGCAGCCGACAGCTCCCTTTACACAAGGGAGCCTAAAATACGAATGAGTAAGGTTGCGAAGAAGTAGTCAGAATCGAGTTTTTCGGGAAGGGTGCTGTACGATGGTACTGCCCCTGAGCGAAAGGCTCGAAGCACCAACGATACGATT
>JBNMGQ010000103.1:0-6623 GCA_050872345.1 Eubacterium sp. | reverse complement strand
GACGATAGGAGAGATAGGCGAACTGTGTTCGCCTTTTCAATCCCTCAGTCGGTAAACCGACAGCTCCTACGGGAGCCGTCCCTTTTGTCACTGCGTGACATTTCCCCACACTGTGGGGAATCACCCTTTGCAAGGGAGCCTTAACTTACTACGCTAAACATTAATTTCTAATTGCAATACACACCATATAATGTTATAATTAAACTGAATAATTTTACGGAGATACAAAATATGCCAAGAGAAGAAAAAGATTACAAAACAAATGACAATTTGATTATAGGCAGAAATGCCGTTATAGAACTGCTCAAAAGTGGCAGGGAAGTTGAAAATGTACTCATTGCAAAAGGCGAAAAGGAAGGCTCAATCAACCGTATCATTGCAATGTGCAAGGAAAATAAAATCGTAGTTAAAAATGTTGACAGAAAAAAGCTTGATTTTATGTGAGCCGGTGCAAATCATCAGGGTGTTGTTGCAAATGTTCCTGCTCATTCGTATTCAAGCGTTGATGAAATTCTCGAATATGCGAAAAGTAAGGGCGAAGCGCCTTTTATAGTTATATGCGATGAAATCGAGGACAGTCATAATCTCGGTGCAATTATCCGTACTGCCGAGGCTTGTGGAGTTCACGGAATAATTATACCTAAAAGAAGAAATGTAGGTCTTAATTTTATCGTTGCAAAAACTTCCTGTGGCTCACTTGAATATGTTAAGGTTGCACGAGTAGGTAATTTGGCTTCAACTATTGATGAACTTAAAAAGCAGAACATTTGGGTTTACTGCGCAGATATGGACGGTCAGCCTTGGTGCAAAACCGATTTTTCGGGTGGCTGTGCAATAGTTGTAGGTAACGAGGGCAGTGGCGTCGGCAGACTTATTAAGGAAAAATGTGATGTCACGGTTTCACTTCCTATGCGTGGCAAGGTTAATTCACTTAATGCTTCTGTTGCTTCAAGCGTAATTATGTATGAAGTTGCAAGGCAAAGGCTTGGTCTTTGATGAATGAGAGAGTGAAAGAATATGAACGAAAGTTTATCTATTGATGAAATAATCAGGCAGGCTGAAGAGGTTAGAAAAAAGTCTGTAAGGCAGGCTCAGTCGTCTCAAAGGAAATCGGAAAATGAACCTTCAACTGCGAAAAATGTTGAAGTGCCTGTAAAAAATGAAGATGAAGATGTAAAAATAAATAACAGAAGCGCAGTGTCGGACAAAACAAAAATAAGTCCTATTGCGCCTGAAAATATGGAAAAGACGAAGCATATTGAATTTAAGCCAAAGAGTGATTCAAAGGCAGTTGCTTCGCAAAAGACGGTTCAAAGAAGCTTTTTTTCCGGTAAAAATAACAAAGAGCCTATCTATTCCAAAAATCCACCACAATTTATTGAGCGTCCTGCTACCATTAAAAGCAAATCGAAGTTCGGAAAAACGGGCGACCTTGAGGAAATGCCTACAATAGTTGCCGTTGAAGAACTTGAAAACACTCGTCTTGCGCTGACAAGGGAAGAACTTATGGCGAAAGAAGAGCAGAAAAAGGAGCAAAGGCAGGAGGAAGAAGCTGTTCAAATTGTACTTGACGGCTTTGACGACGAAACTCAAAAGATTGACAAGATTGACGAGGATTTAGCCGAAAAGCAACTTATTGAAAGAAGGAAAGAAAAAGTTAATAAATTCCGTCTTTTCAGTCCTGAGGATATTGAAGAGGCAAAGAAAAACGACAAGGATACCGTTGTTAAAAAAGAATATGATTTGTCAAACGAGCAGGAAGTTTTCACAAAAAAACTTAACCGTTCCAAAGAGTCAAGCTCGCTTAATTTGAAAATCACACTTGTTTTGACCGTGATTTTAGGGCTTCTTACAGCATTTAAAGACAGTTCCTATTTGCCGTCATTTTTGCTTGACGATATACCGTATATCATCACAATGCTTGTGGTTTTTGTTATAACACTTGTTGTTAATTTTAAAATCATTTTGCACGGCTTCAAATTTAAGGGTGGAATGAACAGCGATTTTCCTATAGCGCTCGGCGAAATTATAGTCCTTGTTCATACCATATTGCTTGCAGTCGACAGTAATTTACTTCTTGACGGTGGTATGGTCTATCCGTTTGCAGGTGCATTTGCGCTATTTATGGCGACTATGGGCAAGTTCGCTTTTGTCACAAGGATACGAAGCGATTACGACTTTGTCACTAACCAAAAGGACAAATATACCGTCGAGCCGATTGTTAATAAGGTTGACGCAGCAGTAATAAGTAAGGGTCTTTTGACAGGTGAGCCTAATTTGAAAACGAGTATTAAGACGGAAAATTCAACTCGTTTTCTTGATATAGCAAGCAGTGACGAACCTGCCGATAAGCTTAGCAAATATGTGCTTTTAGTCGGTGGAATAATCAGCGCCGTCATTTCGGTTGTTATCGGATTTATGAATCAAAACTGGCACTTGGGTGTAAATACTTTTGTTTGCCTTTTCTTGATTTCAAGTCCGTGCTACGCTCTGTTTTGCAGTAACAATACTCTTTTAGGTATGTCAAAACAGCTTAGGACTAAGGGCGCTATGGTAAACGGATTTGAGGGCGCAAATGTTACGGATGATGCTAACGCAATTGTGATTGAAGCGCAGGATTTGTTCGGTATCAACAGCTGTGAAATTCACGGAATGAAATCGTTTTACGATGCTAAAACGGAAGATTGCATAATTAAAACCGTTGCAGTTATTACTAAGACGAAAAGTCCTCTTGCTTCTGCTTTTGATAAAGCGATTATCGGCAAGGATTATATTATGCCTGAAGTTGAAGATGTCGTTTATGAGGATAAGCTTGGCACTTCGGCTTGGATTTACAGGAAAAAAGTTCTTTTGGGTACAAGGGAATTGCTCATTCACCACGGCGTTCCGGTACTTAAAGAAGAAAGCGAAAGAGAGTATGCAAGAAAGGGCAGGAAAGTGCTCTATTATGCCGAAGCAGGTGAGCTTATGGCAATTTATGTTGTGTCCTACAATGCCGACCCACAGCTTAAGCACGCACTCAAAAGGCTTGAAAAAAGCGGTATGACAATACTGGTTCGCAGTCTTGACCCGTTCATAAATGACGAAAGTCTTGCTGAACTTTTTGAACTTCCTGACGGTTATATCAGAGTTATGAACTCTTCAAACGGAAGAGTTTTTGAAAAATATTCAAATATGTACGCTGAAACTTCGCCTGCATATATCGTTCATAACGGTTCTGCGCTCGGTCTTATTTCGGCTGTAAGCACTGCCGAAAATTTGCAGGAAACGAGAAAGCTTTTGAGCGTCCTTATTTCATTCGGCTCGGCTATCGGACTCGGTGTTATTGCACTGCTGTCGTTTGTCGGTGGATTTGAAGAACTCGGCGCAATTAAGGTTGTCGCTTTTCAGGCTGTGTGGTGCCTGTTCGTCAACCTCCTTGCAAAGCTTAAAACAATGTCGGTTTGATACTTTATGTGAAAAATCTCTCCTATCGTCAGCGTAGCTGACACTTCCCTCGTCAGAGGGAAGCAAGGACTTGGCTCCCTCTGACGAGGGAGCTGTCAACTTTGTTGACTGAGGGAGAGATAATAAATTAATATTATGTGGATGTAATTATGAACATAGCAATTTGTGACGACGAAGAAAAATATATAAAGGACATAAAAGCTTGCCTTGTCGAATACGAAAAGAACAATAATATCGAATTTAATATTTTTGAATTTACTTCGGGCAGGGAACTTGTCGATTTTGATATGAGCTTTGACATTGCGTTTTTGGATATTGAAATCGGCGATGTTGACGGCATTGAAATCGGCAGAACGCTTAAGGCTAAAAATGAAAATATCGTTCTCATTTGCGTAACTGCTTATAATCATTATCTTGACGATGCACTTGATATAGGAATAGTCCGTTTCTTTGACAAGCCTATTAACCACGACAGGTTTATGAAAGGAATTAAAAAGGCTGTGTCAATCGTTGATGATGCCGAGATTGACATTAAGCTTAAGGACGAGGACAAAAATATAAATATTGTCAGGTGCAGGGATATAATTTATGTTGAAATTACGGGCAGAAGCACAACCGTTCACACAACAAAAGGTAACTTCAAAAGCAGTGATTCAATAAAGAACTGGGAGGAAAGGCTTAATAAATCTTATTTCATTTCTCCTCACAAAAGCTTTTTGATAAACAGTAATTACATTACCTTTTACAGCCGTGAATATATTGTGCTTGCAAAGAAATTTCAAATTCCGGTGTCTTACAGCAAACGAAGTGAGTTTAGGCAAAAGGTTATGAAAATTATGGAGAATTATTAATGGGTATTGATGAAAAAGCAATAATAGATTTAAGCTATGTTTTTGTTTATGTTTTTGAAGCGTTTATCAATTACATATATTTCAGCGATATGTTTGAGAGAAAGCATAAAAAGTTTGTAACAATTATTTCTATGATAGGCTTGTCGCTTTTGGGCGATATATTTAATGTTTTGTTTGATACAAATATGTTTATCAACACAGCCGTTTACTTGCTTCTTGTCTATGCAAGCTGTATGCTGTTTTTCAAAGCCAAATGGTCAAACGGACTTTTCTATTCTGCCGTTTCAATTGCAATTATGGACGCTACGGAAATGATAGGCTTCACGATTGTACCTGATGCAGCAGGCGTGCTCGGTGACGGCGTGGATATGAAAATCAGGGCTTATAATATTGTGATTATGAGTATCATTTCAAAGATTTTATATCTCGTTGTTGCAAAGCTGTTTTCAATGATTGTTGCAAGGAAAAAGAAGGACGAAACGCAAAATTTGAAGCGAAACATTTTGTTTCTTCTCGTTCCTGTTTTTGTGACATTGCTTTTTATGTCGTCCTTCGTTCCTTTTGCCCACGAAAAAACACTTGCAAGCTACAAGTTCCTTTACCTTAGTATGAGCGTTATAGGCAGTGCATTTTGTTGCTTCTTTTTTATTTATAATGAGCATATTAACGAGCAGGAAAATGAACTTTCACTTTTGAAAAGCGAACAGGAGAAAAACGAAATCAACACAACCTTTTATGAGCTTCTTGAAAAGAAGAATGAGGATGAAAGGGTACTTGTTCACGATATAAAGCATCATTTTTCGGCTATAAACTCAATGGAAAATGTTGACGACATTAAAAAATATCTTGCAAATATTCAAGGCGAATTTGACGAGCACCAGTTTATCGGCAAGACTAAAAATAAAATGTTTGATTTGATTCTTGATAAATATTCTCATCTTTGCAAAAAGAACAGAATCAAATTTGATGTTGAAGTGCGTGCTTCAAATTTATCATTTATTGACGATAACGATTTGGTAACTCTCATTTCCAACCTGCTTGACAATGCGCTTGAAGCAGCAAAAGGTTTAAATAATTCTTTCATTTCCATTGAAACGAAAACGGTTAACGGCATTGTCGTTTTGAGTGTTATTAATTTAAGCAAAACAAATCCTGTCAGCGACGGTGACAAGCTTATCACTACAAAAGCTGACAAGGCTTTTCACGGCTACGGTACAAAGAGTATAGAAAAAACTGCTAAAAAATACGACGGTGAATGCGAATGGTATTTTGATAAGCAGAAAAGTGAATTTCACTACAATATTTTATTTAATCGATTTTAAACACATTTTGATAAAAACATACGGCTGTCGGTTTTTACTGACAGCTTTTTGTTTTATGTATCAATTTTGGTTTTACATTTTCTGCGCACGCATTGTTTTATAATGCACGAGGGAAGTGTAAAAATGACAGTTAAGGATAAAATCAAAATTCCTAAAAGGAAGCTTAAAAATATAATTGAATACGGCAAAAGAGTATTATGGGGCTTGGTGGCATTTCTTCTATGCTGTTCAAGTGTTGTGGGTACAAGTGCGCCGTTTGCAATATCGCTCATTGCTGTATCGGGTAAAAATAATTTTCTTTTTGCCTCGGTCGGTGCAGCGCTCGGCTATATTGTTTTTTGCCCCGGTGATGACGCCGTAAGGTACATAAGCTCGGTAATTATCTGCACACTCGGTACTCTTGCTTTAATCTTTTTTAAAGTTAAGCGTGACACATTTTTGTCTATGCTGATTTCCTGCTTAAGCGTTCTTTCAACCGGTATAGTAATGAATGTGAGAAACAGTGCAGTGCTCGGAGAATATGCGCTTACCTTGGGTGAAGCAATTTTGGCTCTCGGCTGTACTTTTTTCTTTTACCGTGCATCTAATTGCAGTTTGAAAAGGCTTAAACTAAAGGCGCTTTCGGTAACGGATTTAACCTGTGTTTTGGCATCTGTTTCAATCGTTTTGTCTGGTCTTTCGTTTGTTGAAATTAAAGGAGTGTCGCTTGCAAGACTCGTTGCAGTGCTTATTATTTTGACAACCGTTCGTTTCGGCTCTCAGCGTTTCGGCTTGATAATTTCACTCTGCCTTGGCTTTGCGCTCGGAATAACAAAGGAAAACGGACTTTTCCTTTTGGGCGCATATGCATTTTCATCTCTGATTTGCAGTCTTTTTACTTCTTTTTCAAGCCTTGCCATTTCGCTCGGATTCACTCTTTCTATGGCATTTTTCGCCGTGTGCGCCGACCTCGGTGCTTTTTCCGTGTGCACAGTTACCGAAAGCTTTTTGGCAGGTATTATTC
>JBNMGQ010000102.1:0-6865 GCA_050872345.1 Eubacterium sp. | reverse complement strand
GTGCTGTGGTGCTCCGGGTAAGGAACATAACAACTAATATATAATGTATATAATATTAAAGGACATTCTCAAACGAGAATGTCCTTTTGTTGTTATCGGTTGTTATATAGAAAGGCTCCCTTGTGTAAAGGGAGCCTTAATCGGTTTATAATCTCAACAACTTCTTAGCGTTATTGTAGAAAATATCCTCTTGTGCCTTTTCGTCAAGGCCACAGGAAAGAACTTTTTGAATTTCAACTGTAGGATGATGGAAAGGTGAATCGATACCGAACATAATTCTGTCCTTACCGACAGTTTCGTAAGCTTCCTTAATCTTACTGCCCATCGGCATACCACTCATTTCAAGAGTGATATTGTCATATCTCTTAGCCATTTTGATAGAAGCGTCGATATAAACACCGTGACCGTGACCCATATGAATCATTGTAACTCTTACATCAGGATACTTCTCGGCAAGAAGTGCAATGCTCCAAGGGAGAGAGAAAGGTGGGTGACCACAGTGGATAAATACAGGAACATCATATTCCCTTGCAAAATCCATAACAGGATAAACTACAGGGTCATCTGCAACGAAAGCGTCAAAAAGAGGTTGCATTTTGATACCCATAAAGCCTTCCTCGTTAATATAATGGTTAAGCTTCTTTTCAACATCATCAAGCGCAGGGTTAACCCAAACGAAAGGAACAATCTTATCAGGATAAGACTGAAAAGCGTCTACTACTTCATCGTTGCCCTGAAAATTAGGTGCTGTTAAAAATGTTTTTTCAATATCATATTCGTCCATTTGCTCAATGAGCTTTTCTTTGGTGAATGCAACACCTGCCCAACCGCCAAAGTTACCGATATGTGAATGTGCGTCAATCTTTTTCATTTTAGTTATCTCCTATTAACCAACCATTTTCTTGAGTTTAGCAGTGATTTTTGTTTTGTCAAAAATGATGATAAATACTGCGGCTACTACGATACCTACTACTGTTTGAATAGCGAGAGTAGGGAGAGAAGAAAATGCATATGCCTTATCAAAAAGGAGAATTTTAACGACGGTATACGCAACAATCTGCCAAGCGCCGCCGAGAATTGAGCCTACGATATAGCCTACAACTCTGTTATTCTTAATAACCTTTTCCATAATAAGAGCACAGATAAGTGCCATAACAAACTTGATAATAAATGTAGGTGCTACCCAAGCGGAATAACCGCCGATAAGGTCGGCAAGTGCCGCGCCGATACCTGCTGCAAGCGGTGCTTTTTTCCAACCCAAAAATACGATAGCAAGGAAAATCATACTGTCGCCGATATGGGTGTAACCGTTTACAAACGGAATCTTAAATGTGTATGTAAATACGAATACCAATGCTGCCATAACGGCTGTGAATGTTATAGCTCTGACATTGATGCGAGCATTTTTTGTGTTTTCTTTCATTATGCTCACCTCCTTGCAAAAGAGAATACCAAAATACTGTATACTAATCAATATGCAATTTTAAGTATTTTTTAGTGTACAGTATATAAATGTATATAATATATATTAATACCTATTATATATGGGCTGATTTGGGCGCACAAAATGTTAGGAAATTATATACAAAATAAGAAAAATTTGAAAAAATGGAAAAAAAGTATTGACAAGTGAGCAAAAAGGTAATACTATTATAACAGAGTTAGCACTCGGGTATATAGAGTGCTAACAATGAAACAAAGAGGTGGAAAGGATGATAAGTGAAAGACGACACGCAATACTCGGTTTGATTATTGAGCACTATTTGCGTACCGGTGAGCCAATCGGTTCAAAAACACTGTGTCAGCTTCTCCCCTACTCTATTTCAAGTGCCACAATCAGAAACGAGATGGCGTATTTAACCCAGCTTGGTTTTCTTGAGCAAAGGCACACAAGTGGTGGCAGAGTGCCAAGCAAGGCTTCGTACAGATATTATGTTGACAACATAATGAAGGAAAAGCCGATCAGCGAATATGAAATCAATTCGATTAACGAAATTCTTTCGGTAAACTCCGGCGACCCGGAAAGGCTTTTGCAGGATGCGTGCAAGCTTCTTGAAGAGTATACACACTGCGCTTCATTTTGTATGACGATTGAGGACCCGTACGATTGCATTCAAGGTGTTGACTTGATACCGGCAGGTAATCAAAAGGCAATGCTCGTAATGCTTACGGTCGGTTGTAAAATCAAATCGTCGCTTATCAATATGCCATGCGCACTTGACGATGACTTTCGAAGCAAGTTTTACGATGTAGCCGGTAAGTTTTTGGTAGGCACACCACTTACAAGCGTTAATTTAGCACTTATTCAAAGTGCCGTCGGCGTCGCAGGCGAAAGGATATTTGATATGCTCCCTGCGCTGTCGTCATTATGTGCACTTTGTGACGAAGCAAGCCACAGCAAGCTTACCCTTGAGGGCGAAACGAATTTGCTCAGCCACGAGGAACTCGGTGGCGACCTTTACAAAATACTCGGTATGCTTACCGAAAAGAAGCAGATTATGGAGCTTTGCAAAGGCTTTGCTAATACAAACAACAAACAGCTTCTTATGATTGGCGATGAGAACCCAATGTACGAAATGAAAAATACCACAACGGTAATTTCAAAGTACAATTACGAGGGTGGCCAAAAAGCTGTTTTAGGTGTTATCGGTTCAATGCGAATTGATTATGAAAGCATTTTGCCGAAAATCAAATATATAATCAACACAGTTGATACACTTCTTACAAAGGGAGGCGCAGTCAAAATATGAGTAAAAAGAAAGACGAAAAAGCTGAAGAAAAGGAAGTAAAGACTGAGGCTGAAAACAAAGAAGCAGTCGAAGAAAAGGAAGATACCAAAAAAGAAGAAAGTCAGGAAAGTGACCTTGAAAAAGAACTTAAGGACACTAAGGACCAACTTCTCAGGGTAACTGCCGAATATTCAAACTTCCGTAAACGCAGTGAAAAAGAGAAAAACGAAAGTTTTGCTTTTGCTACAATTAAAGCCGTTTCGGAAATTCTTGCAACGGTTGACAATCTCGAAAGAGCGCTTGCAAACGAGCAGGAAGACTACGAAGGACTTAAAAAAGGTGTTCAGATGACCTATGACGGTTTGATGGCATCGCTTAACAAACTCGGCGTAACAGCCTACGGCGAACAGGGTGAGCAGTTTGACCCGAATTTTCATCACGCAGTAATGCATATTGATGATGATTCGCTTGATGCAAATGTAATCACCGATGTGTTCCAAAAAGGCTATAAATATAATGATAAAGTTGTAAGACCTGCAATGGTTAAAACAGCAAACTAATAAAACAAACTCAGGAGGAAAAAGATTATGTCAAAGATTATTGGTATTGATTTAGGTACAACAAACAGTTGCGTAAGTGTTATCGAAGGTGGCGAACCTGTAGTAATCCCTAACGCAGAAGGCGCAAGAACTACTCCGTCGGTAGTTGCATTTTCAAAAGACGGTGAAAGAATGGTCGGCAATGTTGCAAAGCGTCAGGCTATCACAAACCCTGAAAAGACTATTTCTTCAATTAAAAGACATATGGGTTCTGATTACAAGGTTAACATTGACGGTAAGTCATACACACCTCAGGAAATCAGTGCTATCATTTTGCAGAAATTAAAATCAGATGCAGAAGCTTACCTTGGCGAAAAGGTAACAGAAGCTGTTATCACAGTTCCTGCTTACTTCACCGACTCACAGCGTCAGGCTACTAAGGACGCAGGTAAGATTGCCGGTCTTGATGTTAAGAGAATTATCAACGAGCCTACAGCTGCTGCTCTTGCTTTCGGTATCGATAAGGAAGACGATCAGAAGGTTATGGTATACGACCTCGGTGGTGGTACATTCGATGTATCTATCATTGAAATGGGCGACGGCGTTCAGGAAGTTCTTGCTACAGCAGGTAACAACCACCTTGGTGGTGATGACTTCGATAAGAAGATTATGGACTGGATTGTTGCTCAGTTTAAGAACGAAACAGGCATTGACCTTTCAGGCGACAAGATGGCTATGCAGAGAGTTAAGGAAGCTGCAGAAAAAGCAAAGATTGACCTTTCAGGTATGACAACTGCTCAGATTTCACTTCCGTTCATCACAGCAGACGCTACAGGTCCTAAGCACCTTGAAACTTCTCTTACAAGAGCTAAGTTCAACGAAATGACAGCAGACCTTGTTGAAGCAACAATGGGTCCTGTTCGTCAGGCTATGCAGGATTCAGGTCTTTCAATGAACGACATTGACAAGATTTTGCTTGTAGGTGGTTCAACAAGAATCCCTGCAGTTCAGGAAGCTATTCAAAAGTTCAGTGGCAAAGAGCCATTCAAGGGTATCAACCCTGATGAATGCGTTGCTATGGGTGCTGCCCTTCAGGGTGGTGTACTCGGTGGCGATGTTAAAGGCCTCCTTCTTCTTGATGTTACTCCTCTTTCACTCGGTATTGAAACCATGGGTGGCGTAAACACAGTAATCATCGAAAGAAATACTACTATCCCTACAAAGAAGAGCCAAATCTTCTCAACAGCAGCAGATAACCAAACTTCTGTAGAAGTTCATGTACTTCAAGGTGAAAGAGAATTTGCTAAGGATAACAAGACTCTCGGTATGTTCCACCTTGACGGTATCCTTCCTGCAAGAAGAGGTGTACCTCAAATCGAAGTAACATTTGATATTGATGCAAACGGTATCGTTCATGTATCAGCTAAGGACCTCGGCACAGGCAAGCAGCAGGAAATCAGCATCACTGCTTCATCAAATATGAGCAAGGAAGATATTGATAAGGCTGTTAAGGAAGCTGAACAGTTCGCAGAAGAAGATAAGAAGAAGAGAGAAGCAGTTGACCTTCGTAACAACGCTGACCAGATGGTTTACCAGACTGAAAAGCTTATCAGCGAAGACGGCGACAAGTTCTCAGCAGATGATAAGTCAGCTCTTCAAACTAAGGTTGACACATTGAAGGAAGCACTTAAGGGCGACAACGAAGACGCTATCAAGTCTGCACAGGAAGACCTTCAAAACAAGTTCTATGAAGTATCACAGAAGCTTTACGAAGCTGCACAGCAGGCACAGGGTGGCGCACAGGCAGGTCCTCAAGGCGCAGGTTATGACCCTAACGCACAGGCAGGCGGTAACGCAGGTCAGGAATATACCGACGCTGATTACACCGAAGTTGACGATAACTAATATAAAAAAACAATATAAGGCTCCCTTGTAAAGGGAGCTGTCAGCTTTGCTGACTGAGGGATTGATTATTCGGGAGAACACAGTTCTCCCCTACGAAAGTCGTCTCATTTTCATACTTTCTAAATGAGAATGAATACCGTAGGGGCGAACTGAGTTCGCCTTTATATTCCCTCAAATCAACAGCTTTCATTACAAAGAAAGCTTAATCTTATTATTAACATATTGGAAGAAAGGGTAAGTATATGCCTGAAGATAAAAGAGATTATTACGAAGTGCTCGGTGTAAGCCGTGGCGCAAGTGATGACGAAATTAAAAAAGCATACAGAAAAACGGCAAAGAAATACCACCCTGACTTAAACCCTGATAACCCTGAAGCAGAAGCTAAGTTTAAAGAGTGTAACGAAGCTTACGAAGTTCTTTCCGACCCACAGAAAAAAGCAAGATACGACCAATTCGGTTTTGCAGGTGTTGACCCTAACTACGGTGCAGGTCAAGGTGCCGGTGGATTTGGCGGCGGATTCGGCGGAGGCTTTGACGGCGACATCGACCTCGGCGATATATTCTCATCATTCTTCGGTGGCGGATTCGGCGGAAGTTCCCGTAATCCTAATGCTCCGTCAAGAGGTCGTGACATACAAGCAAGCGTTACTCTTACATTTGAAGAAGCAGCAAAAGGCTGTAAGAAAACTATTGAAGTTATGCGTGTTATGGACTGTAGCGAATGTGGCGGTACAGGTGCTGCTAAAGGCACAAGTCCTACAGTCTGCCCTGAATGTCACGGTTCAGGTGTTCAAACCGTATCTCAGCGTACACCACTCGGCGTTATGAGCACTCAGCGTACCTGCTCACATTGTGGTGGTACAGGTAAAATTATCAACACACCGTGCCATAAGTGTAACGGTAAGGGTAAAGTCAGAACAAGGAAGAAAATTGAGGTTAATATTCCTGCCGGTATTGACAATAACCAAATTGTCAATGTCCGTGGATTCGGTAATGCCGGTTCAAACGGTGGTCCGTCAGGCGACCTTAAGGTTATTATCAGCATTAAAAAGCATCCGTACTTCACTCGTGACGGTTATGATGTTTGGGTTGATAAGCATATTTCTATTGTTGAGGCAACACTCGGCGCAGAGGTAAGCGTTCCGACTCTTGACGGCGACACTAAACTTAACATTCCTGCCGGTACTCAACCGGGTGAAATCTTTACGCTTAAAGGCAGTAAAGGTATCAATCGCTTAAACGGTATGGGCAAGGGCGACGAGCATGTAAGAGTTGTTGTTGATATTCCTAAGAGTATTTCAAACGAGCAAAAGGAACTTTTGAAGCAGTTTGATAAATCTTACACACCTCCTAAAAACGCCGGTAAAGAAGGCTTCTTTGATAAATTTAAAAAGAAATAAAAAGTAAGACGGTTGGAAAATCCAACCGTCTTTTTCATTATCTTCTTTCCCTCAGTCACTGCGTGACAGCTCCTACGGGAGCCGTCCCTTTTGTCACTGCGTGACATTTCCCCACACTGTGGGGAATCACCCTCGTCAGAGGGAGCCAAGCCTTGCTTCCCTCTGACGAGGGAAGTGTCAGCTATGCTGACGATGGGAGAGAAACAACTAAACGAATGTGCAATCACAAAACCAAAGGAGTAATAAAAATGACATTTACATACACACCACACGGTGTTTGCTCAAGGCAAAT
>JBNMGQ010000101.1:0-6961 GCA_050872345.1 Eubacterium sp. | reverse complement strand
GCCTCCTTTGAAAAGGGAGGTGAGTGAATTTCACGAAGTGAAAGAGACCGTTACTCCAAATCTCTGATTTGGGAGAAACAGTCCGGTGGACTGTTTCGTAGTAACTTGGGTATGATGTGACGGAGGGATTAACGGGCGAACGCAGTTCGCCCCTACGGTAATTTTTCTAATATAGATAGTCTAAAATGATAAGACTATCGTAGGGGCGACCTGTGGTCGCCTGCCAATCCCTCAGTCGGTAAACCGACAGCTCCCTTTGCAAGGGAGCCTTAACTTATTACGCTAAACTATAATTTACCAAAACATATTTTGTTTTTCGTTATACTCAAATCCTGCTGTTTTGAGTTTTTCGACAAGGTCAGCTTTATCGATACCCATATCATCGCACAAAGCGTCAAGGCTCGGATAAAAATCACGAAGCTTAAGGTTAATCACGCTCATAAGCATAATCGGGTCATTTGGAAGTTGCATATTTTTCTCCTTTCAACTTTGGGTTCATAATAAAATCAAGTGGCTTTCGCCAAAAGTCGAAGCACAAAACGGCAGTGAGCAAGAACATAAGCGCAATTGACGCCCATTCCCAACCGGGTCCGATTTGACGAATCAAATAAATCAAGCCTGCATTTTTCATAATATAAAGCAGAGGACGGTGGTAAACATAAATTTGAAGCGTTTTCCTGCCGTACTTTGTAAGCTTAAATTCTTTCCTCGGGCAAAGCGAAATGATTGAAAAAATCATAAGAGCAACAATCACAAAATAACCAAGCCTTAAAAGTGCACCGAAGTCCTCGACATTATTGTCAAGCGCAAAATATCTTCTCCTGCCACTCAAAAGAGGAAACAGCTTCTTATTATCATCAATAGTTAAAGTAACAATCAAAATAAATGCGACAAAATATATTGCCGAAAAAATCTTTGAGCTTTTTTTAGAGGTCACCTCGTTAATCCTATCACCGTCGAGCACATAACCCGAATAGAAGAATGGGAAAAATGTGACAAGACGAAGGATACAGAGAAAGTCGGTATCACCCTTCATATACCCTGCAAAGCAAGCTATGACAACGCTTGTTACAAAAACATATTTTTCATCAACATTGCGAAGCGCCCAAGTGATAAGATACCACAGCGCCATAGCCATCATATACCACGGTACATCTTTGGCAGAAAAAATATCAAAATAAGAATGAATACCGAATATAATATTTGAAAAATAATTAAGTATCCTTGTAAAAAAGTAAAGCATTAAAAACGAAAACGATTTTTTAATCGGTGGGCTGTCACTGTTAATCGAATGTTTTGAAAAAAGTCCACTGATAAAAACGAATGCCGGCATATGGAAAGTGTAAATAACCATTGTCATAGTGGCAAACATTTGGCTTGTGTCAAAATACTGCAAAGTCAAATGACCGAGCACCACCAAAAAAATCAAAAACAGCTTTAAATTATCCCATAATGAAATTCTTTTACCCATTTTTAAGCCCCAAAACAAAAATAGTATCTAATATGTATTTTTAATTTAGCACATAATATGTCTATTTTCAATAATTATATTTTAAATATATAATTTTATATTGAATATTTTTTAAAATTATGTAATAATAAAATGTAATTTTAAAATGGAATCTTATACATATAGGTGAAAAGGATGAAAAAATGATGAATTTTGACGAACTTGCAAATTTACTTTTTCCGAATATAGACAAAACACCTGAATATTACGAAGAAAAATATCCACCGAGAAATCTTAAGGTGGGTGCACGAGTTACCCGTTTTGCACCGAGTCCTACAGGGTATCTTCACTTCGGTAATCTTTATACCTGCTTTGCTTCATATTTGACAGCGAAGAATACGGACGGTGTATTTTTCGTAAGAGTTGAGGACACTGACCAAAAGAGGAAAGTTGACGGCGCAGTCAACGCAATGCTCAAGGGTCTTGAGGTTTACGGAATCAAGGCTGACGAAGGTGTTATTGCCGAGGGTCAGGAGATTGGCGACTACGGTCCTTACTACCAAAGCAACAGAAAAGAAATTTACCAAACATATGCTAAAAAACTTGTTAAAGACGGTCTTGCTTACCCTTGCTTTTGCACTGCAGAAGAGATTGACGAAATCCGTGCAAAGCAGGAAAATGAGGACATAAAGGGTTACTGGGGCAAATATGCAAAATGCCGTGACCTTACCTTTGACGAGATTAAGGAAAATATTGAAAAGGGTATGCCGTGGACATTAAGGCTTAAGTCACCGGGCGATATTGAAAAGAAATGCTACTTTGACGATATGATTAAAGGCAAGATCGAAATGCCTGAAAATGTGATTGATGTAGTTCTTTTGAAAACGGACGGTATTCCTACTTACCACTTTGCTCACGCAATTGACGACCACCTTATGAGGACTACTCATGTTACAAGGGGTGACGAATGGATTGCTTCCGTTCCACTTCACCTTCAGCTTTTCAGGGTGCTTGGATTTAAACCGGTTAAGTACGCTCATGTTGCTCCGATTATGAAAGAGGAAAACGGTGGCAAGCGTAAGCTTTCAAAGCGTAAAGACCCTGAAGCAGCAGTTTCATATTATTCCGAAGTTGGCTTCCCTGCCGATTCGGTTAACGAATATATGATGACTATTTTAAATTCTAATTTTGAGGATTGGAGAAGAGCGAACGCCGACGCAAAGGTTACGGACTTCCCGTTCAATCTTAAAAAGATGAGTGCTTCGGGCGCACTTTTCGATATAGTTAAGCTTACCGACATTTCAAAAAATGTTATCAGCAAGATGAAAGCCGAAAAAGTATTTACCCTTTCAAACGAATGGGCGAAGGAATACAACGAAGAACTTGCCAAGCTTTACGCTAAAGACGAGCAGTACGCAACCGATATTCTTAACATTGACCGTGAAAACAAGAAGCCGAGGAAGGACATTGCAAAATGGTCTGACATTCCTGATTATATCAGCTATATGTACGACGAAACATTTACCCCTTGCTTTGACTTAAACGGCAATGCGACAAACGAACTTGCAGTTGATGTAATTGAAAAATATATAAACGAAGTTAACTTAGACGACGACAAGGACACTTGGTTTGCAAGGATTAAATCGATTTGTGAGCCTTGTGGTTGCACACCTAATGTTAAGGAATTTAAGCAAAATCCCGAAAGCTTCAGAGGTCATGTAGGTGATGTGTCAACAATTATCCGTGTTGCTCTTACCGGCAGAACAAACACACCTGACCTTTATTCCATCACTGCTCTTTTGGGCGAAGAAAGAGTTAAGAACAGGCTTGAAAAAGCACTTGAATATTATAAGGAGAACAAATAATGGCTGAAATTGAAAACAACGAAGAAATGAAAGCACCGTCAAATTTCATTCATGATTTTATTGACGAAGATTTGGCAGAGGGCAAATACAGCAAAATTCAAACTCGTTTTCCGCCTGAGCCTAACGGTTACCTTCACATAGGTCACGCAAAGGCTATTTGCATTAACTTCGGCGTTAAGCAAAAGTACAACGGCGTTTGCAACCTCAGACTTGACGATACAAACCCTATTAAGGAAGATACAGAATATGTTGACGCTATTATGGAAGATATTAAATGGCTCGGCTTTGACTGGGACAATGTTTACTATGCGTCGGACTATTTTGATTTCTTATACGAATGTGCAATCAAGCTTATCAAAAAGGGTAAGGCTTATGTTTGCGAGCTTACACCTGAGCAGATGAGAGAGTACCGTGGTACTCTTACCGAACCTGGTAAAAATTCACCTTACCGTGACAGAAGCGTTGAGGAAAACCTTGAGCTTTTTGAAAGAATGACGAAGGGTGAATTTGAAGAGGGCAAAATGGTGCTTCGTGCAAAGATTGATATGGCGTCACCAAACCTTAATATGCGTGACCCTATCATTTACAGAATTATGTTTGCTCATCACCACAGAACGGGCGACAAATGGTGCGTATATCCTATGTACGACTTTGCTCACCCACTTTCCGACGCATACGAGGGTGTTACTCATTCTCTTTGCTCACTCGAATTTGAAAACCACAGACCTCTTTACAACTGGTTTGTTGACGAACTTATCGAGGGTGAAAAGCCAAGGCAGATTGAATTTGCAAGAATGAACCTTAACTACACTCTCACTTCTAAGCGTAAATGCTTAAAGCTTGTTCAGGACAATATCGTATCAGGCTGGGACGACCCGAGAATGGCTACCATCAGTGGTATGAGAAGAAGAGGTTATCCTGCTGCTGCAATTCGTGATTTCTGCGAAAGAATCGGCGTATCAAAGGCATACAGCGTTATCGACTTTGCGCTTCTTGAAGCTTGCGTAAGGGATAATCTCGGCGCAAACTCACCAAGAGCTATGGCAGTTGTTGACCCTGTTAAGCTTGTTATTGACAACTACCCTGACGACAAGGTGGAAGAAATTGAATGCGAATATCATCCTGACCACCCTGAATACGGTTCAAGGACTATTCCGTTTAGCAAAGAACTTTGGATTGAGCGAAACGACTTTATGGTTGAGCCTATCAAGAAATACAGAAGGCTTTATGTAGGCAACGAAGTAAGACTTTACAAGGCATATTATGTAACCTGCACAGGCTACGACCTTGACGAAAACGGCGAAGTTTGCTGTGTTCACGCAACATACGACCCTGAAACATTCGGTGGTGACTCACCTGACGGAAGAAAAGTTAAGGGCACAATTCACTGGGTATCTGCAAAGGAAAATGTACCTTGTGAAATTCGTCTTTATGAAAGACTTTTCAATGTTCCAAACCCAAGTGACGAGGAAGGCGTAAGTTCGTTTGAGGACAACCTCAACCCTGATTCACTCAAGATTGTTAACGGCTATGTTGAAAAAGCACTCGGTGCTTGCGAAGTCGGTGCAAAGTACCAGTTTATGAGAAACGGTTACTTCTGCAAGGACAAAGACTCAACAGACGACAAGCCTGTATTTAACAGAACAGTTGCACTGCGTGACAGTTTTAAAATTACAAAATAACGCACGAAATTTATTAGTAAGGTGATTTAATTGAGTACAAGAAAAGATATAAAAAATATAGCAATCATTGCCCATGTTGACCACGGCAAGACTACTCTTGTTGACGAGATGCTTCATCAAAGCGGTATCTTTCGTGACAACGAAGCAGTGCAGGAAAGAGTAATGGACTCCAACGACCTTGAAAAAGAGCGTGGTATCACAATTCTTTCCAAAAACACATCTATCCATTACAAAGACACAAAAATCAACATTGTTGATACTCCGGGCCATGCCGATTTCGGTGGCGAAGTTGAGCGTATACTCACTATGGTTGACGGTGTACTTCTTGTTGTTGACGCATTCGAGGGCTGTATGCCACAGACTCGTTTCGTACTTAAAAAGGCTTTGGGTCTTAAGAAAACACCACTTGTAGTAGTTAACAAGATTGACCGTGACGGTGCAAGACCTAAGGAAGTTATTGACGAGGTTCTTGACCTTTTCATTGAGCTTGGTGCAGACGACGACCAAATCGACTTCCCTGTTGTTTACGCTTCTGCAAAGGACGGTTATTCAAGCCTTGACCCTGACGCAAGAAGTGGCGATATGCGTCCTCTTCTTGACGCTATTCTCAAATACATACCGTCACCTACCGGTGACCCTGACGGCCCTGCGCAAATCCTTTTCTCTTCCCTTGAATATGACGATTATGTAGGCAGAATCGGTGTCGGCAGAGTTGAAAGAGGTACTGTTAAGGTTAACTCCCCTTATGTACTTTGCAGGCAGGACGGCACACAGGAAAATGTTAAATTCTCAAAGATTTATCAATTTGAAGGTCTTAAGAGAGTTGACTGCAACGAAGCAGAATTTGGCGACATTATCTGCGTTGCAGGTATTGCCGACCTTAACATTGGTGAAACTGCTTGCGACCCTGATTGCATTGAGCCACTTCCGTTCGTCAAGATTGACGAGCCTACAATTTCTATGAACTTTATGGTTAACGACTCACCGTTTGCAGGTAAAGAGGGCAAATATGTTACCTCCCGTAACCTTCGTGACCGTTTGTTTAAAGAGGTTGAAACGAATGTATCAATGAGAGTTGAGGAAACCGATTCCATGGACACATTCAAGGTATCGGGCAGAGGTGAGCTTCACCTTTCAATCCTTATTGAAACTATGAGGCGTGAAAACTACGAATTTCAGGTATCCCGTCCACAGGTTATTCTTAAAAAGGACGAAAACGGCAGAACTCTTGAGCCTATGGAACTTGCCATTATCGAAGTGCCTGAAGAATATGTAGGCAATGTTATGCAAAAGCTTTGCTCTCGTAAGGGCGAAATTGAAAATATGGACACTCGTTCAACAGGTATGACTCACCTTGAAATTAAGATTCCGTCAAGAGGTCTTATCGGCTATCGTTCGGAATTTTTGACCGACACAAACGGTAACGGTATTATGAACCAGCTTTTTGCAGGATATGAGGAATACAAGGGCGAAATCGAAACAAGGGACAGAGGCTCTATCGTAGTTCACGAAACAGGTACTACAACAGGCTACGGTCTTTGGAACACTCAGGACAGAGGTCGACTTTTTGTAGGTCCTGGCGTTGAAGTTTACGAGGGTATGATTGTCGGCGAATGCGCAAAGGACGAGGACATTGTTTGCAATGTTTGTAAGAAAAAGCATGTTACAAACACTCGTGCAAGTGGCTCGGACGAAGCGCTTAAGCTTGTACCTCCTACCACCCTTTCACTTGAACAGAGTATGGAATTTCTTGCAGACGATGAGCTTTTGGAAGTTACTCCGAAGTCAATTCGTTTGAGAAAGACTATTCTTGACAAGTCACTCAGACTTAAGGCTGAAAGCAGAAAGAAATAATAGTTTTATAAAACCTATCAAGGCTCCCCTTAAAATGTCATTAAGGGGAGTTTTTTATATGCGTATGAAAAAATTGTATATTGATACTTTTATATATATTTGTTATAATC
>JBNMGQ010000100.1:0-7109 GCA_050872345.1 Eubacterium sp. | reverse complement strand
GCGTTGGAGATACGCTGGTGTAGCTCAGTTGGTAGAGCAGCTGATTTGTAATCAGCAGGTCAGGGGTTCGAGTCCGTTCACCAGCTCCAATATGGAAGAGTTCCCGAGCGGCCAAAGGGAACAGACTGTAAATCTGTCGCTATTCAGCTTCGGTGGTTCGAATCCACCCTCTTCCACCAAAAATCGGCAAGTTTCGTAAGGAACTTGCCGATTTTCCTTTTTAACTGTTAATTTTTCACTTTTCACTTTCAAAACTTACCAATTTTAAGTAATAAGTAAAAGTGAATAGTGAATAGTGAAAAACAAATAGCCATAATACAAAAACTAACCCGATTTCCTATTTTTATATCTTTAATACCGAAAAATCGATTTATACTATAACATTTTGAATATATAATAAAAGTACAAATTATTTTAAGGGGTATGGATATGAAAAAGATAATTGCAATACTTATGTCTGCGTTGCTTGTATGCTGTGTGTTTACAGGGTGCACAAAAGCAGAAAGTGCAAAAAAGTATGAAAAAACCGTGGCAGATATGCAAGTGTTTGACAACACACTCGACAAAGCGATGCCACAAACGGTTGTTCATAAGCTTATTACCGACCATTTTAACTCACCACTTCCAAAGGGTAAGAAAGTTAAAAAGGCTATTTTTATCGGCTACGACGGCTTCAGGGCAGACGGAATCAATAATATTAAGGACGAAGAAAAAAGCGCTGTTATGTATGTTAAATCACTCGGTGGACTTTACCATACTTTTTCGGGTGGCATCAGTGGTAAAAACGAGCAGGCAACCTCAACTGCGCCAAGCTGGATGGCAATGCTTACAGGTGGCTGGGGCGAGTACAACGGTATCACCGACAACAGCCAGATGAAAAAGGAAGGCGTTGACACTTTCCTTACAACCGAAGCAAAGGCAGGTCATTACTGCTCATTTACAACTTCGTGGAGAGAACATACCGAGCTTAGCTATCGCCCTGATATTGCCGATTCTATTAAGCAAAATATCAGCGTTGAATATAATCACGAAATTGACGATACGGCAACTTATTATCAAATACTTAAATATGTTTCAAAGCCTGCCGGTATGCAAAAGACCGCCGAGGAGGACCCTGACTGTATCTTCTTTACTCTTGAATATACCGACCACGCAGGTCACTCAACCGGTTATCACAGCGATAAAAATTACATTCAGGCTTGCAAGGACGATGACGCTTACGGCTATGATATAGTTAAAACAATTGAAGCGAGAGATACATATGACGAAGAGGACTGGCTTATCGTCATTTCAACCGACCACGGTGGCAAGGGCAAGGGTCACGGTGGACAGTCGTCACTTGAAAGACTCACTTGGCTTGCTACAAATAAGGCAATCGATATAACGGATGATTATCTTAACTATGCATTGAAATAAATAAAAAGCAGTCTTAATGAATAAGAAATTTTTTTGTAGGGGTCGGCGTCCTCGACGACCCTTATCATTTCTAAAATATCTTAATTTGAATAATATTGCGGCGGGCGAACACAGTTCGCCCCTACGGTGATTTTTCTGATTTAGAAAATCTAAAATGATAAGATTTTCGTAGGGGCGAACTGCGTTCGCCTAACTGTTAAATAATAAAAATTAAAGGGGCAGAAAAATCTGTCCCTTTTTTAATGCAAAATTATTGTAAAAACTTCCATTCGACAAACCTGTTTTGCATCCATTCGTCGTTTGCAAAGCTGTCGATTTGCTGTTCTATCTGCGTTCTTGCCGGCTCGCCGTAATGCCTGTCGCTCCAACGAATCAGCGCAAAAGCCGTCATTGTAAAATTGATTGCCAAAAGTACGGAAAGAATTGCACTTGCAATGCTGTATTTTTTGCTTCTCAGCTTTGCCAAAAAGACTGTAAGCTTCGGCATTGAAAGGCATACAAGAAATGCAAACAGTGCCCAAATAAGACTAAATTTTAAGCAAACAATTCCACCTATGTTTAAAAAGTTGTGGCTGTAATCCCAAGCTTTCATTCCTAAAATGAATTTTAAAATAAGTCCACAAAGAAGCTCAAGGCTTGTAGCAATAATCGCCATAACAAAAACTCTTGTACGCATAGGTTTGTCTTGAAGCTTAACTGCTCCTGCGTAAAATCCGGCTGCGCCTGCACCGTAAAGAATATTGAACCAACCCCATACGGACACCACATGGCTTTCCCAGTGACCGGTCATAAAATATGTAAACACACCTTCGATAATAACGCCCATAATACTGCCGAAAAGAAATAACCAAAAAAGGTCGGTGTAGTATAATTTTTTCTTGTCTTCCATATGTATCGCTCCTTTCATCACCTTTAATGTATCAGTTATTTGTGAATAAATTAATAACATTCATCTTTTTTTAACTTCTTTTTATATTTTCTTAATAAAGGCTTAAGAATTGAAAGCAAGATTGTATTGTTTTCTCTCCTATCGTCAGCGTGGCTGACACTTCCCTCGTCAGAGGGAAGCAAGAACTTGGCTTCCTCTGATGAGGAAGCTGTCGGTTTACCGACTGAAGGAGAGATAAAAATGTTATACTTGACTAACTGCTACTTTTAATGTTAATATGATGTCACAATTTAAAAGCCTGCTTCGCTTGGGGGAGTAGTTTGCACATTAATATGTGTGGCAAGTCAACAAACTGACGAAAGTCTGGCTTGTCTTAATTAACGAGACTCATGCATGAAAACAATGCATAATTGCATTTTTATATCCGTGCTGTGGTCTTTATTTTTTTACCCGTTTGACCTATGCACGAAAGTGTGTAGGTTTTTTTATTGATAAAATTAAAAGGAGTATAAATGTATGAGCGACTTTACAAAAACAAGATACGAAGTTATCGAAAGCTACTCATCAAACGAAAACTCGGGTTTGAGCTATGAGGGTGCTCAAAAGAATATCGAGCGTTTCGGTCAAAATTCACTCACAAAAAAGAAAGGCGACTCACTTTTAAAACGAATTTGGGACGCTTCAACCGAGCCTATGCTTCTTATGCTTATTGCAGCAGGTTTAATTGCACTTGCAGTAAATATTATCAGAAGCTTTACGGGTGGCGAAGCCGATTATCTCGAATGTGTGGGTGTGTTCGTAGCTATTGCACTTTCTGTTGTAATCAGCGTTGTTATGGAGGGCAGAAGCGCAAAAGCGTTTGAAGCACTTTCAAAAATCAATGGCAATGTAATCGTGCGTGCAATAAGAAACGGTAAAACCGTTAAGCTTAATAAGGATGAAATTGCGACAGGCGATATTCTCCTTCTTTCAGCTGGCGATAAAATTCCTGCCGATTGCAGACTTATTGAAAGCGTAAGCCTTCGAGTTGACGAATCTGCGCTTACAGGCGAAAGCTTTGCCGTAAAAAAAGACAGCGAGCTTGAAATTTCCGACGAAAAGACACCACTTGCAGAGCGTGCAAATATGATTTACAGTGGCACATTTATTACCGAAGGTCATTGCAAGGCTATCGTTACTGCCGTTGGTGACAAAACGGAATTTGGTAAAATTGCAAGCGAACTTACCGGCAATGAAAAGGCAAGCACACCACTTCAGGAAAAGCTTGCAAGACTCGGCAAAACTATCACAATTATGGGTGTTTGCGCTGCTGCAATAGTTTTCATTGCTCAAATTATTTCTTTCGCAATTACAAAGAGCCTTAGCTTTGACAGCATTATGGAAGCGTTTATCACAAGTATCGTGCTTATAGTTGCAGCCGTTCCGGAAGGACTTCCTACTATCGTAGCCGTTTCGCTTTCTATTAATATTATCAAACTTTCAAAGCAAAATGCACTTGTTAAAAAGATGATTGCATCTGAAACAATCGGTTGTATCAGCGTTATTTGTTCGGATAAAACAGGTACTTTGACAGAAAATAAAATGACTGTTAAAACCTATTATGATACAGCTTGGCACAAGGATGCCGGCGAACTTAATAACGAATATCTTACTCACAACATTTGCCTTAATACCACGGCAGATATTGGCGAAAAGGGTGAATTTATCGGCAACCCTACCGAATGCGCAATGCTTAATTTCTTCAACGCTTCCGGCAATAAGACTTATAAGCAGGAGCGTGCAGACCACGAAACTCTTTCTGCTTTTCCGTTTTCGTCCGAGCTTAAGCATATGACAACTATTTCAAATGTTGACGAAAAAATCATCAGCTATGTAAAGGGCAGTCCTGAATGTGTGCTTAAAATGTGCGCACTTACTCCTGAAAGAGTTGACGAGATTGAACGAGCAATTTTGTCGGCAGAGCAAAAGGCAATGCGTGTTATCGCTTTTGCACATAAAGAACTCAGCGAAATGCGTGATTATGAAAATGAAGTTGAACACCAAAAGCTTGAAAGTGATATGGTATTCGACGGCTTCGTTGCAATTGCCGACCCACTCAGAAGCGATGTTTACGAGGCTGTTCAGTCTTGCCAAAGCGCAGGTGTCGGCGTTAAGATTTTGACAGGTGATAACATTATTACAGCTTCCTCTATCGCAGACGAACTTCACCTTCTCGACAACGGTGGTATTGCCGTTGAAGCAAAAGATGTAGAAGAAATGAGCGACGAAGAACTTTCGTCTAAGCTTGATAAAATCTGTGTTATTGCAAGAAGTACACCTACAGTTAAAATGAGAGTCGTTAAACTCCTTAAGGCTAAGGGTGAAGTTGTTGCCGTTACAGGTGACGGTATCAACGACGCACCGGCTCTTAAGAATGCCGATGTAGGTATCGCTATGGGTATATCCGGTACGGAAGTATCAAAGGAAGCAAGCGACATTGTCCTTGTTGACGATTCGTTTACAACTATTGTTAAGGCTGTTGAATGGGGCAGAAATATTTACGAAAACTTCAAGCGTTTAATTTCATTCCAGCTTACTGTTAACATTGCGTCGGTAATCTGCGTATTTGCGTCGGTACTTATGGGTCTTGACGCTCCGTTTACTGCGCTCGAACTTCTTTGGATAAATATTATTATGGACGGACCTCCTGCTCTTACTCTCGGTCTTGAGCCTAACTACAGCGACCTTATGAGCAGAAAGCCGACAAACAGAAGCGAAAATATCATTTCAAAGGAAATGTTTATTAAGATTTTCACTACAGGTATTTATATGTCTGTCATTTTCCTTTGCCAGTATAAGCTTAATTTCCTCGGCGCAGGCGCAGGCGAAATGAAAACAGTTTTGTTCACACTCTTCGTTTTGTTCCAACTCTTTAACGCATTTAATTGCCGTGAACTCCACAGCCAAACAATCTTTAAGCATTTGTTTAAAAATAAGCTTATGCTCGGCGTTGTAGGACTCACATTCGTTTTGCAAATCCTCATTATCCAGTTTGCAGGCGCATTTTTCGGCACGGTTGCACTCTCACTTAATATGTGGCTTAAAATCTTCGCCCTTGCATTCACCGTAATCGTAATCAGCGAAGTTGTTAAGGCAGTTATCAGAGTAGTCGAAAAAGCAAGGTAATATATAAGGCTTCCCCTTGACGGGGAAGCTGTCAGCTATGCTGACTGATGAGGTGAAAACTTGCAAAACAAGTAAAAGTGTAAAGCAAAGATAATTCCCCTCATCCGTCGACTGTCGTCGCCACCTTCCCCCCCTAAGGGGAAGGCTTTTTTATTTCCTTCAAAAACACATTTTTTCGCAAATCTATCCATAAACATTGTTAAAAAATAATCAATCTTGTTTATATTGCCAAAATGGTAATAAAATCTTGCAATATAAAACAAAATAATATATAATTAGTATCGGTTAAAATTATTTATAATCAATATTAATATATGAGAGGTAAAAACAATGGACGCATTAAACAAAAAGACTATTGAAGACATTGATGTAGCCGGCAAAAGAGTTCTTGCTCGTTGCGACTTCAATGTACCACTTAAAGACGGTGAAATCACTAACGATAAGAGAATCGTAGCTGCGCTTCCTACTATCAAGTATTTGATGGAGCACGGTGCTAAGGTTATCCTTTGCTCACATCTCGGCAGACCTAAGGGAGAATACAAGCCTGAATTTAGCCTTGCTCCTGTAGCAAAGAGACTTTCTGAGTACCTCGGCGTTGAAGTTAAGCTTGCAGAGGACCCTGAAGTTGTAGGCGAAAACGCTAAGAAGATGGCTGCTGAACTTAAAGACGGCGAAGTTATGCTTCTTGAAAATGTAAGATACAGAGCAGAAGAAACAAAGAACGAAGAGAACTTCTCTAAGGAACTTGCTTCTCTTGCTGATATTTTTGTAAACGATGCTTTCGGTACTGCTCACAGAGCACACTGCTCAACAACAGGTGTTGCTTCATTCCTTCCTGCTGTTTGCGGTTACCTTATCCAGAAGGAAATCAAGTTTATGGGTGGCGCACTTGCTGACCCTAAGAGACCACTCGTTGCTATTCTCGGTGGTGCTAAGGTTTCTGACAAAATCGGCGTTATTGAAAACCTTATTGACAAGTGTGACACTATCATCATCGGTGGCGGTATGGCTTACACATTTATGAAATATCTCGGCCACAACATCGGTACTTCTCTTCTTGAAGCTGACTGGGTTGAAAAAGCCGGCGAAATGATGAAGAAGGCTGAAGATAAGGGCGTTAAGTTCCTCATCCCTGTTGATAACAAGGTTGGTAAGGAATACGACGAAAATACCGAATCTCAGGTAGTTAACAGCGACGAAATTCCTGACGGCTGGATGGGTCTTGACATCGGTCCTAAGACTCAGGAACTCTTCTCTGACGCTATTAAGGGCGTAGGCACAGTAATTTGGAACGGTCCTATGGGCGTTTCCGAATGGGAAAACTTTGCAGCAGGTACAATCAGCGTTGCTAAGGCTGTTGCTGATTCAGGCGCTATTTCAATCATCGGTGGTGGCGACTCTGTTGCTGCTGTTACAAAGCTTGGCTTTGCCGATAAGATGAGCCACATTTCAACTGGTGGCGGCGCATCACTTGAGTTCCTCGAAGGTAAGGACCTTCCTGGTATCTGCGCACTTCAGGATAAATAATTAAAGCCTTCCCCTTGAGGGGAAGCCAACTCTGACTATTTTTCGCAACCTTATTTATACGAAATTTAGCCTCCCTTGTGTAAAGGGAGGAGTGAATTTCACGAAGTGAAAG
>JBNMGQ010000099.1:0-7148 GCA_050872345.1 Eubacterium sp. | reverse complement strand
GTGCTCGTTTGACGAAAGACCGTGATTGTAAAGCTTTCTGTTGTCAAGTGCCCATTGCCTGTCGGTAAAGTCACCTGCGTCAACTTTTGCCGTAGCAGTGTTGATTTCAAAAATAGTTGCGTCAAGTGCGTCGAGAGTTGAAAGAATTTCAGCCTCCAAAAACATAGGACGAATAGGCGAACCGTATTCCGGCACACCGTGGTGTGATAAAATCATATGCTCAAGAAGTGTAACCTTTTCACTTTCAATGCCGAGCTTTTTCGCAGTTTCGTCAATAAAAATTGCACCTTTTACAAGATGACCTATAAGCTCACCACCGACTGTGTAACCGGTGCAAAGCCCTGTTTTACCTGTCTGCATTTCAAATGTTTTTGCAACATCGTGCAAAATAGCACCCGAAAGCAAAAGCTCACGGTTAATGTTTGGGTAAACTTCACAAGTTTTTTCAGCCATTTCAACTATTGAAGCAGTGTGAAGCATAAGACCACCGACAATTGCGTGGTGAAGCCTGTACGCAGCAGGGTAAACTTCAAGCGCTTCACGATTTGTAAGCATAATATCCTTAACAATAGCCTTTAAATCTTCGTCTTTAAACTCGTTAACCTTGTTTAAAAGCATTGAAAATACAACCTTGCCGTCATATTCGCTTGCAGGAATGAAATCCTTAATCATATCACTTGGTGCTTTTTTAATGCTTGTAATTGTAAGTTGTGCCTTGCCCTTGTAATTGTCAAGAGTGTATTCAATTTCAACAACATCATTTTGCTCAAACTGACCGTTGTTGTCAAATCTCCAAACTTTTGCAGGATATTCTTTTTTGTCACTTCCGATAACGAGTAAGTCTAAAAATCCGTTACCGTTTTTGTCTTTCTTTTCATTTAATTCTTTTATTAATGCAAAGGATGCCATAAATATTTCCTTTCTTGATTTAATTCATAATTTATTATATAATAATTTACATATTTATTCAATAACTAAATGTGCATAGTCCTTGACAAAGTATATTTGGCTTGGTAAAATATTTTCAAATAAATAACGGAGTGATTTTCTGTTGAGAAATTTAGATAATTTATGTATGAATTGCTTTGAAGAGCTTACCGAGGGCAGCGTTTGCCCAAATTGTCATTATGATAATGACACTCAGGTAAGTTTTATGTATCTTCAACCTAAAACAATACTTAATGACAGATATGCCGTAGGCGCTTTTGTTACTCACGAAAGTGACGCTTGCGTTTATATGGCATATGATATGGAACTCGGTAAGGTAGTTACCGTTCGTGAATTTTTGCCTAAGGGCATTGCAACAAGGCTTGAGGGCAATGTTGAAGTTCATATCAGGGAAAAGTTCAAGGATTCTTATGACAATTTGAAGCAGTCGTTTATTAAGCTTTGGACAACCTTGTCTGAACTTAAAAACTTTTCTGCCGTAATTCCTACTTATGATGTTTTTGAACTTAACGAAACAGCTTATGCAGTAAGTGATTATATGGAGTCAATTACTCTTCGTGAATTTCTTTTGCGCAATCCTGACGGTAATATTCTTTGGGACCAGGCAAGGATTATGTTTATGCCGGTGCTTACAACTCTTGAAGCACTCCATTCAAACGGTATTATTCACGGTGGCATTTGCCCTGATAATCTTGTGCTTTGCAGGGACGGTAAGGTTAGGCTTAAAGGATTTTGTATTTCGCAGGCAAATACAATGTCAAGCGAGCTTGAGTTTAATGTGAACGACGGTTATACGGCGCTTGAACAGTACGATAATAACCATAAAATGTGTCCGGCTACAGATATTTACGCTTTTTCGGCTTGTATATTCAGAGCACTTGTAGGTCAAAATCCACCTGACGCAAAGTCGAGGGAAACTAACGATAAGCTTATGATTCCTAACACTATTGCAGAGAAGATTCCTACTTATGTTATTCGTGCTCTCGGTGGCGGACTTCAAATTTATCCTGAAAAGAGAACTCAGGATATTAATACTTTCCGTGAACAGCTTAATGCTGCGCCTACAGTTGTGGCTCAGTCGGCAGAGGAGCCTAAAAAGGAAGTTAAGCATTTTAAAAAGGAATATGTCGAACCTGATCCGGTTGAGGAAGAAGAACATTACAGAGGTTATCCGGGTTACGATAGCAAGCAAAAAAAGGGCAACGGTACAAAAATCGCAATTATAATTTTAGTTGTTTTGATTGTTATTGCAGGTATTGTCGGTGGCATTTATGTCGCTAAAAACGGTGGACTCGGTAAAAAGCAGGAGGATACAACTGCATCCGTTGCAGTTAAGCAGTATGAGGTTCCTGATTTCTGCTCTGCCGGTTATACTCAAAGCGATATTGAAAATATGGCTGCTTGGAATAAACAGTTTAAGCTTACTTTTGTTTCTAAATATTCAACCGATATTGACGAGGGTATTGTATTTGAGCAAAGCGTAAAAGCCGGTGAAAAGGTTGACGAGCAAACTGAAATTCAGCTTACGGTCAGCAAGGGTATACAAACGGCAGAAGTTCCTAATGTTGCAGGTCAAACTCTTGACGAAGCAACTAAGATGCTTACCGATAAAGGATTTAAGGTTGCTACCGTTGAACTTTATAACGACGGTACTCATACACCTGATACTGTCAGGGAAGCATATGCAAGTGCTCCTGCAGCAGGTGAAACGGCTGCTGTCGGCGAAGAAGTTGTTATTCAGGTTTACGGCGAGGTCGTAACAACAACAGCACCTTCAACTACTCAGGTTGAGCCTGAAAATGCAGACGGTACAGATTAATATAAAATAAAAAAAGAGAGCTTCGGCTCTCTTTTTCTATTGTTCGTCAATTATTCCGTATAAAAATGTACGAATTAGTATATCGTAATATTTTAATAATCCGTTTTTAATTTCCTTTGCCTTGGTGTAATCTTGCTTCTTAAGAGCAGAAATCAGTTCGCTTGAAAATGTTAAAAACAATTGACTGTAGAGAGTTGATATTATCTGATTTGTTATGGCTGCGTCAACTCTCATTTTTTTGTTTTTGCTGTTTGTAATTTCAACAAATTTGTCGGTTACCGTTTTTGCCCAGTCACTTTTTAATTCTTGCAGTCTCTTTAAATTATCATCGTTAAAGGCATATGCAGACATTTTTGTAATCGTACTTATAAAAATTATTTCGTTAGGATGCCTTAACCAGTGATTTATTATTTCCAAATAATAGTTGTGCAAATTTTTTTCAAGTGTGGCATCTTCATCAATTTTAAAATGATTTATTTTTTCTGTTATTTTGTCAAGCGAATATTTACAGCAACAAAAATATAAATCTTCTTTAGAAGAAAAGAAGTGATACATTCGTCCTTTAGAAATATTATGTTTTGAACATATACTGTTAAGCGTCGCCTTATTTCCGTTTTCGGCAACTTCGTCAATTGCACATTGTATGATAAATTCTATACTTTTTTCGCCTTTACCAATGTGAACCATAATAAAATCCTCCTAACATTAATATTATATCATATACACAAACAAAAGCAAACCCTGAATATGTTTGTGGTCTGTTTCAATATTGACAAAAATTATCAAACAACAGACTTATAACGGTCTGTTTTGTTATGCACAATAATTATGCAAACTAAACAAAAATATTGTATAACATATGTACAAAAATGAGAAAAAATAATAAATATATTGAATTAATTTTAATATATGGTTACTATGTAGTTGAAAAGTTTCAATTTATATTAGGGGGTATGAAACTATGAAAACTCACATAAATCGTTTAATCAGTCTGTTTTTGTCTGCCGTCTTGATTATCACAAGTCTAAGCGTTTCATTTAAGGCATTGGCTGATGAAATTCAAGATGCAAAAAACGAAAATGTGACTAATGTTGAAGCTTTGATTAAAGATTATTATGACAATCATAAAAACAATCTTTATTCGACAAAAGACGAAGCTGCCAAAGCTAAGGCAAGAGCCAAGTTTGACGAAGTAACAAAGGCGCTTGACTCACTTTCAGGCAGTGAAAAACTTCAAATTAGATGTGGCATATTACGGCTACTGGATTCAAAATGTAGGTACTGATATAATCAGAAGTGAAACGGGCAAAGTGCCTACCACTTCTCAAAAAGTCGACTTTTCAATCAATCGTCTTTCTGAAGTGGAAAAACTTTGCGGTGATTTTCCTGCAGAATATAAAAAAGCAATTGACGCTGTTTCGCCGCTTGCACAAATGAACGGTTCGAAATATGTGCTTACTTCATCAACTAATTTTAAAAATAATGATGAGGCACAAAAAGCGCTTGATAATCTTTTTGATAATTTCAGCAGATTAACCACTTCGCAAACAAAGTTTATTGACAATACTTTCTCTTGGTATTCTTCCGGTGGCTATTATTTCACTCAAACTAATTTGAACGCAAAAAATGCTAATACATTCAGTACAATAACAAATCTTGTCTATCTTGAACTTCAGGATTTGTACGCTGACGGTGCTGACCCAAGAGGCGTAACTTCATCTTCATATGTTAAGCGTACCGGCTCATCATCTGCCGGATATACATATAATTGGGTAAACGGCAAAAACGCTCAAATTTATATTGACGATTTTAATAAGTATGAAGCATCATATCAAAAAAATGTTATCGATATTGGTTTAAAAACTATTGATAAAATGCTTGAAATGACAGATTCTATGGACGATTATAAGGATGTGTCAAAAGCTGTGAATGCTGTAAAAGATGCAGGCATTAAGGTCCTTTTAAATCAAAGCGTATCTGTTGATGAAGTTCAAAACGCAATAGCACTTAAAAATAGCTTGAGCGCTGATGCGCTTCGCTTTTATTCAAGCCTTGCAAGTTCAACATATTGTAAGGTGCTTGCTCAAAGCAAAAATGTTTATACAAATGCCGATGAATTAACACCTGAAGCTTTGTACAAAAAGAGTTCATCAATTTCAGCATCTAATCTCAGCTACTGCTTAAATGCACTTGTGGCAAAGGTTAACGACCTTTTGCTTGAAGAATTTAATGATTATGTTAAGAGCATTGATTTAGCAACGGTTAATGAAAGCGTAGTTACTGCTGTAAAAGAAAAATATGTCGAGCTTCCTGACAGTCATAAATCTAAAATTGCTGACGATGTTTTTGATAAGTATATGAAAATTGTTAAACCGGAAGCTGACCATAACGATTTTTCAAGCTCTATCAAGGATTACAAGGCAACCGATATTGTAAGACCGTATGACAGCAGAGTTGCTTGGACAGTAGGTGGTATTCAAAGTGCCGTTGATAAGCTTTGGTATGATATAGGCTATGTCGGAAATATTGCAGCACCTCAGCTTGACCTTAAAAACGGTCTTGATACAGTGCTTAAAACCAATGTTTATACTACCGATATGGTAACTAAGATTTTTGACCTTTATGCAACATTGTCAAGAAGTGATCTTGACCTTGGTGTTCTTGGTCTTACTCTAGGTGGAGTTATCAGTTTGATTTGTGCACCGAGCAACATTGCATCTGCGCTTGAAGAAACTAAGTACAGCAAAGCAGTTCAAAAAATCAATGACTTTAATAAAGATTTTAAGGAAACAGAAGAAGTAAATCCACTTGAAGGTCTTGCTCAAGTTCAATTTACAAGTGGTGATTTCGGATTTGAAGACGGTGATCGAGCAGGTTTTATCGACGCTCTTCTTGCAGTTCTTCGTCCACTTACAAATCTTCTTGCACCCGGCGCTAAGGCTCTCGGACTTGTTTCAATGAATGTTGAAATGTTTGACTATATTAATGCTGACGGCGATTATACAAACGGTGTTTATGCTAATCTTATTCCTGCACTTGAAGCAGCAGGTTTTACAGCTGTCCCAACTGAACAGGAATATAAAGACAATTATTACGCTGTTGTTTCGCAAAAAGGCAAAAACATTGCAGCCGATGAATTTTTAAGACCTCTTCTTAACACTCTTTGTGGCGTAATTGATGAAGTTTCGCCGGACCCACTCAACGGTCTTATCAAGTATTTGCCAAGCATTTCTTATGTAATCGGTACAAATATGCTTAGAGATTGCGTTAAATCAGCACTTGAGCAGGCAGGCTTGCTTTCGGATCTTGCAAAGTCACTTGACCTTTCTGGAGATTGGATTAATCATAAGCTTTGCGATAACCCACTTGTAATTAACGGTGCGTCAATCCAGCTTAGACCTATTGATTGGTTAAAACTTGGTAACTGCGCAACAGTATCTTCAGCAGAAAGTAAGTCAAACGATAACGATTACTTAATGCTTCGTACAGGTGATACGGATACTTGCTTTACAACAGTATTCTATTATCTTTATGATGTTCTTCTTGCTGATGAGGATAACTACGCTCAGGTAAAGAAATTGCTCAGTGGTATGTTAAACTCAAATATTTACGGCATAGTTGCAGATGTAACAGATAAACTTGTATCGTACGGCAATGTTGAGGCGTACAGCAGAGTTCTTTATTGGCTTGGTACAGAGGGTCAGGAATTAATAGATTCTCCTGATAATCCGTTTATCGAAAAAGAGCAACCTGCAACACCTGTAGTACCTACGCAGCCAACTGCTCCGACTCAGCCTAATGTTACACCGTCAACACCTGCAACACAACCTTCAACTTCTGCTACTGCAACAACACAGTCGCCTGATAAAACAACAACTAAAACTTCAACCAAGAAAACAACTAAGCCTAAGAAAACTTCAATAAGCAAGCTTAAGAAGGGCAAAAAGCAGATTACAGTTTATTGGAAGAAGATAACAGGTGTTAAAGGTTATCAAGTTCAAGTTGCTACCGATAAGAAGTTTAAGAAAAATAAAAAGACTGTAACAATCAGTAAGCAAAAGACAACAAAAACAACAGTTAAAAAACTTAAGGCTAAGAAAAAATATTATGTCCGTGTTCGCACATATAAAACAGTAAACGGTAAAAAAATTTACTCTTCTTGGTCAGCAGTTAAATCAGTTAAAACCAAATAAAAAACAAAGGAGAGTCGAAAGACTCTCCTTTGTTTATATAAATTAATGTTTATAATCGGTTGACGGCTGACGAGTGAATTGTGCGTAGCACAAGAGACACGAGACTCCAAATTTGGCGACCAAAGGAAGCAACAAATTTGGGAGAAACAGTCCGGTGGACTGTTTCGTAGTGAGTAGTTATAAAGGCG
>JBNMGQ010000098.1:0-7789 GCA_050872345.1 Eubacterium sp. | reverse complement strand
GTGACTGAGGGAGAGAAAAAATATTAAACTACTCACTACGAAACAGTCCACCGGACTGTTTCTCCCAAATTTGTTGCTTTCTTTGGTCGCCAAATTTGGAGTCTCGTGTCTCTTGTGCTACGCACAATTCACTCGAAGCCGTCAACCGATTATAAACTATAATTTATCAAACAAAAACCAACCTGCACATTATTGTGCAGGTTGGTTTTTTTATCTCGATATTCTCAAATCTTTAACGCATTTAAGCTCTTTCATTTCGTCTTTAATAGCAACCTTGCCCTTATTTTCAAGCAGTTTGCAAATGAAATCTACTTTAGCCTTAAATGCCTTCTTAGTGTCGTACTTTTCCTTGCTGAACCAGTTGAACTCGTAGCTCAAACTTTTAGCCATATCGATAAACAAAAGGTTTCTTGCGATAGCGCCGGTTGAAATAATGTATTCCTCGTCAAAACGAATGTTGCCGAAGTACTTCCTCTTTTCGTTTTCGCATTGAAGTTCAAACTTTTTTGAAGCACCGAGTGGCAATCTGCCCTTTGAACAAATAGAATTGATGATTTTTTCGTCGAAAGAATCGAATGCGTCAAAGCGCATAGGGATAATTCTTAAACCTTTTAACACCTCTTCAAAATCGGTTTTGTAGTTAGGGTTTTGTTCTTCGTCAAATGAAAGGTAAAATGTTTTGAAATCCTCTTCATTTCTGATTCGTCTGAACTTTTTAATCCTTTTTTCACTGAGCGCACCACCGAGATAGTAAAGGCAAATCGGCTTGTCAGGCTTGCCGATAACATAATTTCCTTTGTCGATTTGCTTAAATAAAAGCTCGGCGTTTTCATATTTTGAAAGTTGGAAGTTACTCTTTTCAAGTGTTCTGATATGATCGCAAAGTTCGTTGGCAGTTGTGAATGTCCTGTAACGGTCGTCTTTAATTCCGAGTTCCTCATCGCTTATATAAGCGTTGGTGTCAAGGACAAAACGAACAATGTTCTTGTCGGTATTGTTAAATACATTCAAAAGAGTGCCGTAGTCCGTAACAACGCAATCAGCACCGGCTGCGAAGTCGTATAAATCGTATTCTCTCGGCATTTTTTTGATATGATTAAACGATGAAAAATCTGCTTCGTACGGATATGAATCAAGGCAAACATAAATGTCGTATCTGTCACTCAGCTCGCAGTCAATAATGTTAAGATTAACCATAAGCTTCCTGAAAGCCGTGTAAGAATATCTGAGCAATGCAGCTTTAAACTGTGGCGCAAAAAGTATTTTTATTTTGTCACCGGCAGAAGCAAAACTTGTGCCACCTGCAAGGTCGAGTGCAGGGCTGTCGCAAATGATTGCGCTTGTAGGAAGCTGCTCGCATCTGTAAGCCTTTTCAAACGATTTACGGCTTGTTTCAGTCAAATAAACGCTTGCGTCTGCCGTCATAATGCTTTTTTGAACTGTTGAAAACTCAAAACATTCGCCGTTTCTCTTCCTGCTCATATTTGCAGAAATGTTGTCAACTTGAAGGTTGATATATTTTTGACCTTCTTTTTTTGCAAAGAAGTATTCAAGTGCGCAGTCGGAGAAAATATATTTAGCTTCGCTGATTGCTTTGAGATAATCGTCAGATCCGATTTGTACTACTGCAATATCGCCGAGATTGTAGCGCTTGAGCCTTTCGTTTGTGTCGGATTCGTTACCTTTTTGAACTGCTATAATCTGCTCAAAGTCACTCTTTTCCGTCTTTGCATATTTGATAAGGCTGAGCATAGATGACGGCAAAGCGTGGTTTTGCATAGTAATAAAAATCATCTGATTTTTAAGCGACAGTTCTTTTCTGTATTTGTTGTATTTTTCGTTTGATTCTTTGCTGTTTTCTTTGATTTTGTCAAAGGTTTCAAACTCAAATGACTTAGGCTTTTCGTTTTCTTTAATATAGCTTTCAACAAATGCCTTTTGCTCTTCTTCGCTCATATCTTTGCACTTTTCAACAAAGTCAATAAGTGCCTGCCTTGAAGAGTAAAGGTCAAAAATTTTGTAAAGCCTGTCAGGTAAATTGTATTTGATATACTTGTTGTTTTTGAAATGAGGAAAGTTTTCCTCAAGATAATCAAAAAGAGTGTTAATAAGTTTAAGTTTAAGCTCGTAGCTTTCTTCGCCGTTGATTGTCAATATTTGCTCAAAGCGATAAAGAAAATGACGAACGGTGATATATTCAATCTCGTTTTTGTAAGTGTCAAAGCAGTCATTCTCTTTTAAATCGGTAATCAAAAAGTCAATTGCTTTTGCAATGTCAAGAGTTGACTCGGTGAACTTGCTTAAAAATCCTACCTGAACGGTGTAGTTATAAAAGAAATCGTTTATAACGCCGATTGACTTAGCCCTTGTTGCAAGAATGAATGATATAGGCAAATCTTCAAATCTGATTTTCTCCGGAAATTTGATACCGTCAAAAAGTTCACGCTTAATAAACTTGTTCCAAGGGAAAGGGGAGAGCTTTAAAAGTTCATATGGCTTTTCACAAAGGGCAAAGTTCTGATTATAATGAAAAGTGCAGTTGCCTATTTTTTCACCCGTATGCGCATTAACATCGTATCTGCTGAAAAGTACTAAGTCATTGTCGTCCTTTGTAGCTTTTTTGTAAAGTACCTCGCAGGCATTCGGCTCAACAAAATCGTCGGAGTCAACAAACCAAAGGTATGCGCCACTCGACTTTGAAACACCGTAGTTTCGTGCGTGGCTTACACCTTCGTTTTCCGTATTGTACACATAAACCTTGTTAGGGTTTAATGCCTGATATTTTCTGAGTATTTGTAAACTGTCGTCTGTGCTTCCGTCGTTAACTACTATAATTTCAATCTCGCTCAGAGTCTGAGAAAGAAGTGACTCCATACACCTTGAAAGGTATTGAGATGTGTTGTAAACCGGAACGATAATGCTCACTTTGCAAGCTGTCATTTTATTACCTCGTCATAATTTTATATTATATATTATAATAACATATTACATTTATAATTCAAGTGAAAATTGCATTAAACAGCGATAAAAATAACAATGATATATTTATTAACGAGATTGATAAATATGTAACAATCGGTTGAAAACTCATAAAAATATGCACAAATTTATTGTTAAAAAAATAACAAGTTTATCAAAATCACTAAAATTTTGCTTTTACTCTTGAAAAATAAATAATAATGGCTTATTATATGCAAGATGATATTGTTAATTAATTAACAATATTACCCAAAACAAGTTAATTCAATTTTCAAATACAATTTGGAGGTAATCAATATGGCAAAAGAAATTATTGACAGTGTTGAAAAACTCGAAGCAGAACTTGCAAAAGTTCGTGAAGCTCAGCGTAAGTTTTCAACTTACACACAAGAGCAGGTAGATAAGATTTTCCTCGCTGCTGCAAAGGCTGCTAATATGGCAAGAATACCACTTGCAAAGATGGCAGTTGAAGAAACAGGTATGGGTGTGGTTGAAGATAAGATTATCAAGAACCACTACGCAGCAGAATATATCTATAATAAGTATAAGAACACAAAGACTTGTGGTGTTATCGATGAAGATAAGGCTTACGGTACAAAGCGTATTGCTGAGCCACTCGGTGTTATTTGCGCAGTTATTCCTACAACTAACCCAACATCTACAGCTATTTTCAAAACTCTTATTTCTCTTAAGACAAGAAACGGTATCATCATTTCACCTCACCCAAGAGCAAAGAAATCAACTGCAGCAGCTGCTAAAATCGTTCTTGACGCAGCAGTAGCAGCAGGTGCTCCTGAAAATATCATCTCTTGGATTGACGCTCCGTCACTTGAAATGACAAACCTTCTTATGAAGGAAGCTGACATTATCCTTGCAACAGGTGGTCCGGGTATGGTTAAGGCTGCTTATTCAAGCGGTAAGCCTGCTCTCGGTGTAGGTGCAGGTAATACTCCAGCTATCATTGATGAAAGCGCAGACATTCTTAAGGCTGTTAACTCAATCATCCATTCAAAGACATTTGATAACGGTATGATTTGTGCTTCTGAGCAGTCTACTATCGTTGACAAGAATATCTACAAAGAAGTAAGAAAAGAATTTGAATACAGAGGTTGTTATTTCCTTAAGAAGGACGAACTTGATAAGGTTCGTAAGACAATCATCATCAACGGCGCTCTTAACGCTAAAATCGTAGGTCAAAAGCCGGTTACTATCGCTGCTCTTGCAGGTGTTAAAATTCCTGAGGATACAAAGGTTCTTATCGGTGAAGTTGAATCTGTAGACATCAGCGAGGAATTTGCTCACGAAAAGCTTTCTCCTGTTCTTGCTATGTATAAGAGTGAAAACTTTGAGGACGCACTTGCAAAGGCTGAACAGCTTATCGCAGACGGTGGCTACGGTCATACTTCTTCAATCTACATTAACGAGATTACTGAAAAGGAAAAGCTTGCTGAGTTTGAAGCTCGTATGAAGACTTGCCGTATTCTCGTTAACACACCTTCTTCTTTCGGTGGTATCGGTGACCTTTACAACTTTGACCTTGCTCCTTCACTTACTCTCGGTTGTGGCTCATGGGGTGGCAACTCAGTCAGTGAAAATGTTGGTGTAAAGCATCTTATCAATATCAAGACAGTTGCAGAAAGAAGGGAAAATATGCTTTGGTTCAGAGCACCTGAAAAGGTATATATCAAAAAAGGTTGTCTTCCTGTTGCACTTGACGAGGTTGGCAATGTTATGGGCAAGAAGAGAGCATTTATCGTAACTGACTCTTTCCTTTATAAAAACGGCTATTCAAAGCCTATCACAGATAAGCTTGACGAACTCGGTATTGTTAATACAACATTCTTCAATGTTGCTCCGGACCCGACACTTGCTTGCGCTAAGGAAGGCTGGGCTCAGATGAAGGCATTTGAACCTGATGTAATCATCGCACTCGGTGGTGGTTCTGCAATGGACGCTGCTAAGATTATGTGGGTTATGTATGAACATCCTGAAGTTGACTTCTATGACCTTGCAATGAGATTTATGGATATTCGTAAGAGAGTTTATACCTTCCCTAAGATGGGTGAAAAGGCTTACTTCATCGCTGTTCCTACTTCAGCAGGTACCGGTTCTGAAGTTACTCCTTTCGCAGTTATTACCGATGAAACAACAGGCACTAAGTACCCACTTGCCGACTATCAGCTTATGCCTAATATGGCTATCGTTGACGCTGATTTCCATATGACAGCACCTAAGGGCCTTACTGCTGCATCAGGTATTGACGCTGTTACTCACGCACTTGAAGCTTACGCATCAATGATGGCTACCGAATATACAGACGGTCTTGCTATTGAAGCTCTTAAGAATATCTTTGAGTATCTTCCAAGAGCATACGACAACGGTCAAAATGACCCTGTAGCAAGAGAAAAGATGGCTAACGCTGCTACTATGGCAGGTATGGCATTCGCTAACGCATTCCTTGGTGTTTGCCACTCAATGGCTCATAAACTCGGTGCTTATCATCACCTTCCACACGGTGTTGCAAACGCACTTATGATTGACTATGTTCTTGAATTTAACGCTGCCGAAGTTCCTGCTAAGATGGGTACATTCAGCCAGTATGATTATCCAAAGACACTCCGTCGTTACGCAGAAGTTGCCGAAGCACTCGGTGTAAGTGGCAGAAATGACGAAGCTAAGCTTAAGGGTCTTATCAAGAAGATTGACGACCTTAAGGATTATGTAGGTATCAAAAAGACTATTAAGGATTACGGCGTAGACGAAAAGTACTTCCTTGATACTCTTGACCAGATGACTGAGGACGCTTTCGACGACCAGTGCACAGGCGCTAACCCAAGACTTCCTCTTATGTCTGAAATTAAGGATATGTACCTTCGTGCATACTATGGCAAATAATTAAATATTGACTGTTGATTTTCTGTTTTGTATAATAAATAGGGGGTGTCATTTATGACAACTATTGTTAATAGAGAAAACAAACAAATTTATCGTGACGGTGATAAGCTCGTTAAAGTATTTGACGAAAAAGCTTACACAAAGGCTCAGGTTTTAAACGAAGCGCTTAACACAGCAAGAGTTGAGGAAACAGGACTTAAAATTCCTAAGCTTCTTGATGTAAGTAAAGTTGACGGTGGCTGGGCTATCACAAGAGAATATATTGAGGGTAAGAGCCTTGCAGAGCTTATGGCTGAGAATCCTGAAAAGGAAGACGAATATCTTGAAAAGTTCGTTGACCTTCAAATGGAAATTCACGCAACTAAGTGCCCGATGCTTAATAAGATTAAGGACAAAATGCATGCTAAAATCAGTGCTTCCTCTTATGAAGCTACACTCAGGTATGACCTTCACAACCGTCTTGAGGGTATGAAGCCACATACTAAGGTTCTCCACGGTGACTTTAACCCGTCAAATGTAATTGTTACTCCTGACGGTGAATATTACATTATCGACTGGGCACACGCTACTCAGGGCAATGCTTCAGAAGATATTGCAAGAACTTACCTTGTTTTCAATCTTGAAAATCAAAAGGAACTTGCTGAAAAATATCTTAACCTTATTTGTAAAAAGGCTGATATTCCAAAGCAACTCGTACAGCAGTGGATGCCAATCGTTGCTTGCAGCGAAAGCGTTAAAAATATTCCGGGCGAAAAAGAACTCCTTGACTCTTGGGTAAATGTTTTTGACTTCCAGTAAAATTTTAAAGGACTGCCAATCGGCAGTCCTTTTTTGATGGAATATAGTTTGAAATCGGTTGACGGCTACGCCACATTGTATTTTTTCTCTCCCTCAGTCACTATCGTGACAGCTCCCTCGTCAGAGGGAGCCAAGTTCTTGCTTCCCTCTGACGAGGGAAGTGTCAGCTATGCTGACGATAGGAGAGACGGGCGAACTGTGTTCGCTCGATGAAATATAATTGACTTCTTTAAAAATAACAATTGACAAAAAAATATCAATGTGATAATATCAAATTATAAGATTGAGGAGGTAGAATTATGGACGAATATTATAATCCTAATAATCAAGGCAATTACAATAACCCTGACGCACAACAAAATTACTACAACACTAATAATCAGGCAGATTACAGCAATGCCGATGCACAGCAAAATTATTATAACACTAATAATCAGGCTGATTATACAAACCCTAATGTTCAGCAAAATTATTACAACCAAAATGCTCAGCAGTACGCTCAGCCACAGCAACCACAGTATCAGGCTCCTGTATATCAGCCGACTAACCAAAGTAATGAGGTTATGAGTGTCGGCTCTTATATCGGTATGTTCCTGCTTTCGGCAATTCCTATTGTAAATATTATTTGCTGGATAGTTTGGCTCGTGAGTCCGAATACTAATAAGAATAAGAAAAATTATATTATTGCTAACATTGTAATTTTTGCTATTACTATTTTGCTTTCGGTAATTATCAGTGTTTTGGCAACAACAGTGTTCGGCACAGCACTTTATGGATTTTTATAATTAAATTATTTCATTACCCGATTTTTAATAATCGGGTATTTTTTTATGATAAATTATAGTATATAATAGCAAACCAAATTGAGCCTCCTTTGAAAAGGGAGGTGGCACGCTTGCGTGACGGAGGGATTATCGGGCGAACACAGTTCGCCCCTACGGTGATTTTTCTAATTTAGACAGTCTGAAATGATAAAATTTTCGTAGGGGCGACCTGTGGTCGCCTTTATAACTACTCACTACGAAACAGTCCACCGGACTGTTTCTCCCAAATTTGTTGCTCCCTATGGTCACCAAATTTGGAGTCTCGTGTCTCTTGTGCTACGCACAATTCACTC
>JBNMGQ010000097.1:0-7882 GCA_050872345.1 Eubacterium sp. | reverse complement strand
TCACATCACTATTTTAAGCGAATTTTTATTGATAAGGACTATTTGCCGGATGAAAACCCTGAAGACTACTCATTCATACAAGCACTTGTTACGGATAATATCGCTCTTATGGCAAAACAACCTGAGTACTTGCAACAGCTTGAAAATCTGCCTGAAAAGCAAAAGAGAATGTTTCTATATGGCTTATGGGATGTTGCCGACGGAATGTTCTTTGAAGATTTCCGTGTCGGAACAAAAGAACAGCAGAAAACAGGCGAATATACCCATGTTATTGAACCTTTTGAAATTCCACCTAATTGGACTATTTATCGTTCCTTTGACTGGGGTTATCATAAGCCTTTTTCGGTCGGTTGGTGGGCTGTTGATTATGACGGTACGCTGTATCGAATAATGGAACTATACGGTTGTGTAAAGAACGAGGCGAACGAGGGCTTGCAGTGGGACCCACAGCAGGTTTTTCAACGAGTAAAGAAAATCGAAACAACGCATAGGTGGCTTAAAGGCAAGAATATAATCGGCATTGCTGACCCGGCTATATGGCAAAAGACAACAGGTATCAGTATTTATGATGTTGCCACTCAAAACGGAGTTTATTTCCAAAAAGGCGATAACAATCGTATTGCAGGTTGGCAGCAGGTTCATTATAGGTTTTCTTTCAGTGCTAACGGCAGACCAAGAATGTATATTTTCAATACTTGCAAAAGCACTATAAGAACATTGCCTACACTGCAATATGATGAACACAAGGTTGAAGACCTCGACACCGACGGTGAAGACCATATCGCCGACGAAATTAGATATATGTGTAATAAGTTACCTATCAGACCACTTAAGAGTAAGCCTATCAAAGAACTTGACGACGACCCACTCAATCAGCGTGGAGAGTATAGAAGTAGTATGAACAGCTACGGTATCACTATTTATTAAGGAGATTATTATGAAAAAATATGAAAACCCAAAGAATAAAACAAACGATAAGGTGATTAACGAAACACTGCAGCAGGCAGATAATGAAAATCAATCTGCTTTAAATTCATTTGGTGAGAAAAATGGCTTAAAAATCAGAGAAAACAACAAGCAAAGCCGTCACTTGAATGTTATAAGCAGAGAAGAAATAAGAAAAGCAAGGGAAACACTGCAAAAATATAAGCAAGAAAAGCAGTCACTCGAAAGCAGAATTGTAGCTAATGAGGAATGGTGGAAAATACATAATTGGGAGCAAATTAAGAAAAAGGACGCTGCTTATTCAGACGGTAAAGAAAATCCCAATGGCATTGAAACGCCGTCTTCATCAGCTTGGTTGTTTAATTCGATTACAAACAAAATTGCTGATTTTTCTGACAATTATCCCGAAGCAAATATCAGAGCGAGGACAAACCCTGATGTACCCGAAGCAGAAAGACTTAGGAATGTTATTCCTATGATACTCAAACGCAATAAATACTACAAAACATATATTGCTGATGTTTCGGAAAAAAGCAAAAGTGGTACAGGTATTACATATGTCGGTTGGAATAAGAGTAAAGACGGTATCGGTGATGTTGAAATCCAAAATATTAATATACTTTCTATCTTTTGGCAAGGTGGTATTGCCGATATTCAAAAGAGCAGAAATGTTTTTACTGTTGAACTTATTGATACCGATTTACTTAAAAAACAGTATCCGAATTTGAGCGAAGAAATATCAAGCGACAGTCACACCGAACTCAAAGAGTATTTATATGAAGATTATGTCGATACCACCGAAAAGAGCTTAGTAATCGATTGGTACTATAAAAAAGACGGCAAACTTCATTACTGCAAATTTGTTAATGATGTTGTGCTTTTTGCCACCGAAAACGAGCCTGACGAATATCCAAACGGATTGTATGACGACGGCAATTATCCGTTCGTATTTGATGTTCTCTTTCCTATGCAGGGCAGTATAGCAGGATTTGGCTTTATTGATGTAGGCAAACAGCCACAGGAATATGTTGACAAAATGGACGCCGGCATACTCCAAAATGTTTTAATGAACTCAAATCCTCGATATTTTAACAATAGAGAGGGTGGAATAAATAAAGAACAATTTTTAGATTGGACTCAGCCATTTGTCGAAACTAACGGTAATCTTGGTCAAGATGAATTAAGGGAAATCAGCGTTAAGAGTCTTGATAGTGCAGTATTTACTCAGCGTGACAGCAAAATTAATGAAATAAAAGAGGTTACTGCAAATCGTGATGTGTCAACAGGTGGTACTACAAGTGGTGTCACTGCAGCAAGTGCTATTTCTGCGCTTATTGAAACAGGTTCAAAGGTAAGTAGGCTTGCAATTAAGGGTACTTATAATGCATTTGAAGATATGATTTACCTCGTGATTGAGCGTATTCGTCAATTTTATTCACTTCCTCGTTATATACGCATTTAATCAATACCAAAAAGAACAAGAGACAATTAATCAGGAAATGGAAACAAACAGTGACCGTTATTGGAATGACAATAAGCTTAAGGAAGATAACAGACAGTTCAATGCTCAGCTTGATTCGGATAAAAAAGAAAATAAGCGTAGTGAACATTGGTCTATGAATGAGGTTAATGTTTCTCTTGCTGCCGATAAATGTGACAGCTTTAACGATAAAAAGGATAATAAGGGAATGAAAGAATATCTAAAGCAACAGGTCAAAAAAGGCAATATTACTCAGTATCAGGCAGACGGACTTTATAAGCAGTATAAATACACTGCACCTAAAAGCAGTGGTGGAAGTTCAGGTGGTAGACGCTCGAGCAGTGGCTCTAAGGGCAGTTCAAAAGGCACTTCAAATTATTCGTATACTGCTGATGATACTAAGTCTAATGATAATACTGCCTCGATTCCGAAAGATTTAGACGAAAAGGCAAAGAAAGAACAAGAAAACCTTAAAATTCCTAATGGTATGTTGCAACAAATCGGTAGTAATTCTACCGATTATGGCAGAGTAAATGCAATTAAATCATTAAAGGATAAAAAGGTAATAAACGATAAACAAGAAGAGTGGCTCTTGGACCACTATAATCTTATGTAAGGAGAAAAATAATGGCTGTTGATTATGAACTTTTAAGAAAAAAAGCTAAAAACAGTGATATTCAGGCGATTATAGACGAGGGGCTTTTAAAGGATAAGAACAGCAAGGCATATAAGTATGCCGAGGAATTGCAGGCAAAGGTCAATAAAAATAAGACCAATGGCGATATACTTACAGGCTCATCTATTTATGATGAATCCGACTACAGTAAGATTAATGAAAAAAGACTCGGTCAACTTCAAGTGGAAATATTGAAAGAGGGTTTTAAGGAAAACATTGCAACTGCTGTTGAGGGTGAAAAAAACGAAAGTAAAATCAATAGAACTATTAATAAAATGGTTAATGGTATTGACATTAACAGAAGTGATGTCAAAGCTGTTGCAAGCAGTGAAAAGGCAGTAAACGCTATAAATGAGCAATTCGGCTCTGACTTTACGGCTGAAAATATTACTGCCGATTCACTTGCCGATTTATCGACAAAGCTTAAGAGTGGCTACACTGATTATAGTTTTACATACGACGGTTTGAATAAGTATCAGCAAAGAGCTGAGAATGCCCAAAATAATGCCGTTAATGGAAATACGCAAAATGTACCGACTGCTACTCAAAATATCAAGGAAACGCTTTCTACGACTCAACAGAGCGATAGCCCAAAATATGATGTTAATGCTGTTGTCAATGACGGCAATAATCAAACAGCAATTAAAATCGAGGGTAAACATCCGTTTTCGGTAAGCGAAGATAAAAGCGATATTAAACTTCGTACTTCTGCCGGTAAAGTGGATTATGAAAATGTAAGTATCGAAAACAATGCACAGCAGATACTTGTAAATGAGATTGTAAATAATGATTTCGGCAATGCCGGTGCAAATGCCGTTTATCTCAACTTTGCTCAAAATAAACCTAAAAACTTTAACGGTGACATCAGAACATATGTTGAACAGGCTAAAACGATATATGAACTTGGCGTATCAAAGCCTGAAATGAGCTATACGGATTTTGTAAGGAAAAATCCGGTATTTATTCCGTCACTTCAACTTCTCGGTGATACTGCCGTTAATATCTTTCGTGCAGGTCAAACCGACGCAGTTAATTATGATAACTATGTCAAGTCGCAAAGGACAAACAAAAAGACACCTTCACTTGCCGTAAGGCACATTGAGGGTGAATATACTAATGTTTCAAACAACGACAGTACTATTGATGATGTGTTTATCAAAACAGCAAAGAAAGTCGGTGTTGATATTGAAAGGCATTCGCAAGGTAAGAATGCCGGCAACGGTCAATTTGTTCCGTCGCTTGCTAAGATTATAGTTAATGCAGACGGTAGCGGTGAGTATAACGCTCTTATTCACGAACTCGGTGAGTTTGGACTTGCTTATAATGAACAGGCATATAAAGAAGTCCGTACGGCTATTCGTGATTGGTTTGTAAAAGAAAAAGGTGCAAAAGATTTTAATGCTCTTGTTGACGCTTATGTTGATACATATTCAAAGGCAGAGGGCAGTAAAACAAGAGAAGAAGCACTTAACGAACTTACAAACGACGCTGTATCAGGTCTTTTCTCTACTGATGAGGGTGTAGAAAGCTTTGTTAATTTTCTTGATGATACCAAAACACCGACACAAAAGAAAAACATCCTTGAAACAATTACCGATTTTCTTAAATCGATTATTGAAAAAATCAAGGATGTTATTAAAAATTCTAATTTGCAGTCGGCTGCAAAAACAGCTATGCGAATGGAACAAAAGCAGGCAGAACATATCCGTAATCAATTTCTTGCCGTTCTCGACGGTGCAAGCAAAAATCTTAAAAACGGTGTTGAGGTTGAAAATGAAACGAAAAATTCCGTAACTCTTGGAAAATTTGCTGATGTTGATATTAATTCTGATGAAAAATTAGACAAGTACGGTATACCAAATACAGCAAATGCACTTGGAGATTATGTAAATATTCAAAAAAGAGTTATTTCAGCTCTTGATAATGAAAACTTTTTCAATCAAAACAATAAAAATATTGTGGTAAATGCCGATACGGATATTGTGGTTTCAATAACAAAAAATGGTATTAGAGAAACATTATCTACAGAAAAACGATATGTTAAATTACCACGCAAGATTAAAACTGCAAAAATTGCTGTTATTGATAATTTGCCTGATATGATTAGGTATGCAGAGGTAGTAAATGAAAATGAAAAGAACTACCACTCAAAAGAGGGCAGTTCATTTTTAGTGCTCAGTCATCCTGCAATAGTTGACGGCGAAAATTATAATGTTGAAATAAAAATAAAAAAAACGCCTGTTGATAACAAGTTTTATATTCATAATATGAACTTACAAAATAAAAACGAGACAGTCTCACTAAACGCAAAGGATATAACATCCAGAGGTTATAATAGTTACGACTTGTCTCGCACTGATAATATAGCAAAGAATGCTATAAAAGTCAAGAATGATGATGTTAAATATTCACTTGATATTGACAGCGACGGAAATAAACTCACACAGCAGCAGGCGAAGTATTTTAAAAATTCAAAGGTTCGTGATGAAGACGGTAATTTGCTCGTTGTGTATCATGGTAGTCCGAATGCTGAATTTACAACATTTCGTACAGGCTCATATTTTACAGCAAATAAAGAGTATGCAGACCTTTATCAATCACCGAGTGCAAGTTTGCTTTCACAAAAAAATAGTAGTAATAACCCTGATACATATAAAGTCTATCTTAATATAGAAAAACCTTTTGATACAAGAAACAAAAGAGAACGAGAAATATTTGAAAATGAATTTTATATGAAGTGGGGCAACGGCTCACCGCTTACCGAAAAAGGTCTTCCTGATTGGGTTGAAGCCATGGACTTGCAAGAGTTTATTGAAGAAAATGAATATGATTATGACGGCTTGATTATTGATGAAGGTGCTGTAGGTGGTTATGGAACACCTGTTTATGACCGAGGAGTTGCTTATGTTACTTTTAGTGCTAATCAAGTAAAAAATGTTGACAATAGTTCTCCGACAAACGACAATGATATTAGATTTTCTCGTGATGTTGATTATTCATATGAAGAACTCACTAAAAAGCCGGATATGAAGATTACAAAAATTGATGATAGCATTGATTACAAAGCAAATTCAATTAGCAGGAAAAATATAATTGAAACTGCTATTAATAATGCTAAGAAGATTGGCAGAGTGAATGAGAACGGAAATGCAGTAATATATGTTGATGATATTAAAACAGATATTATTGTTCCAAAAAATGCTATTAAACATTCACTTGATATTGACAGTGACGGAAATAAACTCACACAGCAGCAGGCGGAGTATTTTAAAAATTCAAAGGTTCGTGATGAAAATGGCAATTTGTTAAAGGTATACCACGGTACATCCGAAAACTTTACAGTTTTTGATAAGACCAAAGGCAGAGCAAATATGGATATTCAAGGAATGTTTTTCAGTCCTTTGGAGCTTGACGCTAAAGATTACGGCAGTAATGTCAATGCTTATTATATTAATATTACAAACCCGGCAAGTGAACAAATGGGATATAAGGCACTGCGTAAATTTCAAGGCCAAAATAATGCAGGCGTTAAGGCAAGAGAATATCTTGAAAGTCTTGGATATGACGGTGTGAATAATGAAAATGAAGAATTTATAGCGTTTGATTCTAATCAAATTAAACTTGCCGATAACCTTACACCGACCGAAAATGAGGATGTTAGATTTTCTCGTGATGTTAATACAAGAGAAAAGGATTTTTCAAAGGCGTTAAGTAAAAATGAATATAGGCAGTTTTATTCAATTATCGATAATAGAGAAACAGGCAGAATAGTTGAAAATTCGGCAGTCACTATTTATGAGAACGATAACATTGATAATGCAAAAATAATTTGTTATAATGGAAACGAATTAAAACTTGAAATTACAGCCGTATATAGATTGTTGGGAAATGATGAAACTATACACGGAGAAAACGACTTATCAGCACAAATTATTGCTAAAGCAGAAAAGGAGAAGTATACCAATGAAGAAATCGTTAGGTTACTCAGAACTAATATTGAGTATTATGGATATGTACTCGAAAAGTACGATACTAAAAGTGGCAGATTTTGTTCGCTCACGGGAACAAGTCGAAATGATTCGGAAAATTTTGAAAACCCAACCAACGGAAACAGAATTCAACAAGAAAATAGATATGTTAATTTCTCAAGAGATGTAGATTATGCCGAATACTCAGAGCTTAAGCGTGAAAACAAACACCTTAAGGAAGTTAACGAGCTTTTAAAACATCAATTTGAACTTACCAACGGCAGAGAAGTCAGCACAAATGCTTTGCTTAAAGCAGGCAGAGATATTAAAAAGCTTACATCTACTCGTATGACAGGCGTTGAAGTTAAGGATGTGATGAAGACTTGGCACACACTCGATACTTCGGCTCAGTTATACAATGCAGCTTACTACCTTGCAGAAAAGCTTGTCGAGAACGAGAAAAAACAAAAATATCAACCGACTGAACAAGAGCAGGAAATGCTTGATTATTTGAAAAATACAAAAATTAAACTTTCAGATAAGCAGAAGTCAGAGGTTGCATATTATTACGGTAGCTACGGTAAATACAGAAATGCTGCAAGAGGTAAGATTAATATTACCGATGACGGCATTTTACTTGACGATTTATCAAACGAAATGGAAGAGATGTTCGGTAATCTTATTTCAAATGATAATTCACAGGATTTGCCGATTACTCTTCTTGACTTGGTTAATACATACAAGGACAGATATATTGACAATGAATACGGCTACGACAAGCAAGAATATCTTGAAAGTCTTGCTAATGATATT